>JAPKBO010000204.1 GCA_028823395.1 Planctomycetota bacterium | reverse complement strand
CGGCGTGCCGCGCTCACGGCTTCCAACCAACCAGGAGGTCTGCAGCACTCAGCGCGTGGAGGGATCGCCCTTCGGTTGGCCTATTTCTGGGTTGCGGAGGAAAGGGTCCAGGTGCTGCTGGATAAACCCCTTGGGGAAGACGGCGTCGTCGAGCCCCACCTCCTTCGGCCATTCATTCGATGGGGCATAGTGGCTTCCGAACAGGCGATCTAGCCAGGGAAAGTGGACGGCAAAATTCTTGTCGTAGGCTTTCTTGTCCGTTGAGTGGTGCCAGTGGTGGATACGAGGCGAGACGATGAGGTGTTCCAGCACTCCGTAGGGAACCCTGGTGTTGGTGTGGTTCATGACCGCGTGGGTGGCCACGATGGCTCCGTAGGGGATAGAGCAGAGCAATGGTTGCCTGGTGATTAGGGCCCTCCATTGGGTCATTGTCCCGACGCCGATTTACATGCTGAGGGAACCAAGCAATGGGAGGGGCTCAGTTCGAATGCCCATTAGGAGGAGAGTGATTTCCCTGCCGCCAACGGACCATTGGATTTTCCAATGGCGCTCGGGGGAACATTGGATTTTCCAATGGCGTCTATATCAGTGGCCGAACCTATCGTTCCGTCAGTTCAGTTCTCCCCCGCCCACCCCCCCAAAAAAAACAAGCAACTTCTCTCGGGAGACCAGGCGTGTCATCCGGGTTTGTTGTCTCACGGTGCTGAGCCTTGGCTCGGCATTTATACCTTCCCGCCTTCTGCCCCAACGGGGTCAGGATGCGAGACCTGCCTCGGAAATGAACTCATGGCTTCCAACAGAATTCTCCGTTTGCTGACATCCGTTGTCTTCCTTCTCGCCGTTTGCCCTACCAGTTGGTCGCAGGGCCGAGCTCAGGACTTGCGCACCGAGATGGCTCACCAACGCTCGCTGAGTTATCTGGAAGCGGACCCGATTCTGGCGTGGGACCCATCAACGCTGCTCGTGCGCTTTCAAGCTGCACAGACAATCTCTGATCGAGTTGCGTTACGTAACCTGGTTGGCGGTAGTCGCCTGCGCACCTTCCCAACCGTTCCTGGCCTCGAATTGATTTCCATCAACTTGGACGTAGATCAGGCGATTGACGCGCTGAAACCCTACGTGATGTACGCCGAACCGAACTGGGTCCACAGGGCTGTCGGCTCCTCCAACGACACCTACATCGACCTCCAGTGGGGCATCAACAACACAGGTCAGACCATTCAAGGATCGGTGGGAACGCCTGATGCGGACATCGATGGTTTTGAGGCCTGGGATATCACGACGGGCAGCGCGAACTTCGTCGTAGCCATTATTGACACGGGTACGCAATGGACGCACGTGGACCTGGCCGCCAACATCTATTCCAACCCCGGCGAAGTGCCCGGCAATGGTGTGGATGACGACGGAAATGGCTACGTGGACGACATTCACGGCTGGGACTTCTACTCCAATGACAACGACCCCGACGACGTCGACGGGCACGGGACCCATACTGCGGGAACCGTCGGTGCCGTGGGTAACAACGGGATTGGCGTGGCTGGGGTTAACTGGCAGTGCAAGCTGATGCCGCTGCGGTTTCTCGGTCCTCAGGGCGGATACACCTCAGATGCCATCCTCGCTGTGGAATACTGCACCACCATGGGGGTCCGCGTCTCCAACAACAGTTGGGGTGGCGGTGGATTCAGCACGGGTCTGTACGATGCCATTGATGCTTCCAAGGCCATCGGGCACGTATTCCTGGCGGCCTCGGGAAACAGTGGCGTGAATACGGATTCGTCGCCGCACTACCCCTCGGCCTACGACCTCGACAACATCGTCTCCGTAGCTGCTACGGACAATCAGGATCAGATGGCTAGTTTCTCCAACTACGGTGCCACCTCGGTGGACCTGGGAGCTCCTGGTGTGGACATCGCGTCCACTTCCATCGGTGATGGTTATGTCTGGTTGAGCGGCACCTCAATGGCGTGCCCGCACGTGGCTGGAGTGGCTACGCTGATCGCTGCACAGAACCCCAACTGGTCGTACTCCCAGGTGGTCTCCAAGTTGCTTTCCTCCGTACGCCCCACATCGTCAATGTCTGGAACGACAGTGACCGGTGGCGTATTGAATGCCCGGGCTGCGGTCGATAACGGTGGCGGGGGAGGAGACACAACTCCGCCCGGGAACCCGACGAACCTTGCGGCCACAGGTGGGGACGCAACCGTAGCCCTTGCTTGGGACGCCAACACGGAATCCGATCTCGCCGGATACCGGGTCTACCGATCCACAACCAGCGGCTCGGGCTACAGCGAAATCTCCAGTGGCCTGATCGCGACGAATAGCTACGGGGATGGTGGCCTGACGAACGGGACGACCTACTACTACACGGTGCGTGCCGAGGATCTAACGGGCAACCAATCTGGTGATTCCAATGAAGCGTCGGCAACGCCGACTGCTGGGGGTGGCGGCGGCCCCAGTGTCCTATTCAGCGATGGATTCGAGAGTGGTTCGTTTGGTTCGGGTGGTTGGACCCTCGATAACGGGAAGGCCACGGTCAGCGGTGGAGCGGCCTACTCGGGCGCCTTTGGTGCGCGCCTCAAGCGTTCCACGGGAATGCAAGTGGGAGTGGATACCACGGGGAACACGAGCATCGTGCTGTCCTATACGGTCCGCACCCGGAACTTGGATGCCGGCGAGGCATTGAGCGTCTACTGGACGTCCAACGGTGGAGCCGTCTGGAACCTGGTGGACACCTTTTCGTCGACCGTTTGGACCGCTCGCACCCTCAATCTTGGGGTTGGAGCTTCGAACAATGGGCAATTCCAGGTGCGTTTCAGTACAAACGCGAGCCGCAACAATGAGTATGCCGACATCGATGATGTGGAGGTTGTCGGGACGGGTAATGGAGGAGGAGGAGGCGACACGACGCCTCCTGCGCCTCCCACCGGTTTGGGCGCCACTGCAGGCAACGCATCTGTGGCCCTGGCATGGGATGCCAACTCGGAGCCTGATCTGGGGGGATACCGCATCTATCGTTCCACGAGTAGCGGCGGTGGATACTCGGATGTTGGCGGAGGTCTGATTTCGGGGACTTCGTTCGCCGACTCCGGACTTACTAACGGTACGACCTACTACTACGTGGTCCGTGCACAGGACACCTCTGGCAACGTGTCCGGTGACTCCAACGAGGTCAACGCCACTCCTGCCGGGAGTGGACTCGATCTAAGCGCAACCTCGTTCAAGAAAAAGGGCCGCGTCATCGTGGATCTTTCTTGGGTGGGTTCCACGGCTCCAATGGATATCTATCGTGGAGGCAACACGATCGCTACTGGAGTGAGTGGGTCGTCCTATCGGGACGAAACCGGCCTCAAGGGAGGCGGGACGCTCCTTTATCAAGTCTGTGAGTCAGGCGGGGGCGCCTGCTCGAATGAGGTTACGGTCACCTTCTGATACATACCGCAGGACCGCACTACCGCAGCAAGTTTGCCTTTCCGCTTGCGTGAGGTGCAAGGCTCCTAGAGCCATGCGCCTCACGCTTGCGGCGGGGTAACCTCGGTAGGGTTCGGATGGGGCTTGAGTTGATTTAGGTGCCCGCTGGACGGAGTCGCAGGGATGAAGTGAGCCAACCTCGTCCGTCGCGGTATCGGCCATAATCCAAGCTGCAGGCCCGTGCGGTAGTCAGCGTGTGGAGATCTCTCCGCGGGGCTGACCCACCTCCGGATTGCGTAGGAACGGGTCGATGTGCTGTTGGACAAAGCCCTTCGGGAACAGGGCATCATCGAGCCCTAATTGCGCTGGCCACTCGTCTGATGGCGCGTAGCAGGTTCCGAAGAGGCGATCAATCCAGGGGAAATGGACGGCGTAATTCTTGCCGTAGGCGCGCTTGTCCGCGGAGTGATGCCAATGATGGATACGAGGAGAAACAATGAACTTCTCGAGGAACCCATAACGCAGTCGCGTGTTGGTGTGGTTCATCACGGCGTGAGTCGCGACGATTGCAACGTAGGTGTACAGGACCTCAGGGGCGAAGCCCATGACGTAGAGTGGCAGGTAAACCACCATGCGCGTGCCGACAACGTCAACGAAGTGTTGCCTCGATCCCGCCAGCCAGTCCATGGAGCGAGTGCTGTGGTGTACTGCGTGGAACCGCCACAGGTAGGGGACGCTGTGAAACAGCCTGTGCATCCAGTACTGGACAAGGTCCGCAGTAAAGACCGCTAGGAGTACTTGGGCGAGGTAGGGCAGGTCAGCCACGCCATCCCGTAGTCCCCCGAGACTGACGTTAGAGAAGAAGATGCGAGCGGGCTCCTGGGTAGCGATGGCCACACCCTGGACGAACAGGTGTGCCATGATGAAGTAGGCCAGGTCGGTCTTCCACTCCGGGTGGAACTTGGTCTGTTTGGGCCGCTTCGGGAAAAAGAGCTCGAGTGGGACAAACACAAGTGCCATCCCGATCAGATCGAGAAGCAGCCAGTCGAGGCTGATAAAGAAGGGCGAGCTCTCAACGGCTCCAGCTTCAATTCCAGCACCTCCGAGGGCGAGGGCTAAGGTGGCTAGGCTGGCACCCCAAAGCCCCGAGCGTTTGGTGGAATTGGCGATCAGGCTTCTCACCGCGAACCCGTAGGCTGTGAATATGCACGCTGCGAGGACGTGCCGAAGAGCGGGAACGTCGTATTCGGCACGGAACTCTGGAGTGGTGAGGAACTCCGGAAACAAGAAGCACAGCACCCCACCGAGGGATATGGACCCGAACACAATGGAGAGCGCTCCGCTGATGCGGCCTTCGCCGATACGCATGCGGGCGGGAGCGGTGGGTGCGGCCACCACTGCTAGAGCCTGAAGTCCCAGCCCTCGCGGTATTCCTTGGTGATGAGGGCTGTCGCATCCGCGCGATCCGCGAAGGTCATCGTATCGGGGTCGTAGCGCAGTTTCCCGCCCAAGCGCTGCGCGATGCAGCCCAGTAGGAGCATCTCGGTGAAGGGGCCCGCATAGGAGAAATTGGACTTGGGGAAGTCATGGGGCTTCTCGCCAACGCAGGCGAGGTACCACTCCTTGTGATGGCCTTCGGCCGAGCGTGCAATCTGCTGCTCGGGACGGCCCTGCTCCTTGTTCCGCTCTTCAGGTAGGAGTTTGGGCCAGTTACGAGAATCGCCCGCGGCGTACATCTTGCCCTTGGTGCCGATATAGAGGCCGCCCTGGTTGGTGAGGTTCTCACCCTCGGGCAACTCTTCGGGGCGCTCAGGTTTGTTGCCGCCGTCGTGCCAGTAGATCTCGAACCCGGGTCGATCGCCTTGGGCGGGGAAAGCGAAGCGCACCGTGGAGTTTGTTCCGAACATGGGCGCGTCACCGAAGGCGCCGCCATCCATCAATTCGATTTCGGTCGGATAGCCGGGTTCCATCGCCCAATAGACGGGATCCAACTGGTGGCAGGCCATGTCGCCGAGCGCACCGCAGCCGAAATCCCAGAAGCCACGCCAGTTGAAGGGGTGGTAGACACCGCCCCACTTATCCGATGGATCGTGGTGGAAGGGGCGCATCTTCGCCGGACCGACCCACGTGTCCCAGTCGAGGTGGTCGGGTACTTCTTGCTCACCCTCCGGCACCGGCTTGCCCTGCCGCCACCAGGGGCGGTCAGACCAGACATGGGCCTCGACCAGATCGCCGATCGCGCCACTGCGCAGGTAGTCGATGGTGCCGCGTAGGGAGTCGGTCGCATGGCCTTGATTGCCCATCTGTGTGGCGAGCTTCATGTTCTTCTGCGCGATGGTCAGCTGCCGTGACTCCCAGACCGTGTGGGTCAGGGGCTTTTGGGTGTACACGTGCTTACCGTGGCTCATGGCCAGGCTGGTCGCGGGATAGTGATGATGATCGGGGGTTCCCACCATCACCGCGTCGAACTCCTTGTGGTGCTTGTCGAACATCTGGCGGTAATCCGTGTAGCCCTTGGCCTCTGGCCAGCGCTTGGCCGCTGCTCCCCAGCGATTACTGTCCGCATCGGCGTAGGCGGGGCACCCGGCACCCAAGCCCGCGATCTGTCCGATGTG
>JAPKBO010000203.1 GCA_028823395.1 Planctomycetota bacterium | reverse complement strand
CTGGGCGCGGACCCTTGCAGCCAGGGCTTCGACGTGAACGTCGCCGGCAACAAGGCGGGGGCCCCACGCTCCTATCACTCGCCCTACTCCAATCCCAACCTAGAGGACGGCCCCGAGGGGGAGTACCTCACCGATCGCATGGGGCGCGAAGCCTCGGAATTCATCGAGGAGCATTCCGACGACCCCTTCTTTCTGCAGTTGGCGTTTTTCTCGGTGCACACGCCTATCCAGGGCCGCGCCGATCTCGTGGAGACCTACAGCGAGGCGCTGAGTGACGGCAAGGACGCGAAGTATGCCGCCATGGTGACGGCGCTGGATGAAGCGGTGGGGCAGGTGCTTGCCACCCTTGCCGCGCAGGATCTCCTGGAGAACACGCTGGTGCTCTTCTTCTCTGACAACGGCGGTCGCTCACCCTGGGGGGACAACGGTGGCCTGCGGGGTTCGAAGGGCATGCTGTACGAGGGCGGGATCCGCGAACCCCTGATCGCCCACTGGCCGGGGAAGGTCTCCGCCGGATCGCGCTGCCTTGATGCCGTGATCGGACTCGACCTGTACCCCACACTGATGGAGTTGGCGGGCGTGTCCCGCGAGCCGGACCATGTTCTCGATGGCATCAGCATCATGCCTTGCCTGCGTGGCGAGGCTCTGGACGAAAGGGAGGGCCTGTTCTGGCATTTCCCGGCCTACCTGCAGGGCTACCTGCCCGAACACGGCCCCTTCCGTACAACGCCCGTCGGTGCCATCAGGCGCGGCCCCTGGAAGCTGATGGAGTTCTTCGAGGATGGACGACTCGAGCTCTACAACCTGGCGACCGACTCAGCGGAGTCGAACAACCGCGCCGCCGAAGAACCCGAGGTGGTCGCCGATCTCCATGGCCGCATGCGCGCCTGGCGCGAGCGGGTCCAGGCGCCCGTTCCCACCGAACTCAATCCCGAGTACGAGGGCGAGTAGGAAGGGACTGCCCGCTCAGGTCGTCGCGGGGCAACACTCCAGGCAGGCTCGGGCTTGGGCTTCTATGGCATCGAAGTCTCCGCTGGCCATCCACTCGGCGCGAAAGAGGGGGGCCACCCAGCCCAGGGCGTGAGCGCCCGCGGCTAGGTACTCGCCCGCGTTGTCCAGGTCCACACCGCTGGTGGGGACCAGTCGCAGGAAGGGGAGCGGGCCGAGGCAGGCCTTGATGGCGGCCGGGCCAATCGGAGCGGGGAAGACTTTGACCAACTGGGCCCCGGCTCTGTGCGCGCGCAGCATCTCCGTGGGGGTCGCTGTTCCCGGCATGACTGCTACGCCCAGGGAGTGAGCGCACTCGATGATCTCCTCATCGACCACGGGGGACACCAGGAAAGAAGCACCGGCCTTCACCGCCGCTCGCGCGTCGTCACAGGTCAGAACGGTGCCTGCACCGACGACGACGCTGGGTTGTGTCTCACAGAGGTTCGCGATGGCAGCCAGCGCATCGGGTGTGTTGAGGGTGAATTCGCAGACGCGGAAACCGGCGCGTACGGCGGCGTCCATGGCCGGGACTACGGCCGAGGCGTGGGGGGTACGCAGGATCGCGCTGGCGCGCTGCTGTCCGTAGAAATCAACGAACTCGTCGGGGGGCATGGGGGAAGGGGTCATGGCGGTTACCCTGACGGTATGTCCAGCGGTTTGCAATCCGATCGCGAGCAGGATCCCGGCCGGCCCTACTGCACCGGGTCTATCGCACCCATTCCCTTCGTGCATTCTTCCTGTCCCGAGGACTTCCGGGTCGTGGAGCTTCCCGAGGGACAGCCAGGGGCGGGCCAGGAAGACTGGACACACGTCTGGTTCGAGGTCGAGAAACGTGGGCTCTCCACCGCCCAGGCCGTGGGGCGCTTGGCACGCGCCCTTGGCCGCGAGCCCCGGGATATTGGTTACGCGGGCCGCAAGGATGCCATGGGTATCACTCGCCAGTTCCTCTCCCTCGAGCACGTCGACGCCGCAGTTGTGCAGGAGCTCGAGTTGAAGGATCTGCGCGTCCTGGGCACTGGACGCCGTTCGCGAAAACTGCGCGTGGGGGAGTTGGCCGGTAACCGTTTCGACCTGACCCTGCGCGATCTTCCGTTGGACCGGCACGAGGACCTTGACCGGGCACTCTCACAGCTCACACGTGAGGGTCTTCCTAACTTCTATGGGCCTCAGCGCTTCGGGGCCGGTGGCGTGACGCGGCGACTGGGGGAGCTTTTGGTGGCTGGCGATTGGCGTGGCTACGTGCGCGCTTTTGTGGATTCTCAGCAAGGCCCGAATCCGTCGCCCGAGACCTCACCCGTGGCGCGCTTGCTGAGCGCCCTGGATTCCGACCAGCGCAGAGACTGGCGCGCTGCCCGCACGCTGGCCGCTGATCTTCCAGCGTCCCTTGTTCCCCTGGCCAAGCAGATGGCCCGCCGCCCCTTGGACCTGGAGAGTCTGGTGCGTACCCTGCCCCGCCGTGCCAAGGCCCTGCACGTTTCGGCTCTGCAGGCCGCCGTGTTCAATCGCGTTCTAGCCCAGCGCATGCTTCAAGTCGGGGGAGCGGGTCGAGTATTGCCGGGGGATCTACTGCTCGATCCGTGGACGGGTGAGGGAGAGCCTGCCCCTCAAGGGGAAGCCGCGGCCGCAGCGCAGATCGAGGCGGATCAGTTGAAGCGCGTACCGAGCGGACCCCTGCCTGGCCCGGCCTCTAAACGGACCCGTGGCGCTGTGGCTGAATGGGAACGAGAGGCTCTGCAGCAATCGGGCTTAGACCTGGAGAGCCTGGCGTCGCTACCCGGTGCACTCGCGCCCAAGGGCGCGCGGCGGGCCTTACTCGTGGGCCCTCGGGATATGAGCTGGCAAGCGAAGGGGACCGAGGTGCGGTTGCAGGTCACGTTGCCGCCCGGCTCCTACGCGACGGTTCTGCTCGATGAGCTTCAGAAGTCGGCCGTTTTGTCCCAATGAGAGACGCAGAGGTTCAGTGAGAGCACCGGAGTGAGGATTTGGTGGGCCCCTGCCACAAGGCGACCCCCCTCGGTTGCCGATAGGTAGGGCAGTCCCATGGCTTCCATCGACCTCGACCATCTCCTTCCAGCGTCCACGCCGGCCCCGGCGCCGGAAGTGTTCCGCGGCGAAGACCGCCGTAAGGAGCCTACTCCGCGCTTCTCGCGCTTCACCCTCTTTGGCGGCCGGCGCCGAAACGTGCGCCGAGACTATGAGGGGGAAGGCAGCTTCGTGGATCGCTATACGGTGTCCATGATCCTGGCCATCGTCTGGATCACCCTGATGAACATCGGGGACAGCTTCTTTACCTTGACCCACTTGCAGGCTGGTGGGATCGAGCTCAATCCGGTGGCAGCCGCCCTACTTGAGTCGGGCCGCGCGGGATTCGTGATCTGGAAGGCACTCTTGATTGCTCTGGCCTTAGGGGTCCTGACGCTCCACAAGAACTTCGCCCTCGCGCGTATTGGCCTGTGGTTGGCGGCGGGGGGCTACACCCTCCTAAACCTGTACCACCTGACGCTCTTCTAGGGGATCGCGGTTCAGGCGGGGAGAAACCTACGCTGGTCCCTTCGGGGTTGGTACCTTGGCCGGGCGGGGAATATGCCCCGTGCCCAGCCGTCCTACGCCCTATGGATACCTATCTCACGTCGCAGCCCGCCTTGCTGGTGACCGGAGGTGCGGGCTTCGTGGGCTCGCGTGTCACGCGCCTGCTCTTAGAGCGCGGCGCGCGGGTCGTTGTGGCTGACGATCTATCTGCGGGTGGCGCCGAGCGGCTGACGTCCGTTGCGGAGGCAGCCTGCCTGCGGCGCGTCGATGTTTCGGCTCCGGGGGCGTTTGCGGACCTGCTGGAACGCGAGGGCCCATTCGACACAATCATTCACCTAGCGGCTCGGGTCGGTGTACGCCGTGTTCTGAGTGACACCGAGGGCTGCCGCCGGGAGCACCTGGAGGCCTGCACCGGATTGATCGAGGCCTTGGCCGCGTGCGACCGCGTACCGCGAATCATCTCCGCTTCAACGAGCGAGGTCTACTGTGAGTCCACTCGGTCTCTCAACGAACAGAGTCCTTTGCGTTCCACGCAAGGCACAGGCCGTTGGGCCTACGCTGCCTCCAAACGTGCGGTCGAGTTGGCGCTGGACGAGGCGAGTAGCCGCAGCAGCTGGCCCGTTGCGCCCTTGCATCTTCGTTTGTTCAACGTGGTGGGGCCCGACCAGGACGCCCATAGCGGAATGGTTCTACCTACCTTCGTGCGCTGCGCCCTGATGGGCGAGGCGCTGCCCGTGCACGGCAGTGGCGATCAGGTGCGGACCTTGGGTCACGTCCAGGACGTTGCGAAGGATATTGTCCAGTTGGCCTTGGGCCGTGAGCTCCCCGTCGGTGCCCTGAACCTGGGTGGGGATCTTTGCTGCACCGTGCTCCAGCTTGCCACCCGCGTGGCTCAGCTCGCGGGCCGGGACTTGTCCTGCCTGCAGCACGTGGATCCGACCTTGACCCTCGATTCGCGCTTTGAAGAGGTTCAACACAGGGTTCCCGATCTGACGCGTGCGCGCGCCTTAGGTCTGGCGGGTCAGCGCCGCAATTTAGATGAGATGATCGGCGAGTGTATGCAGTGGGCAGAACAGGAGACGCTCCGCACGTGCGCATCGCCCGCATCCTGACGAGATTGAACCTCGGGGGGCCTGCCAGGCAAGTTCTGGCCTCCGATCCCCTCTTGCAGCAGGCGGGCCATACCTTGCGCGTCTTTGCGGGTGAACCGGGGCCGGACGAGGGAGATCTGTTCGAGAGTTTGGCCGAACGCAACATCGACGTGGTGCGCGTGCCCTCTTTGAAGCGCGGCCTTTCCGCCTGGGGAGATTGGAATGCCTCACGCTTTCTGCGCCGCGCCCTGATTGATTTCCGTCCCGACGTGGTCCACACCCATGCCTCCAAGGCCGGCACCCTGGGACGTTGGGCCGCCAACGGAGTGCCCGGTGTCAGGCGCGTGCACACTTTTCACGGCCACGTTCTTGAGGGCTACTTCCCCGACTTCGTGTCGCGTGCGTTGATCGCCCATGAGCGACGCCTGGCGCGACGCACCGATCGTATTGTGGCCGTCTCGCACGCAACGGCCGACGATCTCTTGCGGCTGGGCGTGGTGGAGGAATCCCGTTTGGTTGTCGTGCCGCCCGGGATCGACCTGGGCCCGTTCGCGCAGAAGGGAGATGGGGCGTTGCGCCGGCGCTTGGACTTGTCCAAGGACGCGTTTCTCGTGGGCGTCATCGGTCGACTGGCCGAGGTTAAATGCCCCCAGCGCGCCCTGGAGGTCTTCGACATGCTGGCCGGACGCTATCCCAATCTGCACCTGGTGTTCGTGGGGGATGGTCCCGAACGCGGCGCGTTGGAGCGCGGGATACGCGCGGGAACTCCCCACCGTATCGAGCGCGTGCACCTGCTCGGGGCGGAGAGCTCCATGGGGCCCATTTTTGGCGATCTGGACGCCGTGTTACTCACCTCGCGTACGGAGGGGCTACCCGTGGCTCTAATCGAGGCAGGAGCTGCCGGTGTGCCCGCCGTTGCAGCCGCCGTGGGGGGTGTGGAGGAGGTCCTGGCCCATGAACGCACCGGTTTTGTTGGTGAGAATGTGGACGAGTTGGCCTACGGATTGGCCCGGTTGTTGGATGAGCCCGAAGAGCGTGCCAACATGGGGCAGCGCGCACGGATGCGCGTCACGGCGCGACACAGCGCCCCGGCCCTTGCTCAGCGCCTTGAGGCGCTCTACCAGACCCTGCTTCAGGAGGAACCTTGCGCTTGTTGATGGTGTCCGGCGACCGCCAGGTCGCCTTGGGGGAGCGCGGACCCTTCTACTCGATGCAGGCGGAGTTCTCCCGCTACTTCGAGCGTGTGGATGTGATCTGCCCCAAGCCCGAGGGTGAGATCAAGGTGCGCCAGATTCACGACAACGTGTTCTTCCACCCTGCACCGGTTACGCGGCGCGGGATGGTTCGCTACGTCAGCACTAAGGGAGCCGAGCTGATCGAGGAGCATGGCCACAAGCTGATCACCAGTCACGACTACGGTTGGTTCTA
>JAPKBO010000202.1 GCA_028823395.1 Planctomycetota bacterium | reverse complement strand
TCGCTTGATCAGCTTGTTGCCTCGCTCGGTCGCAACAAGAACCGCCTCCGCATCGTCCCACCAATCTCGCAAGATCCAAGCATGCTGAGCCAGGGTTCGTGTGGTCCGGTGTGCTTCCGCGAGATCTTCATCGCTACCCAGCACGGCCTCAATCGTTGTCCCGAGCATCGCCTTGATTTCGCTCATGGCGGGATCGCAGGTCGCCTTGATCGCCGATTTGGTCAGGCCACCGCCTCGCGAAACCCCTAGAGATTTTGCCCTCAGCTCTTCGATGCGCGTCCAGGCCTTCCTATCCAGCGAAGTCGCGATACCCGCCAGCGCAGCCTTTTCGAAAGCCCGGCCGAAGCGATCCCTGGCCTTTTTGAACTTGGCCACGATCCGGTCGGACTGCCCCTCCAACTCCCGAGCCAGCGCAAACGCACCCTCGTGGCCGCGACCCAACAGCTCGTCCATCGCCGACTCACGATCCACCAGGTCCCGGCGTGTATTCCGAACGATTCCCACGAGGCCACCGACCGACATCTCTACCAGGTCGTCGTCAGACCCCCCGGGCAGGGATCCGAGGAAAGCCGACGAGAGGGCGAGCGGTAACAGGAAACGGGCAAGCATCCGCTCATTGTAGGGCCCAGAGTGGAGTTGTCGGGCTAAGCTAGGCCCAGTCCCTCCACAAAATTGGCAACTATGACCCTCAATCGACGCACACTCCTCCGCTCTTCCGCCGCCGCAGCAGGGCTGCTCTCAACGACTGGCGTCCACGCCGCACAACGCCAAGACGATGCGCCCTTTGACGCAGACACACAGACTCAGTTCGCCGCCAACATCGAGATGTGGTGGGGCGGAACGCCTTTTCTAGATCGCATTGATGCCGCTGCGGCCTTGGGGTTTCCGGCCGTGGAATTTTGGCCCTATCAAGGCAAGGACATCGACGCCGTAGCGGCCCGCGCCAAGGCAGCCGGAGTAATCATCGCCCAGTTCACCGCCTGGGGCTTCCGGCCAGGAATGAATGAGGTGAGCAACCATGACAAATTTGAAGCGCAAATCCGCGAGGCCTGTGCCGTAGCCAAGCGCCTCGATTGCAAGATGGCGACGGTTGTTGGCGGCAACGACGTCAAAGGGCTCAGCCCAGCGCAAATGCATGAGAACATCATCACCGGTCTGAAGAGGGTGGCTCCAATCGCCGAGGACAACGACATCACTTTGATCCTCGAGCCCATGAACATTCGTGTCGATCACAAGGGTCACTGCCTCTACGGCAGCCCCGATGCCGTGCGGATCTGCCGTGAGGTGGATTCAACCCACGTTAAAATCAACTGGGACCTTTATCACATGCAGATCAGCGAGGGCGACCTCTGCGGCCGGCTTGCCGAGGGCTTCGACCAGGTCGGCTACTTGCAACTAGCGGATCATCCCGGGCGGCGCGAGCCGGGCACGGGGGAGATCAACTACGCTCGCGTCCTCCGTCAGGCCCACGACTTGGGCTACCGCGGGCTTGTGGGAGTTGAGTGCTACCCTTCCGAGGAACCCACGAAAGCAGCGCGACGCATGGCTGCAGCCGTTCGCTGGTAGAGTCCCACCCCTAGGGTTGCAGTCGCTGAATCAACCGATCCATATCACACCCATCGATCTCGTCGCGTCCGATGGGCCCCATGGCAGAGAAGCACTCGAACTCAGCTCGACTACGCATCTCGACCCGAGCGCCTTCGGGGAGACGCGGACCTGGACCACGGGCAATTGCGGCCAGATTCTCGGGTAAGCCCGCGGGCAAAGACTCTTGGCGCTCCAATGCGCTCTTCGCCCGGCGACACACATCCATCGTGCTTCCGAGGTTCGTCTTGATTCGGCCCAGACGCTCGAGGTCTGAATCGGGCTGAGCGATGGCCCGCTCGACCCGCGCATTGGCCACTTCCAGAACGGCGAAGAGGCAATTCAGCTTGCGTAGAAGCCGGAGCCTGTAGGCCGGGTCTTTCAGGTCGCTCTCGCGGAAGGGTCGTTCTGGCTGGCCGTGCATAGTACTTGGGGTGGACGTGAGGGGAATTCGTACACCTCAACCTATCCCCCTTCTAGGGTCCGTGCGGGGTGGTTATCCCCTTCAACGAACATGGGAGGATCTTTCCCTAAGCGCCCCACACCCCTATGGCAGCGGCCACCGGCTGGCGCGTCCCTATTCGGGCCTCGTAACCGCTCCTAGCGGAGCGACGAATCAAGCACCGTGGCGAGATCAAACTCGCTCACGCGCCCTGCCATGATCACCGAGTGGCCCCTCACTGCTCCCCGCAGGGACGACCAGGATCCGATCTGCATGACCGCAACCTCGTCCTTCTTCTCCGACGGGCCGGCCGTAACGCCGCCAGAAGAGACCAGAATGGAATCCATAAAGATGCAGGTGCCCATCCCGTCGGTCAGATAGAGCTTGGCCCAGTTTTCACCGTTGACCACGAGCACTTCGGCTTGGGGAGCTAGCTGATACCCCACCCCTGGTTGGAGTTGGGGAATCAGGGGGGTAAACCCGAGGGCGGTCCGGAAGTCGCCCGTGTCGACCCCATACGTGCTGGTCTGGAATACGCGGTCGATGAGAGCCATATCGCTCAGATCACCACCAGGCACGTAGGTTTCGAAGGCAATCCGAGCATCCAGGTTTCCGGTAGCCAGGTCGTACTCCTCCCAGGCCATGACCAAACCTGTCGAGGGATCTATATCCACCTCAAAGCGAGACTGGGCTGCCACGCGAGCCTGCGCCTGAATGCGGTCGCAGGTGACGCCAGCAACGATGGTCGGTGCGGGGACGACGGCATAGTCGTAATTGGCGAGGAACAGGCCAAGGTCACGAATGCGGAAGTCCCGGTGGCGGTAGATTTGCGCTTGGCGCTGGATCTGCAACAGCAAGAACAGAGAGGTGTTGGGATTGGAACTGACAAGCACGTCCAAGGTCTCCACGGAGAACTTGCCCTGCCCATCGGAACCCACGTCCTCCCGATACACCATGGGTGCATGCGCATCGTAGTAGAGCTCCACCTTCCGCAGCCCGCGATAAGCTGTGGTGAAAGGCGCGGTGGGACCCATGGCGAAATAGTCCGGGGGACCCGTTGACCCATAAACCGGAGGCCCTTCCGTACCAGAGCCTCCACCTGCGGGGGTTCCGCCTCCACATGCGACGAGCGCCAGTGAAGCTGCAAGCAGCACACCTTTAGCGCAGACCGCGCGCAGGGGCCTTTGAGTCTGGTCCTGCCCTTTTCCGAGACGCCGCATACGCTGGAGCATGCTCATTGCGAGCCCTCCCTTCCATCCAGCATCCCGCCAGACATGCCGCCCAGCAGGCCCAGGAGCTCGGAATCGGCAAGCGTAGGGTCTTCAATGCGGACCACGCGGAATGAAAATAAAGCCACTTCCAGGCCTTCATTCGCTATTCCTGCGTCCCGATCTCCCAGTAAGCGCACAAGCCCCAAGCTGGTGGCCACCAGAAGGGCAGCCGCTGCAAGGAGTCGGCTTGTACGAGGAAGGCCGTTGGGTTTTCTGGCCGAGGTCTCTGCGCTCAGACGCACAGCAACGAGGCGATCTAGGGACGCGGGGGCTTTCAGGTCGCCAAGATCAGCGGCGGCCTCCATGAATGGTTGGCTCGCGAGGCGGCGCACCAGCAAATCGAGCTCGTGCGGAGCGCGTTCGGAAGGCAAGGCTTGAACGTGCTCGGTGACGCGCCCCTGGCGATAGCCCGCCTGTAGAGAGGCCACCACTCTGCCGTCCAGGTCCGAGGGCGCCGGCACGCGCTGGAGGGTGCTAATCGCGCGTACTTGGCGGAGGAGTTGCCGCCACTCCTGGTGCAACGCTTCGTTCTCCACAAGATGTTCGCGCACTGTCTGCGGCAAGAGCTCCAGTCCGTCCGTGTCATGATCGATATGGACACCTTCCGCTGCGTGACACTCGGTCACGCCGGCAAGGCTCTCGATCATGGCATCTCTGATGGACTGACGGTTCATAGCGAAGGGCAGGTTGGGGAATCAGCGAAGGTTGTGGCGATCCAGGACCGGAGTAAGCTCCCGGTCGAGGGCGGCATGAGCCCGGGAGAGGCGTGACTTGACGGTGCCGAGAGAGGTGCCCAGAGCTTCGGCAATCTCCTCATACGAGAGACTCTCGTTGTAGCGCAGCACCGTGATCGCTCGCATCTTGGGACTCAATCGGGTGATGGCCTCTTGGATCTCAGCCTGCAACTCGTGGCGAGATGCCGCGGCCTCCGGGCCCTCAACATGCTCATCCTTGAAGTCGATGGTCGCGCCATTCTCAGACGGAGAACGCAGACGATCTAGCGAGGCGGCCGGGCGGGCCGCCGAACGGCGCTTGAGGTCGATAGAGGCGTTCACGGCTATTCGGTACACCCAACTCGAGAACTTGGACTCGAAACGGAACGCAGAGACTTTCCGGAAGAGGATGCCGAAGGTCTCCTGGGATGCGTCGAGGGCGTCGGCAGCGTTCCCGGTTGTGCGGTAGCAGACGTTGTAGACCCGGTCCTTGTACTGCTCGTACAGGTCCCGAAATGCCCCGTCAAAACCCCGGGCGGGGCTTTCTTGGCAGGCCATTACAAGGGTTCGATCGGGATCAACTCGCATAGGGAACTCGCAGACTTTGCCTAGGACGGCAGGTGGAACTTCGGGGTTCCTAGAATGTGGTGATTGAAGAGGCCGCAGGCCATGAATTCTCCCCTTTTGAGACCATTCCTCAGTTCCTCCGGGCGGGGCCTATTCGCGGACCGGCCAAAACCTCGAAGCGGAGGCGCCGGAGACATGATCGCCTGGGGGAGCCGAACACATTCAGCCCCCGAGTAAGACCCCTGTATCGATCGTCTGGTAGGAGCTCCCAACCGTCCCGGCGCAGTCCGAGGCGCAATAGGTGTCCCAGCCGTCGACACAGTCGGCAGAAATGACTTCGTGGGACACAACAGCTCCGCTGGCGCCCACGATCACGGTCTCCTGGTAGCAGACTTGGCCGGGTTCCCAGTCGATGGGCACTCCTCCACCGTCATCCGGGGCGATGGGCTGGTGAATGGTTGTTCCCGGAGTCTGTGTGGAATTGGGGTCAAGGGCCAACTGGGGGTCAGTAAGAATGTCCCGCATGATAATCACCCCGTCGTGCTTGAAGAGATCAACCTTAGCGGCCGAGGCATAGGTACTGGCACCTGGCACCCCTACGGCGGCAAAGTAAGTCACCTCGGTATGACGCTTGAACGCGCGCTTGGGAACCTCGAATTCCATCAGAAACAAGGGGCCCCCTTTCACGCCTGAGGCTTGCCCGGTGTTACTTCCTCGCTGCACATCGAATTCGAGCGGATAAATCACCCCGTCGAGAAGGGCGCCGAAGCGAATCGTGTTGTTGGCCATGCTCCCGTCGGGGTCGAGAATGGCTGTGAAAATCTTGGTGCGTGAACCTTCTCCACGGGCGACCATTCCTATGGACAAGCTCAGGCCTCTGGGTGTGTCCGCGAAGCTCATCGGGTCTGTCTGTAGAGCAAACTCTTCGCCGTCTCCATATCCGTCGTGATCGCTATCTGCGAGGAGAGGGTTCGTCCCCAACACAACCTCTTGGCTGTCGGGGAGGCCGTCTTGGTCTGTGTCTGTCCCATTCCAAGGCTGGGCCTTGAGGGGGGTGGGCTCCCAGCGCGTACCAACAGCCCAGCCCGCAACGGACAAAGCTGCTGCTGGCAGGAGAAGGGCCCATGGACTGCGGCATGGGGACCGATGAGGGAGAGAACTCCTCATGCTGTACAAACTCCGAATAGTGGTGATAAAGCGACGCCGGGGGGGATATAGGAATGTGGACCCATCCCCCGAAATGGTCAAGGAAAGACCCAGCATTGCCGCACCCACCCCCCCCCACAGGGCTGAGAGTTGCCACCTTCCTACTTCGACGAGCCCCGATCTAACGCAATCCGGGTGGCCGGGCCATCGCCGCTCCGGTAGGATCCTCCGCCGCACGCTGGGGCCCCAGGGGACCAAGCTAACTGCGCCCGTAGCTCAGCTGGATAGAGCGTTCGCCTCCGGAGCGAAAGGTCACAGG
>JAPKBO010000201.1 GCA_028823395.1 Planctomycetota bacterium | reverse complement strand
TTGCGGTTCTTCTCCCAGTTTTCCTCGTAGCCCAAATCGAGCACTTGAACCTCGATGCCCTGACGTGGCAGGGAGCCCGGCGGCAGGTCGGTGAACGCGGATTCGGGACACCACAGGAAAACACCCGAGTTGCCGGCGTGCGTTTCATGCTTCCACTCGAGAACCATCTCGAAGTTTGTATATTGCTTTTGCGTGCGTGCACCACCGACAGGTGTGCCACTGCATTGGATAACTCCGTCCACCTCCTTCCAAGTGTTCTCGTCACCATTCACGTTGACGAAGTCCGCAAGCGTGAGCTCGTTCCAACCCTCACCCGTGATGTGCGCGACGGGCAGGTCGGCGCGCGGAGAGACCGCAAGAGCGAGGAGCGGGAGAGTGACGAGTGGCAGGTGGCGCATGAGATTCATGCTCGCCAGTTTATGCTCGAGCTAGTGCGGCAGGAAGGACTTCGGCAGCGGCGTGTCCGCGGACTCGTACTGAGTGGTGAATGACGCCACCAGCCAGCCCTCTGGGCCGCGCACGAGCTGGATGCTGTCCACCCCGCGCGCGTCCGGGGCATCGCCTGGGACGAACCCGTCAAAGACCACGAACGCGTGCGCGATGGTGCCGAACACTTGGATCTGTGCGTGCACGATGGACTCGTGATAGCCGGTCTCTCCCCGCGGTGAGGTCTGTACATGCTTCCGGAAGTCCGTGATGAACTGCTCAGCATTCACCGCACGCGGAGTGTCTCCAGACCCGAACGGGGCCGCGAAGGCTGCGCCCTCTGCAAAGAGTCCGCGCTGGGTATCCCAGTCCGGTTCCGCATTCGCATCGAAGCAGAAGGCGCGGTAGAGCGTATCGAGTGTGGTGCTGACGGCCAGCTCATCTGCCAGAGGTTGGGCTGCCGCCGACCCGTTCTGCATTGTGGCGCAGGCACTGAGCGTAGAGAACAGGGTCAGCGCAGCAAGCCACAAGGCTTTCACTGGCATTGAAATGTTGCGGGGCTCCGCGAGTCGATGGACAGTCGCCATCGATTCATCCTAACGCCTTTCTCTAAGCAATCTCGCATGCGCATCTGCCGGGTGCGGAATGTCACTTCCGAATAGTGCGTCCCTACCAGCGCGTCGGCTCGTAGTCCTTCAGGAACTGACCCCAGCAGTGCACGCCAGTGTTGAATCCGGTGATGATGGGGTCCAGGACCCGCGCGGCTCCGTCCACGGAGTCCAGGGGCGGTGCGAAGCGTTGCGAGTGTTCTTTTTCGACGGCTTGCTCGAAGGGGTCTTCGTCCGTGACCCAGCCGGTATCCACGCTGTTCATGTGGATGCCGCTCTTGAAGTAGTCCGCCGCGGAGGTGCGCGTCATCATGTTGAGCGCGGCCTTGGCCATGTTGGTGTGTGGATGGCGCGTGGTCTTGAAGGTGCGATAGAACTGGCCTTCCATGGCAGAGACGTTGACCACGTGCTTGTCCGGACTCTCTATCTTGGCCATCAGAGGCTTCAGGCGCGCAGTCAGAACGAAGGGGGCAACCGAATTCACCAACTGCACCTCGATCAACTCCACGGTGGGGACTTCGCTCAGCTCCATGCGCCAGGAATTCTTGCGGCGCAGGTCGAGCTGCTGACCCTCGCCGTCCAGCATGCCCTGAGGGAAGAGGGCCGCCTGGTCCGCCTCGCCAAGGAGGTCGAGCTGGCTCATTCCTGCCGCACGGGTCAGTCCCTGGAGTTCCTTTGAGGAGTCTGCTGTTTGAATCGTGTCAGCCGGTGCAGTTTTCTGTTCTCCAGCCGGGAGCTGGCCCGCTGTCTGGGGTGCACTCTTCAGGTCATGGACCAGGCCTTCGTGCTTGCGCACCAGCGCCCGCGCCTCATGAGGCAGATTCTCATAGATCTCGGACTCCATCAGATGCGCACTGTAGGCCGGCGGTCGACGCACGGTCTGGCAGGCGTTGTGGATGAGAAAGTCGAGGCGCTCGAATTCTTCGTTGATGTGGACGGCGAAGGCTTCAACGCTGGGCGTGTGGCGCAGGTCCAGGCCGTAGATGTGCAAGCGCTCTCGCCAATCAGCGGAGTCGGGCTCGGCGGTGAAGCGCTTGGCTGAATCGCAAGGGAAGCGGGTCGTGGCGATCACGCTCGCTCCAGCGCGCAGGAGCATGAGGGACGCTTCGTAGCCGATCTTCACCCGCGATCCGGTGACGAGCGCCACGCGCCCGGCCAGGTCCGCTGTTTGATGGCGCTTGGCCCAGTTGAGCTCGGCGCACTGCGGACACATGGCGTCGTAGTGGGGGTGCAGGTCCTGATAGTCCTCCTTGCAGATGTAGCAGCGCGCCGGCTCTTCTAGCCGTCGGGTCGCTTGTTCGCCTTCCTTCGGCTGCCAAGCCTGCTTTTCCAAAAGGTCTCGATCCCGCTCGCTGATGTCGAGGCTGGGGGGCGCCACCGGGTAGCGCAGGGAGCGTTTGAGAGCGCGGTTGCTTGTGGCGTTCAGGGCGGCATCGTCCAAGCTGCGCACCTGGTCGCGCGCTTTCTTGCGGCGCGCGTTGCTGAAGACGCGCCGTGCCTTGCGGTCAGGAAGAGCGATCAACCCGGCAGCCATGCGCAACCGATTGAGCATCTCTTCGTCCAAGGCTGCCAATTGGCCCGGATCCTGCGCCCAGGCCTCGAGCCACTTCAGGAGTTGCTCCTGCTGTGCTGCGGAGGGCGCACCGTCGTCGGGAGAGTCTTGATCGGAATCCATGGCCAGGTCGAGGCAGAGCCCCGGTCGGGGATTCTACCTCTTCCATCTCAAGCCATCTTCCCCCGGCCTACTTCCCCGAGGAGTCTTCCGAGAGGCAGTACAGGTGTTGCTCACCTCTCAAGAGAAGGTCGCGTCCCACCAGCGCGGCTGAGGCGCTGAAGGAGTCGTCGAGGTTATTGACGGCGAGCACCTCTGGATCGCCATCGGTGTGGCTCAAGACAAGCGTGGCGCCATCGCGGTCGGTGATGTAGATGCGCTCCGCTGCCGCCACCGGGCTGGAGTAGATGTTGTACATGCCCTCCAGACGGAAAGGTCCTGCGGGCTCGGAGCCGGTCCGCACGTGCACTCGGGAGAGGACCCCTTGGTAGTGACTCAAGTAGTACACCCACTCGCCGTGCAGTAAGGGCGAGGGCACGTAGGGCGTGCCACGCTTGCGTGTCCAGGTCACGTGCTCGCCGCCGGTCAGATCCCCGGTCGCTCCCTCAAGCCCAATGGCGATCAGGGACTTCTTTTCGTAGCTGCTGCCAAGGATGACCATCCCCTCGCCTACTACCGGTGAGGCCACCACGTTGTGGGACAGGCCGCCACACTCCCAGATCTGCTTGCCCGTGATCAGGTCGTAGCCGCGGGCGCGCTTGGTACCGCTCACGATCACTTGAGTTGTCTTGCCTACCTGGGCGATGGCGGGCGACGCCCAGGATGTGACCTCATCACGTTGCACCCGCCAGAGTTCCTCGCCGTTCGATCGGTTGAGAGCTGCAACGAACGAGGCGCCCTCGTGGTCCCAGTTGACGACCAGGGTTCCGCCGTGGAGTACGGGGGAAGATCCCTCACCGTGCCCATGTTTGACCTGCATCTGTCCAAGATCGCGTGACCACAGAAGCTTGCCGTCATGCGTGTATCCAAACAGGCCGTTGGAACCGAAGTAGGCTACGAACACCTCGCCGTCCACCACGGGTGAGCTGGAGGCCAGAGTGCCGGAGACGTGGGCACCCGCACGGGGAAGGGTCTCGCGCGCCGTCTGCTGCCAGAGTATTTCACCCGTCTCGCGATCTAGACACAGGGCCACGAAGCGCTGCTTGCGGGTGATGGGGGCATTGTCGTGAGCGCCGGGCGCATCATCGGGTACGGGTGGTAGCTCCTCGCCCACGGGGACGGCTGCTGTCACGAAGATGCGTTGGCCCCAGACCACCGGCGAGCTGTGGCCGGCTCCGGGCAGAGCCGTCTTCCAGCGCACGTTCTTGTCTTCGCTCCACGACAGCGGTGGGTCTGCGCTGGGCGCCGAACCATTCCCCAGGGGGCCGCGCCACCCCGGCCAGTTGAGGGTCTGCTCGCTCGCTGCCCCGTCCTGGGCGAAGCCCGTTAGGGGTACAAGCGTCATGAGAAGGGAACACCACATACCTGCACTACGATACCACGCCGGGGTAGCGTAACCTCCCGCCATGACCCGTCCCCTGCCCCGACCCAGTGCCTCCCTAGACCTTGACGCCGACCAGATGGAGCTTCTTACGAAAGGGGCCACGAGTTTCGTCATTGACCATCTCACCAGCCTTGGTGAGCAACCCTCCTGGGATACGGACGGGGCGGAGCAGCTGGGTGAAGAATTAACGCGTCCTCTACCCGAAGCCGGCCGTCCTTTCGAGGAGACCCTGCACGACATGGGGCGGGCTATCGCCAAGTCTTACAACACCGCGTCGGGCCGCTACATGGCTTACATCCCGGGCGGTGGCTTGTATCCGGCTGCGTTGGCCGACTACATCGCCTTGACGGCCAATCGCTACGTGGGCATGCACGACGCCGCGCCGGCTTTGGTGGCTATTGAGCGCATGGCTATCGATTGGTTGCGGGAATTCGTTGGCTACCCTGAGGGAGCCGAGGGCCTGCTAACCACAGGCGGCACCCTTTCGACCCTGGTGGCGCTGGTGACTGCGCGCACGGTGCGGCTCGGTGAGGACATGGTCGGTGCCACTTACTACACATCAGAGCAGGCTCACAGCTGTATCGCTAAGTCGGCGCGCCTAGCGGGCTTGCCCACCGCAGGCCTGAGGCTCATTTCAACCGACGAGCGCCTGCGCATGGATCCCGCTGCTCTAGCCAAGCAGATCGCCGCCGACCGGGCCGCAGGCCTGCGCCCGTTCCTGGTAGCGGCGACTGCGGGCACGACCAACACGGGTGCCGTGGATCCTGTTCCAGCCATCGCAGACATCTGTGAGAGCGAGGGCCTGTGGCTGCACGTGGATGGAGCCTATGGGGGATTCTTTCGTGGCGTCCCCGGGGGTCACGAACTTCTCCCTGGGTTGGAGCGCGCCGACAGCCTCGTGCTCGATCCCCACAAGAGCCTCTTCCTTCCCTATGGCACTGGCTGCCTCCTGGTGCGGGAGCCGGGCCAATTGCAGCAGGCCCACGGTTCTGCAGCCGATTACCTGCAGGACCTGACCGCCACGGCCCACAACTTCGCCGAAATGTCTCCCGAGCTGACTCGTGAAGCGCGGGGCCTGAGGGTTTGGGCTGCCGTCGACTTCTACGGGGCCGAGGCCCTGCGCGATGCTCTGCGGGAGAAGCTTGAACTTGCCCAATGGCTGCACGACGAGCTCTCCACGACTGAGGGGATCGAGATGGGCGACCGCCCACAGCTCTCGGTTGTTTCCTTCCGGTTCCGGTCCGCGGACGGGGACAGTGATGCTCTCAATGAAGCGTTGCTCCACAAGATTAACGCTCGTCGGCGGATCTTCCTTTCCTCCACAAAAATCAACGGCATGTTCACCCTCCGCGTCTGCCTTCTACATTTCCGAACGAACGGTGATGAAGTGAAGGCGGCCCTTGAGGAAATCCAAGCAGCCGCAGCCATCTGATTGTTCCGGAGACTGTGGCTGGTCCGTGACCGTGCGGGGGTGCCAAACAAGAAAAGCGCACCCCGCCAGTCGGCGAGGTGCGCTTTTGATATCTGCAGTTTTTCTGCTACTTGAAGGTGACGGAGACAGCTTCCGAGAAGCCAGAGGGCATGCCACCCATGTTGCGGAACCAGTACTGGAAGTTCCAGGTCTGGCCAGCAAGGATCGCCGAACCACCGGAGTTGGGGATGCCGTAGTTTGGCCCACCCGTGGCGGTGTTGGAGATGTCCGTCATGAACATTCCCATCATGTTGATCTTGCCCGCATCCTTGTTGTAGCGGCCGATGGTTCCGCCGGTGAGGCAGAGGTCTCCGCTGGCGCCGAAGAGAGCGCCGTCGACGATGCTGTTACCTGAACCAATCATGAGGTAGGTGAATTGGTTCATCGGAGCGCCCATCATCATCATGTTGATGGGGGCGGTCATGTCACATCCGGAGGGATCCAACGTGGCTGTGTTGAGTGTGCTTCCAGAAGCCACCGTGCAGAACTTG
>JAPKBO010000200.1 GCA_028823395.1 Planctomycetota bacterium | reverse complement strand
GAGTACTGAAAACATCATTCGGAAAGCTTCGCGATCTCAGATCGAGGTACCAATGAGTCATTATGTGGGGGCATTATGTGAGCCACCAGGAAATTCTCTGGAATCAAACAGCAGCGTATCGCTGCGGGTTGTCCCTCCCTAGGCATGAGGTAAGCTGAATATTAGGTGTAGCATCACGTACTCCATGTCACAGGGCCGTAACACCCTTGGGCGCCACGGGAGCAGTAACATGAAGATGTTCTGAATATGTTGCTGAATGTCACAGTTTATTGAAGTAAAGTACGTGACCGAGCGGATGCCTAACAGCTACCGTGAACTCACTATAACTGTCTAACCGCGGGGTGGGTGGGAGGGAGTACTGAAAACATCATTCGGAAAGCTTCGCGATCTCAGATCGAGGTACCAATGAGTCATTATGTGGGGGCATTATGTGAGCCACCAGGAAATTCTCTGGAATCAAACAGCAGCGTATCGCTGCGGGTTGTCCCTCCCTAGGCATGAGGTAAGCTGAATATTAGGTGTAGCATCACGTACTCCATGTCACAGGGCCGTAACACCCTTGGGCGCCACGGGAGCAGTAACATGAAGATGTTCTGAATATGTTGCTGAATGTCACAGTTTATTGAAGTAAAGTACGTGACCGAGCGGATGCCAAATCATGAAGTATACCACTGAAGAAGCCAGTAGAGCCGTACCTTGAGATTGTTCCCCCCAAAGGTACATCAATCGTACGTCCCAACTGCCAGTGTGTATTCGGAATGAAGCCCAAACGAAAAGAAAACGGTCCACCGAGCGGCCTGCGGCGTGAGCAGGCTGTGAGGTCATTAAGAAGCCTCTGGCCGCCAGAGCTCGATGTCGAGGTTGTGGTAGCACGCCTGTGCCCTGTGCACGCCAGCAGCGTCATACAACACCCTCGTAAGCAATACGCCCCCCTCGGCGCGTTGGCTGGTCGTGAGCCCAGAGTACCACTCGCCCGACCAGTCCACCTCAACACGGGTACGGTTCGGAATCCGCGTACCAGTTGAGGAGGGGGTAGCAGCTGCTGAAGAAGCGGCTGCCGTACGGCCACCCTGCCGCCGTCCGGGCCCCGTCGGCACGGATCTCTCCGTGGCGCGAGGCTGCGGCGGGCCCTGTGGCCACAAACTAGAAGAAGAAGAAGAGACCAAGGGCACGCCCTGCGGCTCAGGCCGCTCCCTTGGAAAGGGGTTCGAGGCATCCGGCTCCACGAGCTGGTCGACGATCGCCGCCGCGAGCCCACGAACCTCGGCCTCATCGAATCGGTCGTACCGGCGATAAGCTGTGCTGCGCCAAGCGCCCTGCGCCACGGCAAGCTCCTCGCCACCAGGCCCGCGCCGCGCGGCGTCGTAGCCCGCCACGCGCAGGCCATGGAGACCGCACGAGTCGGCCTCCGCCTGGCCAACGACCGCTGCCCACAGAGCACGAATGTCCACTGTGGCCTTGCTGTAAAGATACGGCCGCCTCCGATCGCGGTCCACAAAGAAAGGCGCGTCCTGATCTCGCGCGCCCTGATGAAAACTAAAGAGCAACTGCACCCAGAACATAATCGAGAAGTCTGAGCCGGGCACGTCGCCAATAACAATCCAATCCTCGTTGCCTGCCGCCTCTGGGCGCTGCATGCGCGGGTCCTGCTTGATGCCCTTGAGCCGCACGTGCACTGCTTTCGACACGACCCTAACATCCTTGACCTGCATCTGCTTGTCCGCGTTGAACGCGTTCTCGCCAGTAAACGCCAAGGCCAACGGTGACTCGGAACGAGCAAACGTAAACAGCAGCATAAGCATGACCACAGTCGCCTGCACCGCCACAAAGGACGTCCTATCCACCCGGCGCAAGGCCCCACGAATCCACCAAAGCTCAACCTTCTTACGAGGCTCGGCCGGCACCCACGTCCGCACCGCCACACCTTGCATGAAGTCCTCCCAATCCACGACGCCATAGATGGGATCCAACTGGCGCTGAAACTTGAGCCACGAGCGAAACGCCCACACGTAGTTCGAAATCGACGCGCCCACCAGGTCGGTGTCCTCCGCCATGTACAAAACAAAGGTCGCCAGCTTGCCTCCCCGCTCGCTGTCGTCAGAGAGGATAAGGCGGGGCCAGCCAAAGCGCGCACGAACAGCATCCCAGTGAGTAAGCGCTGCCTGAATCGAACGGTGCGACGACGCACCTAGCCTCGTGTCCATGACCTCGTCCACTTGGTCTGCCACGCCCTCGTTAGGCAAGCCCACAAACACCGAAGCCCTGCGGTACGGCACGCTGAGCGCAAGGTTCTGCTGCGCCCGCGGCGGACCATCCTTGTTCGAGTTGCTCGAGTAGGCGTCGCCCAGCTGGCGCACAGCGCCGCACCGCGGGTCACGCCGCAGAAACACGCTTGGCGGCAGAAAGTCAGTCTCCGCCACCAAGCGCAGGAAAGCCGCCTCGCCATCGACCCTTGAGAGCGCGTCCGCGTACACGTTCGCGTGCGTGCTAAGCCATTCAAAACATAGCACGCATTCAAACTGCATGCAAAGCTCAAAGAGCCGCCGCAGGAGGAGAGTCAACCTCTCCGCCCGGCTCCAGCCCTTAACCGCCGACTTCTGGAACGCGCTGTTGTCGATGCGAAACGTCACAACTTTGCGATGCCAAAGATGGCCTAAATCGCGCACGGCCTCTACCACAACGTCGCCCTCCAGGAAGTCGATCATGTTGCGCTGAGCGGCCGCGCCGTAGCGCCAGAATCTGTAGCGCCCGCAGCGCGAAGCATAGCCGCCCCCGGTATAGGCCCGGCTCTTGGACGCATCAGTGTCGACCACCGGCGCCTCGCCAAACTGGTCGAGGGAGAAGAAGCCACGGCCCAGGTTGCGCTGCAATAGCTCACGAAGGCACCTGAAATCTAGCCGCTCGGCACGCGTGGTGCGTCGCGACTGCCACGGCAACGACAAGCCACGCATCAGCGCATACATGGTGGCCATAAAACAAGCTGCACCCGGCGGCATCGTCATCACCGCACGCTGCATCCGTCCTGCCATCTGCTGCCGCTCGCGCAGCGACAGCGACCGCCGCGTCTCAAACTCGCGCAGCATCGCGACATACGCCTGCTGCTTGCGCTCGCTCAGCGTGCGCGTCCGGTTGATCGAATCCCACCAGAAGCCCAAGGCCAGCTGCACCTGCGCCGCCGCCCGATCCTTGATTTCCTTGATGAAGATTCCTAACATCCGCAAGAAAGCTGTGAGTGCCGCACCCTCATGGTCGACCAAACGCTGAAGCTCGCCGATGAGCGAGATGTCGTCGACATATATGGGAGCCTCCAAAGTCAAAACCATCTCCGAGCGCGCCATGCCCATCACCACGTCCGTGAAGAAGATCTTCCACGTCCCAGGCAGACCAGCGCTCCCAAAGTCACCACACACATGCAAGTACAAATACGATAGAACGCCAGCCTCGTCGCCAGCGTGCACGTCAAACCAGATAAACATCATGTATCGCCACAGCCGTGGCGCAATCGGAAGCAGCGGGAAGGCCGAATCCACATCCGACACTCGCATAAAGTACATGTGTCGAAGGAAGCGAGCAATGTCCTCGAGCGCCGTCAAGGTGTGCCTTAAAAGCGCCAGGTCGGTGGCGTCCTTCATGCCCGTCGCGGTATGATCTGAGAACGGTCGCATCGCACCTGGCTCCATCGGCTTGGGCACCGCGCCCATAGGGAAGATGCGCCACGAAGGCCACCTGTCCAGTACGGCACGGTCCTCAGCCCTAAAGGGAAACAATCGCAGCGTCTTACCCTGTTCCACTCGCGCCCGAGTGGCCTTGGACACTGCCGCCCGCGCCTCAACCGCGGTCGGATAGTTGCGGAACAGTCGCCTGCCCCTAAGCTTTGAAACGTCGACCCCAAGGCCGAAACCAAAACGCAGCCCATCGGCTACAAAATCTGCATGCTCTTGCCGGACGTATCCGCGAGCGACAGCCCGCATCATAATCGGCATGAACAATTCGTAAGCAATCGAAACACCCGGTAGCGTGCACGCGCCGTCAGTCTTGACCTGCTCCTCGAGCGCGTGCACCTGCCGAAACGCCGCCTCACTGCTGCTCGGCGGACTGCTTGGCGGGGTTGTCACAGTTGGAGCGCCCGTGCTTGTCGGACCCGCAGCGCCCTTTGGGCCCCTTGTCACCGACGTAGGCGTCGCACACGTGGTTGTACTTGCACCCACCCTTCTCGTTGAGGCAGTTGGCGGGGTGCTGCTTCTTACCCAGGTTGAAGGTGAGGCAGCTTCCTGCGGCCTTGGTGTTGAAGGATCCGTTCCACTTGGTCTCCTCGCCGCCATCACCGTTGCTGCCTCCGCCACCGCCTCGAAATATGCCAGTCGGGGTCTTGGGCAACCGCTCCATTGCGCGCTTGATCATCGTGTCCTGCGCACCACGGTTGTAAACATTCGCCAGGTTAACCTCGTCCCCGGCCGTGCGTTCAACCTCCTCCAAATAGACCAGCCACAGCTCAAAGGCGCCCTCCCATGCCAAAGTGCCGTAATCAATCGTGTCGTACACGACTTCGCGAAGAAAGGCACCCGAGACCAGGATGGACGCGATACCGAGACCCGAAAGGAGCATGGTCCACGTCATGAGAATGTCACCAAACTCCGCCATGGACTTCGGCTTGACAATCTTTTCTGGCGGCACGGCCTTGTACTGCGTGTCACCCTCGGCTAAGTCAGGAGGCAGTACCGAAGCCACCTGCGAAATGCGGGTGCGTACCACCTTGCCAGCAAGCACCGCGCAATAGCGGTAGATGCCGACCAACTCCGCAGTGCCGTCGCCAGAAGCGACCGCACCGTGCGCCCCGGGCTTCAAACGCTGCTTGGAAGTGATTGCCGTGCACATGGCATTCAGACGCGCAATCTCCATCTGCGTCGTGGCCGCGGCCAACCTGGTCGTCACCTCATCAAGAATAGATGCAGGCTCTGCACCACTGGTCATCAAAGAATCCGCAAGCTGTGCGTTCGTCAGCGCCGTCAAGTCCACGGCTGTGCCAGGTGGCGGGCGGCGGCCAATAATAAGCAAGCTGTCAAGCACGCCCCTCGTCAGAATGCGCATAAAACGCAGCGGGAAGACGTTCCTGGCCACGATGGTCGTCGCCGTCGCCGCCGCCACCCCGCCCAGGAGCATACCATTTTGCGCCGTGGTGGCAACAAACGGGCAAGCATTGCCGCCCGTGCAGCCCGGTACCTGGTCAAAGCAAGTGCGGCACGTCACAGCCGCCGTAGTAGGCAGGCAGATAAGCAAAAGAAACGATCCAATGAGGCAGTGGTTGATGGAGAAGCCGTACTTCGACCCGCCGAACCAGCGACGCATCGTACCCAGTTCACCCAGGTGAGCGACGAACACAATCGTGGGCAGATACACCCACTGCCACCGGCCCGATTTACCGCCACCCTGGCCGTTGTTGAGGCCAGGAATGGGCACACGCTTCTCGTGTGGCACCGATGGGTCGGTTCCGTCCATCGCCGAGCGATTCCAAGGTGGGTCCAAATCCAACGCCAGGTTTTTCAAGCCGGATTTTCCGTCGGGCCGCGCCCACGACGACGGCCAGCCGGCCATTTGCCACTTGGGAACGTGCGCAGTCACCTCCTGTGCACCTGAGGTGCACGTCTGGCCCGCAATGGAAGCATTCTGGGGACCTGCAAAATTTCCCGTGGGAGTCCCCCAGCCCAAATCGAAGCCCGAGCCCCAGTCGGGCGCGGAAAGAAGCATGTGCGGGACCGCACCATAAGCCATGGTCGGGCCCATCGGGAAAACGTCGCCGACGCCGGGAACACCCGCCCCGGCAGAGGCCACGACGACACTGAGTACTGAAAACATCATTCGGAAAGCTTCGCGATCTCAGATCGAGGTACCAATGAGTCATTATGTGGGGGCATTATGTGAGCCACCAGGAAATTCTCTGGAATCAAACAGCAGCGTATCGCTGCGGGTTGTCCCTCCCTAGGCATGAGGTAAGCTGAATATTAGGTGTAGCATCACGTACTCCATGTCACAGGGCCGTAACACCCTTGGGCGCCACGGGAGCAGTAACATGAAGATGTTCTGAATATGTTGCTGAATGTCACAGTTTATTGAAGTAAAGTACGTGACCGAGCGGATGCC
>JAPKBO010000199.1 GCA_028823395.1 Planctomycetota bacterium | reverse complement strand
GCTCGGTCGAGCACGCGAGTCGGCCGAGACATCGGCCAGCGAGGCTGAGGCCCTAAGGGTGCAGCGCGACGCGGCCAGCGCCCAAGTACATGCCGCCGACGAGAGGTTGGAGGTTGCGCGCGGCTCGCTGGATCGCGGTCAAGAACGGGCACAGATTGCGCAGGAGGCTTGGGTGCTGATGCGCGCGCGGCTCGAAAAGACGGGCGGACGCGTCCCGCGGATGCCTGCAGACTGAATGTGGCCCAATCACGCTACCCATGGGAGGCGATTGTGGCCGCCCTGTTGAGCGCGGTACCATGCTCTCCCCCCAAGAGGCTTGAAAAGGACTCCGTGCCGTCTGGCGGTTCTTTCCTGAGCCGGCCTTCATCTCTTCCATAGCTTCTCCCTCATCCCGACTCCCTCGTGACTTTGCCCGATTACTCCAAGCTACAGTTCGACGACCTGCCCACGGGCTCGGTTGCGGCCTCGGGTAATGCGACCGGTGGCTCGGGCACGGACACCCCCGAGGGCATTCATCTTGATCCGGTCTACGGACCTGAGCAGGACAGCTTGCCGCACCTGGGCAGTTTGCCGGGCTTTGCGCCCTTCGTGCGCGGGCCCTATTCCAGCATGTACGTGGGTAGGCCCTGGACCGTGCGCCAGTACGCGGGCTTCTCCACGGCGGAGGCTTCTAACGAGTTCTATCGCAAGAACCTGGCCGCCGGACAAAGAGGTCTGTCCATCGCCTTCGATCTCGCCACACACCGAGGCTACGACTCCGACCACGAGCGTGTGATTGGGGACGTAGGCATGGCCGGCGTCGCCATCGACTCGATCCTGGACATGCGCATCCTCTTCAGTGGCATCCCGCTCGATTCCATGAGCGTGTCCATGACCATGAACGGCGCCGTGCTGCCCATCATGGCGCTCTACATCGTGGCCGCTGAAGAGCAGGGCGTGGCCCCCGAGCAGCTTAGTGGCACCATCCAGAACGACATCCTCAAAGAGTTTATGGTGCGTAACACCTACATCTATCCGCCCGAGGGATCGATGCGCATCGTGCGCGACATCTTTGAGTACACCTCCAAGCGTATGCCGCGCTTCAACTCCATCTCGATCTCGGGTTACCACATGCAGGAGGCCGGGGCCACGGCGGACCTTGAGTTGGGTTACACCCTTAGCGATGGCGTCGAGTATGTGCGGGCAGGCATGGATGCCGGTCTTGACATCGAGGACTTCGCGCCGCGGCTGTCGTTCTTCTTCGGCATCGGCATGGACTATTTCATGGAGGTCGCCAAGCTGCGCGCCGCGCGACTCCTGTGGGCACGGCTGATGAAATCCATGGGCGCGACGTCCGACAAGTCGCTCATGTTGCGCACCCACTGCCAAACTTCGGGCTGGTCGCTCACCGCTCAGGATCCGCACACCAACATCGTGCGCACCTCCATCGAGGCTCTGGCTGCGGTGCATGGGGGTACCCAGTCCCTGCACACCAACTCTCTGGACGAGGCCCTGGCCCTGCCCACCGATGCCTCGGCGCGCATCGCTCGCAACACCCAGCTGCATTTACAGCTCGAGTCGGGCACCTGCGACGTGATCGATCCTTGGGGTGGTAGCTGGTTCGTGGAGCGCTTGACCCATGACCTGTGCGAACGCGCCCAAAAACACATTGATGAGATCGAGGCCCTGGGTGGCATGACGCGTGCGATTGAAGCGGGCAGTCCCAAGCTGCGGATCGAGGAGGCCGCTGCCCGCGCCCAGGCGCGCATCGATTCGGGGCGCCAGGTGATTGTGGGAGTTAACCGCTTTGAGAGTGATTCCCCCGAACCGATCGACGTGCGCAGCGTGGAGGCCACCGAAGTGCGCGAGATTCAGGTACGGCGACTAGAAGAGCTGCGCCGGGATCGGGACGGAGCCGAGGTGGACAACGCCCTAGCTGCCCTGACTGAATGCGCTAAGGACGCCAGCGGCAACCTGCTTGACCTTGCTGTAGTAGCCGCCCGTGCCGGTGCCACGGTGGGGGAGATCTCATTCGCCCTGGAAAGTGTCTGGGGCCGACACCAGGCGCAGATCCGCACCCAGGGTGGCGTATACTCAGGCGAAATGGGTGAGTCGAGTGAAACCGTGCGCGTGGTGCGTAACAGAGTGGAGGCCTTCCTGCAGGCGGTCGGCCGCCGGCCGCGCATCCTGCTTGCGAAAATGGGTCAGGACGGACATGACCGGGGTCAAAAGGTGATTGCCACGGCGTTCAGTGATCTGGGCTTTGACGTGGACATCGGCTCGCTCTTCCAGACCCCTGCCGAGACCGCGCGCAGTGCGGTGGAAAATGACGTACACGTGGTGGGTGTTTCCAGTCTTGCAGCGGGTCACAAGACGTTGGTGCCCGCGCTGAAGGCGGAGCTCACGGCTCTGGGTCGAGAAGATGTGCTGGTTGTGGTGGGGGGGGTGGTCCCGCCACAGGACATCCCGGATCTCCTGTCAGCCGGTGCCACTATGGTCTTCGGCCCGGGAACGGTCATCTCGGAGGCGGCGGGCGAACTGCTCGACGCCTTGGCACCGGACGTGCAGGACTCCTGATTCATGGCGCCCTCTCCCAGTATTGATGCACTAGAGGCGGGTGTCCTCGCTGGGGATCCGGTGTTGTTGGCCAGGGCCATCACCCTGGTGGAGAGCAGCCGCACAGCCGACCGGGACATGAGCCGCCAGTTGCTGTCGCGCTTGGCCCAGAAGACCGGGTCGGCTCAACGCATCGGTATCAGTGGCGTTCCGGGGGTGGGCAAGTCCACTCTGATCGAAACCCTGGGCCTGCGTCTGATCGAGCGCGGCCTCACGGTAGCTGTGCTAGCTGTGGACCCTTCCAGCACTCTTTCGGGCGGTTCTATTCTGGGAGACAAGTCGCGCATGGGGGCTTTGGCCCAGAGCGACGGCGCCTTCATTCGACCCTCACCCTCTGCCGCGACCCTGGGCGGCGTAGCCCGTCGCACGCGCGAGGCGCTGGAGTTGTGCGAGGCCGCGGGCTTTGACGTGGTGCTGGTGGAGACGGTGGGCGTGGGCCAGTCGGAGACCTCGGTGGCGGACATGGTGGACCTGTTCCTGGTCCTGACCCTGCCGGGTGCCGGGGACGAGCTGCAGGGCATCAAGAAGGGCATCCTGGAGCACGCCGATATCATCGCTGTGAATAAGGCTGACGGGGAGCGCGTCGATTTGGCCAAGGCTTCGGTGGCTGATCACGCCGCGGCTCTGCACTACACGCGGGCCGATTCGGAACACTGGACGCCGTGTGCATTGGCTATTAGCGCGCAGACGGGGGATGGATTGGACGAGCTTTGGGATCTAGCTCAAGAGCATCGCCGTATCCTGAACGAAGCTGGCGTTCTCACTGCGAAACGCCGCGAGCAACGCGCGCGCTGGATGTGGAATGCGTTGGAAGAGCGGCTGCTGGATGCGTTCCGGGATCACCCCGAGGTGGCGGCGCAGCTCGAGGCGGCCCAGGCGCGTGTGCGTGAGGGGGAACAAACCCCGGAAGAGGCGGCGGAGCAGTTGCTGAGTCTGTTCTTGGCCTAGGGAAGCTGGGCACGCCGGTTTTCTTGGACGTGCTCTGAAACGGGGTCCATCGTGGGTCGTCTTCTCCCGGTACCGGCTTGCAGTCCGGGCTCCTTCGGACCCCTTTGACTGCCGGCCCTTATCCCTTGGGAGGTAGACGAGAGATGATGAACTCAGATGTTCTGTTGGGCTGTGTTGCGCGCCTAGGAATGGGCCTCGCGGCGCTTTCTGTGGCCCTCGTCAGTGTGGAGACCGCATCGGGGGCCTGGACGAATCCCCTGGCGGGTGGGTTTGACTGTGACCATGTCTTTGTTGAGGCCGACTGCATCAAAGCGGTGGGCAGCAGCATCCGGAAGGACAAGAAAGGGGGCGGCGTCTCCGTTGGCGGTGTCCACGTGACTAACGTCAACGAGGCTTGCCCCAAGTTCAAGTCCGCTTGCTTGCACACCTATACCGAGGCCAATGGTCTGCCCGGGTTCCAGAGGAACTTCTTGGAGGTGCGGGACTATTACGAGCGGATGGGCATGGAAGTACCGAGCCCCCCGGCCAAGCCGGATGATGGTGCTCGGGATTACTGCGGTGAGGTGGGGACGCCCTCGACAAAGATCAGTATTGCCAGTTTCACCAACACTGCGGGGCCAGGGAAGGTTGCGACTCACTGGGAGTTGCGTACGAAGACGGCGAACGACACCCAGGATCGATTCAGTGGCACTTTCTAATTAGGAGAACATCATGAACCATGGCAACAGACGGTGGTTGGGGCTCGGATCATTGGCAGTCCTGCTGGGCGTGGCATTGAACTCTGGCGAGGCCCGGGGGGCCTTCCGCTCTCATTGGATGAACCAGCAGACGAACCTGCTAGAGGAGCGCGGCCCCCTGGTCGTGGCTCACCAGGATGCGGGAATGGAAATGCAGGTTAGTGGGCCCGGAGGCAGCGTGACTCAAGATCGGCTCGTACGCATTTTCGATCGACGGGGTGAGTACGCCTATCACAACGAGCTTGAGTTCTCGTGCCCTGTTGGCGCGCAGCTCGTCGTGAATGGCGGTGTGCCTCAGGCTTTGATGTGGGTGGATGCTCCGCTGGGTGAGCCCGACTATTTCACCGGTTGGATTCTGGCCAGCGACCTTCTGCTCTGGGACAACAGCGGTGACGTGACGGTCTGGGATGGTCAGGGACACACGCTGAACTTTGCCCTCCGGGGGGTATTTTGATGGCCTCGAAGCCTGTGGCCTGCACCCTGGTGGTGCTCGCAATCTTGAACGCATCCGGCTGTGAAACACCGTGCAGGACTTCGGCGGCGCTGGATCCCACCCCTTGTTTACGTGCCGGAAAAGCGTTCCGGTCCGATGGGAGGACCCGGATCCCGTGGTTCGAACTAACCACAGGAGAAGACCGCATGGTCGAAGGGGCGGTGGGTTGGTTTGATGACTTGAACAATGACGGGGTACGCCAGAAAGGCGAGCCCTACGTGCTCTGTCATGCAGGTGAACCCGGTGTCCCGACGGCACACTGGCGCTCGGGGGAATTGGGGGTGCCACCTACCTTCGCCAGGCCCATCTTGCAGGCCCGAGCGATCCTGGAATCAGGAGAGCGCCTAGAGTGCACGTGGCCGGTCCCGTCGGCTGCAGGTTTTGATCAGCAGTGATTCCAGTTGCAGCCTACATTCCACGTTGGCCCGTTCCTCTTCAGCACATCGGGCGTGTGGTGTGGCATGTGTGTGCTGGTTGCGGCATGGGTGGCTCGTAGTGAGTTACATCGGCACTCGCTCCGGGCGCGACATCTTGGGTACTTCTTCCTGGGTGCCGCGCCCTTGATTGCGGCGGGTGGCGCTCTGGCGCACGCCGTGGATGTGGGAGGGGCTAAGGTCCTGAGTTACTGGCTCTACGCTCCCGCTGCGTACCCCGGCGCGTCTTTTCTGGGCGGGGCTCTGGTGTGTTGGTTTGCACTGGCCCTGTACGCGCGGATCGTCTTCGGGCACACCTTGCAAACCATGGATTTTCTGGACGCGCTGGCCCCTAGCATCCTTCTCATGTACGGCCTGGGGCGCATCGGTTGTCACCTGGCAGGGCACAGCACCTGTTGCGGCCGGCCAAGTGAAGCCTGGTATGCAGTGCTCTATCCGTACACCGTGGGTGTCGATGTGCGGGTCGTCCCCATGGCTCTAGTAGAGGCGACGCTCGGCTTAGGACTGTTCTCATGGCTTTGGCTTCGGCGTCGCCGCATGTCGCCGGGCGGGTCCGTCTTCGCTTGGCATTGGATTCTCTTGGGTTCGGAGCGATTGTGTGTCGAGCCGTGGCGGCTCAACCCCCGGCATGCCTTCGGCCTGACCCAAGCCCAGTGGCTCTCCATGGCTCTGATCGGATCTGGGATAGTCCTTCTTTGGAGACTCAGCGGTCAGAGGTCAATCCTCAAGGAAACAGGGGCGCTAGATCGCTGGTCCGGTACATAAGATGGGGTGGTGGATCACCTATCTTGCAAATACCGTCTCGTCGCGAGGGCCATTGTTGCGGTGTGCTTAACTTCTGCGGTACAGGCCCAGACATGGGGAGCCTGGCAGGTGATCGGCGCCTTTGATCATCCCGAAGGGGCCAAGAACCTAGAGAGAGCTCACAATCCCGAGCGAGCATTGGGTGCCATG
>JAPKBO010000198.1 GCA_028823395.1 Planctomycetota bacterium | reverse complement strand
GAGCGCGATGGGGAAAGCAGTTCCGGTGATCCTCATTCGAATCATTCTCTTGACCAACAGTTGGGGAGTACGGAGGGGGACGATTACCGATGGCCTACCCTGGCCACCTGCGCTGGCTACCACCCTTTCTCAAGGACGACAGCGGGCAGAGCACAAGTGGTGGGGAGGTTTCGAGTGGATCGTCACGCCGGAGGGCGCGTCCGTGGAGGGGGGGGATCAGCACCCGATCGGGTGCTGCAATTGGACGCAGAAGATACTCCGTGGGCGGGTGATGCGTCAAACACCGATCAGGGAACAATCGCGCTTTTTGAGGGCCTGTAGACGATTCTCCCCCTGATAGTCGGACGTGCTCCATGCTTGGCCTGCATGGCTGACAGAGCGACTCCGGCTCCTTCGGGGCGGAAAAGGACGAACTGCTAGTTCGGACTCCACAAGGGCCGCCTGGGGGCCCCTGCGAGCGAGACTATTCGATGTGGTCCGGGTAGGCGCCCACGAATGTGATGTCCGTGAAGCCCGAATCGATGGCCTGGTCGAGGACCTTGACCACATCCGAATAGACCGTCTTGGGACGCGCGTCGATGGTGGCTGGCACCTTCTCCTCGCCACCGCTCAGACGGTCCCTATAGACCTTCGCTAGCTTGGCGCGCAGGGCTTCGAGGTCTTGGGTTCGGAAAGGACCCACGTTGTACTCCATCACCCGGTCTTCACCCCAGTCGTAGCGGCCCGTATCGCTGGAGGTGTAGGGCCGCAAGCCGCCAGAGTCCGTCACCTTCAATTTGGTGCCTTCCTTGACGACGCGCATTAGGATCTCGACCTTCTCGATGGGCTCGGCGTCCATCTGGTTGACCCCTACGTCCTTCGGGAGGTACGCGGCCAGCTTGCCCTCAAGCGTTTTGAACTTGAGGGTACACATGAAGAAGATCAGGAGCAGGAAGGTGACGTCGATCATCGGCGTCATCTCCATTTCGGCCTTGTCTTCGGCAAGTTCGGCTAGCATGGACATGGTTCGGGTCTCCTGCGGGTCTGGGACCGACTACTCGTCGGAGGGGGCTTCGGATTCGGGTACGGAGCAGGCCAATTGAACCTTCCAGATCTGGACACCCGCTGCTCCGCAGAACTCCATGATTTTCTGAATGTGCTTGAAGGGCGTACTGATGTCGGCGCGGATCAGGACGGGTTCGTCCGGCACCTTGGGCCCGGTGGTGGCGCCTTCCGTCAGGAAGTCTTTATCCATCCGCTTGGCTGTCTTCGCCAGCCACTCCTTGACCCGGATGTAGGGGTCCGCGTTGCCGTCATCCTCTTCGGGGATGTAGTACTTCTCGCGCTTGATGATGATCTTGCCGTCGTACTGGATGTTGATGACGGGCCGGTACTCTTCGGGATCGGGCTTGTCTTCCCGAGCGAACGTGGCCATCGGCAGGACCAACTCCTCCAGGTCCTGCTGTGTCATGTCCGTGATGATCATGAAGAAGATGATCAGGAGGAACACGACGTCGATCATCGGCGTCATGTTCATTTCCATCTCAGTCTCAGGATCGTGCTTGGAAAGATTCATGATCGAGGTGTTGGCTTCGGGGGTCGGCGGGGGAGAGGGGTTGCGCGGGTCGCTTGATAGTCAGCGACCCGCGCGGGGCCGGGCTTGGCCCTGGTTTGGAACCAGGGGCTATTTCGACTCGTCGCGGAAGTGTTCGAAGAGATCTTCGACGATAGCTCCCACTTCGATGATGTTACGCACCATGCGGTTGCGGATGAACGCAAACGCTGCAGTCACGGGTAGGGCCACGATCAGACCGAACATGGTCGTCAGCAGGGCCTTGGAAATACCACTGGCCAGCTGGGCGGGGTTGGCACCACCGGACGAAGCCGCGATCTCGTTGAACGCTTCCACCATCCCGCCGACCGTACCGAGCAGTCCCATCATGGGGGCGACGTTGGCGATCAGAGCCAACCAGCCGACCTTCTGGTGCAGCTTGATGGACTCCTCGTCACCCATTTCTTCCATGGCCTTCTCCACGGTCGCGAATGAGTGTCCGATCTTGGCGATGCCGGCACCGCAGACGCGGGTGAAGTAGTTGGGCTCGTTCTCGCACAACTCCATGGCTTCCTGGTACTGCTCATCCTCGAACAGGGCCTGGATTTCATCGATCAACTCGGGCGGGGCGAGCTTGTCGCGGTTGAGCGAAACAAAGTTCTCGATGATGACCGCGAGGGCCACCACAGAGAGCAGCACGATGCACATGCCGATGGCACCCGAATCACCAAGCACCTCGCCGAGGGACTTGGAGGGAGCCTGCTTTACTGCATCCTGCGCGAGGGCGGCCGTCGCGCTGAAGGCTGCAACAACCAGGGGAGTGGCCAGGGATGTGAGCTTGAGTTGAATCGAGTTGAGGTTCATGACTGGACGGTCAGTTGGGTTCTTGTAGGACCAAGAAGTCGGTGCCTACCGAATGGGGAGAAGTGAGCTTCGAAGAGAATGAGCAGGAGGGGGGGCTGGAGCCAAGGCCGGCGTCGACTTTTCTGGGTCCCTGTTGTACGGGCCAAGGAGGCCAAGGTCGAGTTCGGTTGAGATTCTGGGGTGATGGAGTTGGTTCCAGGGGGCGTAGACTACAGGTTTTTGAGCGCTTCGGCGGCTTTGGCTGCGGCTGGAGTGTCCCCGAAGACGCTCGTGACCGTCGTCAGCCAGCGTTTGGCCTGCGTGGGGGCATCGGCGTTTCCCAGCTTGAGAGCCGCTTGGGCGAGAGCCACCAGGGCTGCGGCCTTGCGGTCCCGGCTGGTGTGGTCGAGGGAGCTGACCTTTGCAAGCTCCACCTGGCCCGCAACGAACTTGCCCTGAGCGATCAGTGAAAGGCCCAGCCCGTAAAGGATGCTGAAGCGCTGGGCGGAGTTGGAACCCGCGCTGGAGAGTCGGCCTTGGAAGAAGCGCTCGGCCTTGGTGCCATCACCTGTGGCCAGAAGGCAGTAGCCCTCGCCTGCCGCAGCGCGCCCTTGACCGGCCAGAAGGTGTACCCGTTCCTCCGCGCCGACGCCTTCGAGAGTCGCGGCCTGGCCGAAAGCCACTTCAAGGCTGGTGAATAGTTCCCGCGCCTTGCCCGTGTCGGGTGTGTCGCTGGCAAGGAAGGCGTGAGCGGCTTCCAAGCCCGCGTCCATACAGAAGGTTCGGTCATAGCCCTGGGCCGATTGAACGACCCCAGACTCATAGAGTGCCCGAAATCCTGCTGCGGCCGTGGCGGCATCTCCTGCGAGTTGGGAGGCGCGCGCTTTGATCCAGCGTGCTTGCGGTACGTCGCGTGCTTGTGGGTTGTCGGAGAGGTAGCGATCGATCTCGGCTACGCACTCGGCGTAGCGGTGGGCTTCGCTCGCGCCCCAGGTGAGCAATGCCTCGGCGGCGCGCAGTCGCGCAGCACCTTGAACCACCGGGCGTGCGTCGGTGTTGCCGGCCGCCATTTTGAACCTTGCCAGGGCGTTTTCGTGGTCGCCGCGATCTGCAAAGACCATGCCGTCACGGAAGGATGCGGGGACCACACCCCACTGAATGGCGACGATTTCGGAAGCAGCGTAGGTGCTATCTTTGCCGTCACGAACAACCTTCACGCCGCTCAATCCGTTCTCCTCGACGGTACCGGAAATTGTGCTGATGCTGCCCGTACGTGGGTTGCGCCGGACGATTTTGTCGGGCTTGCCCGGATCCTGTGGGGCGAGGACCTCAGCAGGGTGGCCGCTAGGGCTGAATGCCGCTGCCGTGGCGCTGCAAAGGGTCGTTGCTGCGCCCACCAGCATGCAAGCCAGCAGGGGGGGAGCCAGGCGGAGATCGATGAGTTGAATGAGTTTCATGGGTCGTGTGGCCTAGCTCAGCGCAGCAAGCGGGCCATGTGGGAGTATCGGGACTTCAGTACGCCAGCACCCAAACGTTGGCGCGTCTCATCCTCGGCCTCTTCGCAGTATTGATCCACGGCAGCGTAGGAGGGGTCGTCGAAGAAGGAGTCCATCTGGGTCAGCTGGTTCTTCGCAGAGGCCAGCTTGCGATCGTCCGTCTTGGACCAAGAGTAGTAGGAGTAGATGACCATCAGCTTGACCTCGTACCACTGGCATGAGGTCCACTTGTCTCCAGCCTTGGATATCTGATCGAGCTTAGTGATCAGCTTGCCCCATTCCTCCTCGGTGCCACCCGCCCCTGGGATCTCCTTGATTTGGAGCTCGGCGCCGCTGAGCCAACCCGCGATACAGCGTGACCAGTTGAGCACCGTTGCCTTGGAGGGCGTGGCGCCCGCATCCATGACAAGGGGATTGAGGATGGCTTTGGCATCCGCAACCTTGCCGTTGAACAGCAGGGCTCGACCCAGGTCCGGCAGGACGTAGGTCCGCATCTGGTCCGCCAGTTCGGGCTCCTGGCTATGGGTGGTCACGAGCTGCGTCAGGACCCGTTCAGCCTCGGCGTAGTTTCCGAGGTCTAGCCAGTGACGCGATTCGTTCCGTAGGGACTTGAAGGGCGCGCTCCCCAGGCTGTTGTTGATCTTTAGGAAGTCCGCCATTTCACTCAGGAGCGCCTGACTTTCCTCGCCACTGGTTCCCTTGCGCAGATTCAGCAGTGCGTTGTAGTAGGCACCAGAGGATGCCCCTGTGCGCTTGTTGTCCGGCCATTCCCGCAACATGGTGTCAATCATCTTGCGCGAACCGGCGCGATCGCCACGTGCCTGACGCGAGTCGAACACCATCTGCATGGTCCAGGGCACGAGCACGTCCTGGGTGGGGTACTTCGATGGGTAGCCGACCAAGAGGTTATCGATCCGCGTCCACAGCGCCGGATCATTCGATTGCTTGGCCTTCATCCAAAGCCCGAGGCCGCGGAAAAACTCTGCTGCCGCCATGGCTTCCGCACGCTTAGCCTTGCGCACCGGGCTTTCTAGGGCGTGTGCCGGGTCGGGGACGAACACCTCAACGTACTCGTCAAATGCGGCTAGGGCTGCATCGATGCGCTTGGCCCTAAAGTCACAGATGGCTCGCTGTACGCGAGCGCGCTCGTAGTAGTCCGCGTCTGTGTTGATCTTGTCGAAATCCGTAGCTGCACCATCGAAGTCCCCGCTGGCGTATTTCTTCATGCCGCGGTTGAAGTTGATCTCGTCCGCTTTGCTCTCTTTGCCGTAGCGGGTGACCAGGTTTTCAGCTTCGGTCTTGAGGCCGTCCAAGATCGCATCCCCGGGATTGCGTTGGGCGACCTTCTTGATCATGGACAGGTAACCCTGGGAGTTGAGTTGGTCCTGCTCGGGATCTCCCTGCCAGGCCATGACGCCTTCGCGAAATGCCATGGCGGCTTCGAGTTCGCGGTCGCTGCGGCGATGAGCGTTGGCCAGGAGGTTCATGATCTGGGCGCCGTACTGCAGTCGCTCGGCATCCTCACGGCTTTCGAGGGCCGTCAGCACCCTATGGAGGCCTGCAATGGCCAGATCGTATTGGCCGTCGAAGTACTCACCCTGGGCAGCTTGCAGCAGGACGTCTGGAGAGACGACCATTCCTGGTTTTGTGGAGATCTCGGAGATCAGCTTCTGGGCCCGAACCTGCAGGATGTTCCCTTTGTTCTCCTGGTTGACCAAGTTGGCAATCTTCAGGGAGAAGGATGTCGTGTCATCGTGCTGCCGCTTGGAGCGGAAGGCCGACTTCATTTCCTCTTCGGTTTCAAACCACTGGGCTTCGCCTGTTGCCTGGTTGCCTCCGATGTGGCCACCGATATCCAGTAGCACCTTGGCCACATCCAGGAGCGCCTGGTAGCCATCCCGGGTGTACTGCAGGCCTTCTTTGCGCTGCCAGTTGTACATGTGCAGGGCGTAGTCTGCGGCTAGCTTGGTCTTACCCATCTCCATGTAGGTTTGAACGATTCCCGGGGTGCCCAGCTCCAGGAACGTGAAGCGGAAGGCGACCTCTTCGGTGGTGAAATTACCGCCGTTGGCTTCGATCAACCGATCCCAGCGCTTGGGATCCAAGGGCAGGACGTTGGAGATGATGGCCTTGTAGTACCTCGACGCGTCCGGGAAATTGCCGCGATAGGAGTGGATGTCGGCCATGGCCTTGAATCCGCGGATGCCCGGAACGGACTCCTCGCCAAACTCCCAAATCATGTCCTCGAGTGCCTTGAGGGCTTGGTTGAAGTGGAACTCGCCCTCTTCTTCAATGCG
>JAPKBO010000024.1 GCA_028823395.1 Planctomycetota bacterium | reverse complement strand
TCTACCAAGCTAGCGGGAACAGAGACCTGGGCAGCCTCGTGGAATATCCCATCCGCGCCATCGGCCGCTGCACGGCAGGCGTCCAGGTCCGTAATCGACCCATCCTTAAATTCCACGGCACTTCCAGAGCCGAGAGGCCCAACGTCGAGGGGCTCCAGATTGGCCAAGGTGCCGGTGGACAGGTTGTCCAGCACGCGGACGCGATCGCCCCGTGCCACGAGCGCACTGGCGATGTGTGAGCCGATGAAGCCGGCGCCACCGCTGATGAGATAGAGAGCCATATGAGAATGCTAGCTTCCCCAGCCCCCGGAGGGCACCTCGGCTCTCCAAAGAGAGAGCCCGCCGGGGAGTACCCGGCGGGCTCTGTTGACTCAACAAGAGTCAGGATCCCCAGCACAGCTTGAATAGCTGTACACCCACTAGCGGGAGAGAGGCCTGAACCGAATGCGCCCGGGCACGTTTTTTTTGGATGGCCGCCGTGGGGCCCCAAAAAGGAAGCGACCCGCCGGGGGGGACCGGCGGGTCGCGCGAGCGGATCTCACTTCGCTCTCTCCATCTCGTTCGTTCTCAATGCCTTCAGCCGAGAACCGACTGTCTCCGAACGAGATTCCTTCCGCAATTTGAAGGAACCACCCTCGCCCCCCCTCTAGGGGCCCCTAAAGGGGGGGAGGGCGCTCTTAATCGGCGATCAGGAACCAAACAGGCTGACGACCTGAGTCTTGCGCAGCTCTTCCTCGTTGGACCACAGGATCTCGCCCGACTCGATATTGATGCAGCTCAAGACGAACTGGTAGTACTGATCTTTGGTCTTGGTGCCCAAGCTCTCAAGTGAACGTCCCTTGGTCTTGGAGATACTGCGCAAGGAGCCATATACCACGACGTCGGCTCCCAGTTGCTTCCCGAAGGCCTTGGCCATCTCAGGGTTCACTCGGCCCGAACCCTGCTGGAAGCGCACCTGCTCGTCCAGTTCGTCCTGGCCGGGTTGGCCACCCACGAAGCGGAATTTACCGCTCTGCAGGAGGGACGCCCGGACAGAGTCGGTAATGCCAGAGGTGTCGATGTGCTCATCCGTGCGGTTCTCCACGCCTCCCATCACGGCGATGATGCGCAGGTCGTCGCCCTTACCTTCACCGGCCAAGTAGCCCAGGGCGGGAGCATCAATGAGCGAATCCACCATGTGCTGGGAGAAGGTCTGCAGATCCGTTGACCCCCAATCCACATTGAGGGTCTCAGAATCCTGCGCGTTCTTGTAGCGGGTGCCGCTACACGCGGAGCCGAGCAGTCCGAAGCAGAGAATGAACGCGGTGGTAGTTGTTGAAGTCTTCATAGTTAGGAGTCTCTAAGGGAATCAGTTGGGGGAAAAACGGGTCAGCCTTCCACGGGCGAGGAAGCCGCCTTGGTTGGTTGGTTTGCTGGAAGAGGGTTGCCGCCAAGGACCTGCACGTGCAGGCGGCTACGTAGTGTGCGGGCCATGAGGAACATTGTCTCGCCGGGTTCGAGCTCGAAGGCGCCCAGGGGGACCTCTTCGCCTCCCTGTGCCGTCACAGTCAATTCGTGTGCCCCGGGTGGCAGAAACATGCGAGCAGCCTGCCAAGTGTCTGGAAGCGTACTCCACGTGCGCAGGTCGGCACGCTCGCTCACGGCAGTGAAGATGTCAGCAGCCAGGCCGGCCCACTCACCATGCTCCTTCACGGCCTCATTGCGCAGCGCCCGCTTGAGGAACGTCCGGACAGTCGCGCGAGTGGCCAGGAGGGCCAAGCGGTCTTCGAGGTTCTTGGCTCGAATGCGCCCCACGTCTTCGATAACCACGGACGAGACCTTGGCTTTGAGGTTGTTGGCCTCCAACACGACGTATTCCACGGAACTGGGACGCAGCAGAATTTGTGGCACAGCCCAAGCGAGCAGCCCATCTTTTGTCATGACATCCAAACGGCCCTCGCACTTCAATGGGCCCGCGCCAACGCCCGCGATGAGTATCACCCGCGCGGCATCCGGGCTTGGGGGGAGGCCTTCGCCGTAAAGCTTGGTCCAAGCTGCCAGGTCATTCTCCCGGCCCAAAATGCGAGCCAAGCGCACGAGAGAAGAGCCCACAAGCGCGCCACCTAGGCCCTTGGCCTCCATGCGTTTGTAGTCGATGTAAGCCTCGTCCAAATCCCCGCGCAGCTCGTATCCAAGGGCGGAAATGAAGTGACCCATACCGCCGGCACCGTATTCAACCTCGTAGAGTTCTTCCTCAGCCTCGAGAAGAGCATTGGAACGCCGCACCTCCACCAAGAGGTCCTCGACCTGACCCAAGGCCAGGTAGGTGAGCCCCAGGCAGGAGTGCAGCAGCGCCCGCTCGTAGCCCTCGCCCTGGTAGTCGGTGAGAGTCTCGCTCACAGTCCATGCGGCCAGACCCTCCAATGCCCGTTCGGGGTGAACCAAGCTCTGGTCCTCCAGCTCGCGCACTGAGCGAGAAGCCTGGCTGAAGAATTTGAGCGCCGATCCCCAGCGGCCATCTACAAAGGCAACGGTTCCCGACTCCACGCCCTTCAGGAACTTGGACTCAGTCGCACCGTCCTCCCTGTAGGCCACGATGGCCTCTCCAAAGCGCCCCGATTCGAACCGATCTAGAGCCATCGCAGTGCGCTCGTTGTAGCTTGCGCAGGAGGGGCCCAAACACGCCAGGATCAATGCCATGGCACCTCCAACTCCCCTCCTGGGGTGAGCCAGGGCGGTACGGGCCCCGGAGGCCGGAGCTGGAGCAGGCTGAAATCGGAGGAGATTCATAGGGGCAGGAAGCGGACGAGTACTACGAGCGGCTGGGAAAGTATTCGTCCACGGGCAGTACTCTCTCAAGTGGCGTGCCAATGGACCCCCATCCTGCTCAAGAGTCCGCGATTGGGGCGCGCTTCCTGCTAGAATGTCCCACCGTCCGCCGTTCGCACCCCGATCACTGCCACCGCCCATGCCACAGGAGACCCAGGGAAAGACGTCCAAGTCCCATGGCCGCAAGGCGAAGGTGACCATGATGGACCAGTTCCATAAGGCCAAGCGGGAGCAGCCGGATGCCCTCTTGTTCTTCCGCATGGGGGATTTCTATGAGCTCTTCGGGGAAGACGCAAAGGTCGCCGCGCGGGAGTTGGGGATTGCTCTCACCTCGCGGGCCAAGGGCGAGGGCGCCCTCCCCATGGCTGGTGTACCGGTCAAGGCCATGAACGGCTACCTCATGCGCCTCGTTGCCAAGGGGCACAAGGTCGCAATTTGCGAGCAGCTTTCCGATCCGCGTACGACGAAGGGAATCGTGGATCGCGGCATCGTGCGCGTTGTCACCGCGGGCACGATCACAGAAGAGGACGCCCTCGATGCACGCGCTAGCAACTGGCTGGCCTCACTCGCCATCGGCAACCAGTGCGCGGGGATGGCATGGGTGGATATCTCCACCGGCCAGTTTCGCGTGGCAGAAGTGCCCCTCGATGGTGTCGAAGATCAGTGCGCGCGCATTGAGCCAGCCGAGATGCTCTGGTCGCCGTCCACCTGGGAAACCGAACCGGATCTGACATCGACAATTATCCATCAGCTGGGTCGCAAGCTCTCCGAGCGCGACCCGTGGCGCTTCGAGAGAGACGCCTGCCTGCGAGTCCTCAAGGCACACTTCAAGGTAGCCACCCTAGAGGGTTTCGGCATTGAGGATGACTCGCCGGTAATCAACGCGGCGGGTGCCCTGCTGGAGTACCTGGAAGAAACGCAGCGCGGAGCCTGTGACCACATCCTGACCTTGGAGTGCGAACATCCCGGCGAACATCTGGTCCTCGACCGAGCTACACGATCCACCCTGGAATTAGTGGCGACCCAACGCGGTGCTCGTCGCGAGGGAACCCTGATCGACACGATCGACTGCTCCCTCTCCCCCATGGGCGGCCGACTCATGCGGGAATGGATGCTCGTTCCCTTGCGCAGCACAGAGGCCATCCTCTACCGACAGAGGGGTGTGGCCGAGTTCGTGGACAATCCATTCCTGCGCGGAGATGTACGTGAGACCCTCCTGGACGTGCTGGACATCGAACGACTGGTGGCCAAGGTCTCCACCGGGCGGGCGAATGCGCGTGACCTGCTCGGTCTGGCCTCCTCGATTGCGGTGGTAAGGCCCCTGCTGGCGAAGCTGGAGAACGTCTACTCCAAGATCTTGGGTGATCTGTGCGAAGGCCTAGATCCGATAGAAGATCAGGTCGACCACGTCCTGCAGACCTTGGTCGATTCTCCGCCCATGACAATCAAGGAGGGCGGCCTTATCCGCGACGGGATGGTTGAGGAGCTGGACGAATTACGCCAGATCGCCGGGGACGGCAAGGCCTGGATGGCCCGCTTCCAGGCCGAGGAAATTGAGCGCACAGGCATGGCCGGCTTAAAGGTCGGTTTCAACTCAGTCTTTGGCTACTACCTCGAAGTTCCGCGCGGCCAAATCGATCGGGTCCCAGAGACCTACATCCGCAAACAGACCCTCAAGAACGCGGAGCGCTACATCACGCCCGAGCTCAAGGAGTTCGAGGAGAAGGTTCTGCGGGCTGAAGAGCGCAGCAAGGACCTTGAATGCAAGTTGTTCCTTGAGATGCGCGAGTCCATGGCGCGAGAGGTCCCGCGCGTACTTGCCACCGCCCAGTCCATCGCGGTGATCGACGTGCTCGCTGCCCTAGCTCAGGTTGCGGCGGAAAATCGGTACACGGCACCACTGATCGATAACGGTGAACGCATCAAGATCGTCGACGGACGCCATCCGGTAATCGAGCACTCGCTAAGCGATGAGACCTTCGTCCCCAATGACACTCACCTGAACCGTGGGAACAAGATGGTGGGCCTGATTACGGGCCCGAACATGTCCGGTAAGTCCACCTACATCAGGCAAACGGCGCTGATCGTGCTGCTGGCCCAGATGGGTTCGTACGTCCCCGCCGGCGAGGCCGCCATCGGCGTAGTGGATCGCATCTTTACGCGCATCGGTTCTGCAGACGACCTCTCTCGTGGCGCCTCCACATTCATGGTGGAGATGGTGGAAATTGCCAACATCCTGAACAACGCTACGGCCAAGAGCCTAGTGGTTCTGGACGAAGTGGGACGTGGCACAAGCACCTTCGATGGAGTGGCCCTGGCCTGGGCCATCGTCGAACACATCCACAACGTCTCCCGCGCGCGCACACTCTTCGCCACTCACTACCACCAACTAACGGACCTGTCCGAAACCCTCGAGGGCGTTCACAACCTGAGCGTCGCCGTCCGCGAGTGGGAAGACGAGATCATCTTCCTGCACCGGATCGTCGAGGGCGGAACGGATCGCTCCTATGGAATTCAGGTGGCGCGCTTGGCTGGCGTTCCGGCAGCCTTGATCGAGCGCGCCAAGATCGTGCTGGGAGAGCTAGAGGGCACTCTGGGCCACGCGGCAGGAAAGAACTCGCCCGAGGCCAAGAGGATGGTGTCCGGGGAAATGCAGCTCGGATTGTTCGGGCCTGAGCCTTCGGTCCTAGATGAGGCCGTGAAGGACCTCGACCCGGAGAACATGACCCCTATGGAAGCCCTAGCCAAGGTTCGGGAGCTCAAGGACCTGATCTAGCAGAGGTCCGGCTTGGAGCGCCATTCCTTGTTGGGACTAGGAGTGCTGGTCTCGACGCTCCCGTCGGCGCTCATCGGCGGAGTCCACGGCTTCGCTGATCAAGCTCCTGGCACGCGAACGGTGGCACGGAAGCAGGGCCAAGAGCTTGGCATAGCTGGCCCCCACCCGTTCCCAACTGGACGTATCGCGTACGAACTCACGCGCGGCTGTCTCGGCCTGCAGCCGACTCTCACGGTCCCCCGCTAGCCCTACGATCAACTCTTGCAGACTAGCCACCTCTCCATCACCTACAGGCACCCTTCGAACACAAGCCTCGGGCCACTCGGCCTGCTCACCGCGATCGGAGGTCACCACCAATCTCCCCACACCCAAGGCGCGCGCAATGGCACCCGAGGTGCCGCCGGTTGAGGGACCCCGCAGGTTGACGCACAGGTCCGCGGCCACCAGGTGACGTGTGATGTCCTCTTCGGAGAGAAAGCCCGTCACCGTCAGGCGAGAGCCAATTCCAAGTTCATCCACCAGGCCACTCAGGTCCAACTGTTCCAGCCGATCCTCGCCAGCCATGACGAGGTGCAATCCGTCGACCTCTTTGCACGCCAGCGCAAAGGCTCGCAAGAGCGGCTCAGGCCGCTTGTGCTCCTGGATGGCACCGAAGCTAGTGACGAGAATGGCTCCGGCTGGCAACCCCAGTGCCCGGCGCGCCTCCTCACGATCCAGCTCGCCCGTGAATGGTGTCGAGCCGTGGGGTATCAGCCCGATGGGTGTTGGTGCATTGCGTTGCTCCAGAATCTGAGCGCGCATCCAGTCGCTGTGCACAAGAAAAGCGTCAGCCAGGCGTACGACCGGCCTGTTGAGGGGTAGGTCGAAACGGGCTCGGGACAATGGATCTATGCACCCAGAGGCTGTGGCCCCTCCGCTCAGATCCAGGATCTGTTCGGCACCTCCACAGAAGGTACGGATGGAGCGCACAAAGGCGCCCAAGACGCGATCGTCCCCTACCCGCCGTTGGTCAGCGGTAGGAGTGGTGGGCGTCACACGCAAGCCCAGAGCCGTCCGGGAGTCACCCGATAGGGGCACCCTCAGCTTGCTACCGCCTTGGCCCTGCAAGGAGCCAAGTGGGCCCTCGGGCCCTAAGAGTTCGAGAGTTCGGCCCGCGGGTAGATCCACCTCAAGCTCCAGCTCTCCCTTCCCCTCCATCGCAACACTGAACATGGACCACCCGGTACTCCAGCGTCCCTCACCTTCCCACTCGTGCCAGCCTTCCAAGAGCGAGAAGCTGCCCGGCCCACCCTTGCTCGCCTTCAGCTCCTGAACCAGGGCCTCCGGTGAACGCTGAAGCCGACGTGCCGCTCGAGCGCGCGCGTAGACCCGGGCTTGGCTCACACCCCCGGTCTTCAAGGCCGCCAAATGTCCCCTCCACCCCCCACTCTCCAACCCAGCCACTCCGCCCATGGCCAAATCAAACAACACCCAATCGTGTAGGACGACCGTGCCTCCGAACTGGCGAATGGCGGGCAGCATGAACGCGTGACTGCGCTCATTGCCGAGCTGATAGAGGATTCGATCCACCTTCATGGGGTCGAGCTCCGACAGAGGCCGCGTGGGCCATCCCGCAACATCTCCGTTTTCCAGCCCATCCTCTACAAACACCTCGACCTCAACGTGCCCGGCTAGATAAGGCAGGAGGTCTCGCGTGTAGTCCCCGATCCCTGATCTCCTTAGGGGAGGGGTGGTGACTAGGGCGACCTTCATAGGTCAGTCTAGGCCGTCAGGACTTCCACACCGTTTGGACCCAGATACATGGAGTGTTCACACTGGGTGGTCATGACGCCTTCCTCTTCCACCAAAGGCGGATAGCGCATCAACGACCCCTGACGCGTCAGCTTGGACAGGGTTGCCTCCACGGCTTCCGGATCAAAGTCCCTGAAGTAGCGCCGGGCAATGGGAAGCCCTCGCCAGGACTGAATCGCCGCCAACACCTCTCGGTCCAATCCTTTGGCCTTACGGGGTGGGCGCTGCATCATGAAAACCTCTGCTCGGCCGCGCTCTTGAATGTAGCCGCGACCGGTGGAGGCAAAGGGCTCGATGGCAAACACCATGCCTTCCTTGAATCGGCCGGAGCCGCCCTCTGGGTAGTTGGGGATCTGCGGTGCGGTGTGAACCTTCCAACGTGCGAGACCGTGGCCCGTCAAGTTTCTAATGGGCTCGAAGCCGGCACCGACAATTGTGCGCTCGATGGCCGCGCCCACATCCCGCACTGTAACTCCATCACCGACGGTGGCGATTGCGGCCGCCAACGCATTGGCTGAAGCATCCACTAAGGGTTGCCAGGTCCCGTCCTCAGAGAGATCCACACTGCAGGCAGTGTCGCCGATATAGCCGTCCACGTGCACGCCCACATCGACCTTGACGCAGTCGCCGACCTCGTAGGTCATGGAGTCATCGGGTGCGGAGCAGTAGTGGGCAGCCACATCGTTGCGCGAAGACTGGGCCGGAAAGGCCGGCTCAGCTCCCCGCTCGCGGATCATGCCCTCTACGGTTTCGAGGATGTGGCGCACCTGAACCCCAGGGCGGATGTTCTCACGCGCCCATTCCCGGCATTCCGATGCAATCCGGCCTGCGCGTCGCAGTTTGTCGAGTCCTTCGCTGTCCACGTATCCGATCATAGATGGCCGCCGGAGAATCGTCCACGCCAGTTGGCGAAGCCTCAAACAACCGTGAATAAGGGGTGGGCTGGGAGGGTGTGGGGCTACAGTGATTCTCGCCATGCTGCGCGCCCTCGCTATTTTCGTCTCGGTCACCGCCCTGATCGCCTCCTGCCGGGGGCCTCAGGCCCCTGGGCCGGCTAGGGTCGTCGAGCACGCCAAGATGGCTGTGGTACGCCCCATCTTCTCGGATGGGGTCGAGGTCGGGTCCCTCGCTACCTACCGGCGCGACGGAGAGGGGCAGCCCTGGGTCCGTCTGGTGCGCAACAGCCACGGTCAAGACCTGGGACTCATCGACACCCACGGCCGCGTCTGGCGCTTCACACCCCACGGTGAGAATAAGATCGTGCCCGAGGCCGATCTTCTTCACGCCCTGGGCCATGTCCTAGGGGCAAGGGGCGGGGCGAGGATCACGCTGGGCCCGGAGCAGCTGCCAGCGTCAACGGATCTACCCAGCCGTTAGGGGTTGGCCCGGGTGGGGCTCGTCGGTCATTCGCTTTGTTGGAGAACGGGATCCGTCCCGCCAAAGGTTCCACGCCTGTTCCTGGCAAGGCTTGTTCCATTCACCGGCCCGGGGCTTTTCCCACCTACGGGACACACCCTCCGCCCGGGCACCCCCAAGAAAGGCCCTGGGGCGCGAATGATCTATTTTTAGGCCCATTCGGACCTCAGCGGGGGAGTGTTCTCGGATTCCGGGCTCCGGAAGCGGGTTTACCTCAACCCCAGCCCGACTTTACTCGATGAAGGGGCACCAAGGTCAGCCGACCGTCCCCCTCTCCCTCCGTTCCCTACTCCATCCCATGATCAAGCTCGAAGTTGGTGAGTCCATCGGTACTTACCGGGTGCTCGAATTCGTCGCCCGCGGCGGTTTCTCACTCGTGTATCTAGCCGAGGACCAGCAAGGCAAGAAGGTCGCACTCAAGGTCGGCGACGTGGCCGGCGGTGGCCGCTACGTTACGCGCTTCTTGGAAATCACTGACTCACGCCAGCCCGAAGGCATCAGCCCTGACGAGACGCCGGCCGAGGCCATCTTCTTCCGTCAAGATGGGGTGCGCATCGACTTCCTTGACGTGCACGAGATCGACGAGTTGATCCAGAGCGAATCCGCTCTCCTGCAAGGATGTAAGAGCCCCAACCTGGTACACACCAAGGAGTGTTTCACGCACGAGGGTCGCTCGATCGCCGTTCAGGACTACGTCCGCGGCAAGACCCTGCGTGAGAAGATCCGCGCCCTGGAAGGCATCCGCCTCAACTGGTTTTTGACCATTGTGCGCTCACTCTCCAAGCTCTCCGATAAGGGTCAACTCAAGTACCACGGTGACCTGAAGCCCGAGAACATCATCATCAAGCCGTCGGGCAGTGTGGTCATGATAGATCCCGCCATGCGCTCCGAATTGCGTGATGTGATTACGACCACCCCGCACTACAACCCGCTGCTCCTGCGCGATTCCAAGGCCGACGTGATGGCCATTGGCGTCATGCTCTACGAAATCCTGACGGGCGTCCTGCCCTTCGATGAGGTTCCGTGGAAATTCGCAGGCAGCGAGCAGGGTGGCGAAGAAGAACGCTTGAGCCTGTCCTACTTCCTGTCCTATCCGCCCGCCAAGGATCTGAACCCCAACACGCCCGAGGCCCTTTCGCGCATCGTCTACCGCTGCCTGATCGTCCCCGAGTATGGGCTGGCCGAACTGGAAGGCGACCTGGTGGACTTCCTGCGCAAGGACTAAGCCGCCGACGCGGACTCTCAGTCAGCGTGGCTCTGGGCTAGACGCTGCTCCGCCAATCGCAGGGCTGCCACATTCGTTGGCACGCCCTCCTCTCTGGAGATCTCGAAAACCTTCTTCAGGTTGACGTAGATGTTCTCGATCTTGGCCATGGCCGCCTCTTCGTTGTAGCCCCCAGCGAGCAGTTCGATGGAGACGTTAATGATCCCGCCAGCATTGATGACGTAATCGGGAGCGTAGAGGATGCCTTTCTCGCGCAGGACCTCCGCGTGTTCGAATTCGAGGAGTTGGTTGTTGGCGCAACCGGCAATGACCTTGCAGTTCAAACGGGGGATCGTGCTGAGGTTGATCCCTGCGCCCCGGGCACAAGGCGCATAGATGTCACATTCCACGCCAAGATGGTCTTCGTCGTTCACCGCGGTGAAGCCGTACTCCAGGCAAAGTTCTTCCACCCGATCGGCATTGATATCGCTGATGGTTACCTGAGCGCCTCGCTCCTTGAGGAGAATGGCGAGTTGCCCACCGACCGCGCCCACTCCCTGAATGACCACGTGCTTGCCCGCGAGGTCCTGGCTCCCGAAAGCCTCCTCGGCCGCCGCGCGCATACCGACGACGCATCCGTGGGCCGTATAGGGGCTCGGGTTTCCCGAACTTCCTGATTCACGGGAGAGGCCGGTTACCCAGCGCGTACGGCTCCTCACGGCTTCCAGATCCTCGATGCCGATGTTCATATCCTCGGCCGTGATGTACTTGCCCTTGAAGGCCTCCACGAAGTCCCCCATCGCCGAGAACAACTCCGGGCATTTCATGGTCTTCGGGTCCCCGATGATCACGGACTTGCCACCCCCAAGGCCAGTATCGGCCACGGCGGATTTGTTGGTCATGCCCTTTGCGAGGCGGCGCACGTCAACGAGGGCCTCCTCCTCGGAGGCGTAGGGCAGCATCCGCATTCCACCCAAGGCCGGTCCGAGAACGGTGCTGTGCACGGCAATCAAGGCATGCAAGCCTGAACTTTCATCTCGGCAACTCGCCACGCGCTCATAACCGTCGATGGGGATCTCAGTGATTTGCATGGGGCGCGTGGGGCAAGGACGGTGATTGATCCGTACGGGAGAATGGGGTCCCAAACAGCCCGAAACGGGCTTCAATGCCTATTCCGCACGGGTGCGTTGGCCGTACATCGTACGCGCTGCACTGGTCGCCGTCGACCACTCCCCACCTCCCCCCCTCCGCAGAACTCCCTCCGCATGGGCAATTGCGAGCAGGTGGCCGCAGTCCACAGGCGGAAGGATGGGTAGATTGGTAGACGCAATGATTCAGTACGGCGGCAGAGGGGGGGGCGGGGGCCCGCAAGGCGAGAGGACACAACTCTTCGCGCCTGCGTTCGTGTCTATCTGGGCCACGGGCGCCGACCCTGCACACGATGGAATTTTCCGCCTGCTAGCCCTTCGGCCCGACGGCCATGGTGGATGGGCGGCATTGGATCAGCTCGTGGATCCTTTCCCCAACTCTCCCAAGGAAGGCGCTACGGCTCGCATGGCGCGCGAGTTCGGAATTCAGAAATCCGATATCGAGGGCTGCCCTCATGCTCCGGAAGCATGGGCCGCCCTGGAAGCGTTCTTGGGTGAGTCCCCCGTTATCGCCCTGGATGGAAGCTGCCTGGGAAGCTGGGCGCAAACTCTTGGGGGAAATCAGGAGCGGCTTGTGCTCGGCCTCGAGCAACTCGCGTTACTGCTGATTCCCGGACGCCTTGCTACGCGCCGGGCAGACCTTCTGCAAGTGCTCTTGCCCAATGGCCACGGCACGCACAAGGGCGCGCGTGGCAACACCCCCGAGGCTTTGGTGGTCGCGCTAGCTGAACTCATGGGCCGTTTCCTGGGACAGCATCCTTCAATCGTGGCCATCGCTCTTGGCGGACTTACGCGCGCCCTGAACGGACTACGCTCTACGGACTCTCAGGCCGCGCATCAGCTTGAGTTCGCCCTTGATCTGCTCGACCGTCCCAGCGTTTGGGCCCTCAGCACGGGCGGCCTTTTCAACATGCCACCCTCGTTACGCGATGGTTGCTTGGCTGACACGCCAAGCGCAGAGGATGATCTGTGCTCACTACTTGCCGACCTTCCACCTGCCGCTGCCGCCGGGCCACAGCAATGGCGGCAGCACGAGGAGTTGCCACCCGTTAGCTTGGCCGTCACGCCATCTCACCCCGATGACGAGGCGCGCCTAGATGAATTATTCGAAGTCCATCTGCCAAGCCTCCTCGTGGCAGAGCAGGGCGGTCAAGCTGGAGACTACTACCGCCTATCCCAACACCAGGTTGCACAGCAGGTAGCTCAGACCCTTGGGCGGGACGAACTTCTGCTTGTCCACGCACCCACGGGAACGGGCAAGACCCTGTCCTACCTATTGCCCGCAATGTTGTGGGCTCGCCGCCACAAGGTGCGCGTAGCCATCGCTACCTATACCCGCGCCCTTCAAGAGCAGGCCATGGACCGCGAAGTTCCACGCGCTCTATCAGCTCTCGCACGCTCAGGAGACTTGGAGGAAACTCGGGTCTCGGTCCTTAAAGGCCGGGAGAATTACCTGTGCTTCCAATCACTGAAGGTCGCCGTGCCTGATGCAGACGCGGATGCTTCATCGTGGTTAGCCTGGACGAGCCTTGCGCTCTTCGGTTTGACGGATCCCGATGGGGATCTGGATCGCTTCCCCCGCCGCCCTGCATTACTGGGCGATTCCAATGCGCATATGCGCTCGACCGCGAGCCAGATGCTCCATGCGGTGCGTGCACGCAGCGGGTGCTGTTCGGGGGCACAGGACAAGGACACGTGCTGCGCAACCCTCGCCTCCCGCAAGGCGGCCCGCAGTCATGTCGTTATCACCAATCAGGCTCTGGCGCTGGCTCGCCCTGAAATGTTTCGGCACGTGATTTTCGACGAGTGCGAGCATCTGCACAGCGTGGCCCACGGCACCTGGAGTCACAGGGTCAGCTTCGTAAACATGCGCGAGACCTTGCTACGCCTGCACCGACCAGGAAAGGGCCGGTCGAACAGACCCTTAGATGCCTTGGAGCGCAAACTGCCTCTGGATAGCAGCGCTCGCAAAGAACTAGCGGGTGCGCTGCGCCATTGGGATGCCGCGACCCACTGCCTACACACCCTGGAAGCCGGCGCTACGACCTTCGACAAATGGCGGCGCGATGTGGAACGATCGCGCCCTCCTCGGGAACACCACTCCTTGTTCAAGGAGTATGTGGAAGGAGATGGAGGCGAAACCCTCCTAGCCGCACGACTGGGATCAAGCGGAGCTCTAAACCGGTTGGAGGGCGGCTTGGAGCGCCTACTGGAGACCGTTGGAGCTCTGGAACTTAAGGGCTTTGGTCGCATCCACCGTACGGTAGACCTCGTCCGCGCGGATTTGGTCGAGCTCATGGGACACCTGAATGCCTGGCTGCCGGAGAAGGACGGAAAGCCCTCCCTTTCCCAGCACATCTTCCATGAGGTCACACGACATGAAGGGGGAGCCCTCGAGCTCTCAGCCCAACTGCTCTTGCCGGATGAACAGCTTGGTCGCATGTACTATCCATCGCTGGCTTGCGGCGTTTTTCTCTCTGCAACCACCTGTCTGGCAGGCGGGTTTGCGCCCGCAATGGCGTACTTGGGATTGGATCGGACCCAGGAACCCTCAGGCGACGATGAAAAACCCGGACGGAATGTGCGCACCTTCTCGGCACCAGAGGTTTTCGATTACTCACGAGTATTGGTCGGCCTCCCGCGTGACATTCCCGCACCCCAAGACCGACACGCGCATCGCAACTACGTGGGCGAGGTCATCGAGTGGTTGGGGACGCGCACACGGGGCCGCATGCTGGTCCTCTTCACAAGCTTGGCCGACGTACGCGCCGTTGGTGAAACCCTTGCTCCAATATTTGCAGAGCGCCAGATACCCCTTTGGTATCAAGGCATGCCGGGGATCGGAAAGGAGGAGCTTGCGGACCTCTTCAGGGAGCGGACCGATTCCATCCTGCTGGGAGTGGACACTTTCTGGTACGGCGCGGACTTCCCTGGTGAGACCCTGGAGTACCTCATCATCCCGCGGCTGCCCTATGGCGTTCCGGACGGCTACCACCACGCTCAGTGCGCCGCCATCGGCGAGAAGGATCAGCGCAAGCGAGTCTACATGCCCCGCGCCTTGGCCAAGATGCGTCAGGGCTTCGGCCGTCTCATGCGCCGGACCTCCGATAGGGGCTGTGTGCTGATTTTAGATCCACGCATTTGCGGCCCCCGGCACCGGATGTTCCTGTCCGAGTTGCCCGTGGTGGCCAATCCGATGGTCGCAGAGGACGAGCAGGACGGACTGGCGCGAGTGGTACGCGGTGACTCACGCCAGGTGTTGCACGAGTGCCTAGCCCACATGGACATGCTGGCGGACGTACAACGCCGACGATTGGGAACGGACTTCGAACCTTCGGGAGCGGTGTCCCTAATCCCCACAACCCAGGCACCGCCCCCGCCCCCTGAGCCCATTACCTTGACTCTCCCGGAAACGGTGCAGCCGGTGGACATTCCCATCGACGACCTACCTTTCTAGATTGCTCTCATGGCTGCCCCTCTCCGCTGGACTGAAGTGCGCGTGTTCGTCCCCCAAGGCTGGCATGAACTAGTGGCCTCCACGATGGCCATTGGGCCCTGTACAACCGTAAGCGTGGGGAACACCAGCGTGGGCCAAGAGGATCCGCCCGAGGGGTTTGAGGTGCTACGGACCTTTATCCCCAGAGACCAAGACACGCCGAAACTGCGGGAGAAGCTTCGTGATTCCCTGACAAGCTTGGCGCAAAGAGCTGGCGTTCCCGAACTGGAAGCTCTCCCCATCCGATTCCACAAACTCCCGGCGGAGAACTACGCGAAGTCCTGGAAGAAATCGTGGAAGCCCTTCCGGGTACGGGATCTTGTGGTGATACCGCCCTGGTTTGAAGGCCACGTGCGACCCAGCGACTGCGTTCTGCAGTTGCAACCCGGAGGTGCGTTTGGCTCTGGCAGGCACGCAACCACGCGCACCTGCCTGAAAATCCTGCAAGAGCGCATGCGGGGGTCTGAGCGTGTTTTAGATGCAGGTTCGGGGAGCGGAATACTGTCGGTAAGTGCGGCGCTACTCGGAGCAGACAGCGTGCTCGGATTTGACATCGATGACACCGGCCCCACCTATGGTTACCAGCTGGCCCGTGACAATGAGGTCGAAGAGCACTGCGCCTTCCGCCAGGGAGGCTTTGAAGTGCTGACACGCTATGACGGGCCGTTCGGGGTCGTCCTCGCCAACATCTATTCAGATGTGATCCAAGCAGAAGCTAAGAACTTGCGCATGCGTCTAGCTCCTGACGGTTGGTTCGCCTTCAGCGGCTGCCCCTTGCACAATGTGGACGCCACGCGGAAGGCCATCGTGGATGCTGGCCTGCACATCGAAGAGGAACGCCGTCTCGGGCGCTGGATGACCTTTGTGGGAGGAGTGGCATGAGATCCGGCAGGTGCATTGGGCTCCTGCTTGCGTGTGGAGGAATCATGGTGGTGGGCCTGGCCTGCGTGGGCGGTCCACCCGCTAGGCCCGAGCCGAGCACGGCCATTGTCCTAGATAAAATGCGGGTCGCCTTTGGTTGGCGTGAGTTCGCCAGCCACGACCTGGGCTGGATGATTCATGGCTCAAGCAACGAGCAGGGGATGAATGGCGCCTTTTCCCAGATGCTGAATCCCCGGGGGTTATTTGTCAGCGAGGCTCGCTCCGAATTGCCGTCCATTTATGGCTACAACGGTGAAATCGTCTGGGCCGTCGATCACACCGGCATGCCACGACAAACCGCACTCGGCTCGAGAGCCATGCAGCTGGGAATGACATGGGTAGGCAGTGGCGTTTGGCTCGATCCCACCAACCAGCGCTTCGAGATCGCCGTCGATCCAGAACACTCCGACGATGAGGTCCTCGCGCTTGACGTGCGCCTGCCCGAGGGGGGATTTCATTGCACGATTGCGGTCGACCGCCTCACTTGGCTGGGCAAGGAAATCGTGGTGCACCTACCCGCCGGAGAGCGACGAATTCAACTTCAGGAGTACGCCGCCCCTCAAGGATTCCAGGTAGCCACAAAGGTGCGCCAGACGGGAATGAGCGGGGAGGTCTCCAACTACTCGATCGAGTCCGTGGCACCCATGCCCCTGCTTGCCCGTAACCCCTATGAACCAAGGACGCAGCGCCCACTAGATACCCGCTTCCTCCAGGAGGTTCCTGCGGAGTTGGCCAAGGTGCGCATTACCGACTCGGGCCACATTCTCGTTCGGCCGCGTATTGCTCGTCAGGATGGTGGGTGGTTCCTTCTGGATTCGGGGGCCGGGATGAACTGCCTCGACCCCGAGTTCGCCGATACGCTTGGATTTGAGCCCTTCGGTGTCGTTTCCGTGATCGGAGTCGGCGGGGTTAAACAGGCGAGTTTTCGGCGCGGCCAACAGTATGAACTAGGCCCTATGGTGGTCAGTGGAACTCCGTGGCTGGAGCTAGACCTGGGAATCTTAGAGCCCCTTTTTGGCGTGGAGATAAATGGTGTTCTGGGCCACGACACTTTCGCGCGGGCGGGTATCGAGATCGACTTGGACGCCGGCCGCGTGTGGGTGCAGAATCCCGACACTTGGATACGCCCCGAGGGCGGGACGCCGTTGGTACTGGATCAGAAGACGCCATGCGTGGAGTGTTCCTTTGTCGGCGGGCACCAAGGCTGGTTCCGTTTGGACACGGGCTCCGATGACACGGTCACCTTCCATGGGCCCACCGTGCAGCGCTTGGGCCTCATGAAGAATCGCACGGACCTTGTCAGCGTGAAAATGGCCGGAGTCGGTGGTGTCCGGCGCGGCAAGCGTGGGCCTCTGGGCTGGTTCGAGCTGGACGGGAAACGCTTTCAGCGCTTGCCCGTCACCTTCCTGTCTCTCGCTCAGGGCGCACTGAACGATTCAATGGCCCTGGGCAACATCGGAGGCGGCCTCCTGAGGGGCTACCGGGTCAGTGTGGACCTGCCCGGCGGCAAACTGTTCCTCACTCCAAGCGAGTAGCTTGCGCCCCCGTTCGCTAGGCTGCCCGCGGTGAAGATTCTCTTCCTCTCCCAGCGCGTTCCCTACCCACCCAACCGGGGGGACAAGATATCGACTTGGCGTCTGATCGACCGCTTGCGCCAAGATCACGAGGTGGCTGTGATCGCCTTTGCCCACGACGAGGCGGACCGGCAAGGGGCGCAAGACCTGCGTCGGATGGGATTCGAAACTACCGTCATTCCCCTGGACCAGAAGCGGCGCAAGCTCATGGCGCTGCCCCTGCTGCTCACGAGCAAGGCCTTGACCCTGGGGGTGTTCGGCTCCTCACGCCTACAGGCAGAGGTCGACAGCAGGCTGGAATGGGCCGATGCCGCCTACGCGTTCTCGTCCTCAATGGGCGCGTTCCTTGTGGGCCGCGGCCTGCCTTGGGTCATGCACTTTGCCGAACTCGACTCGGACAAGTGGAAGCAGTACGCCGGCAGCAAGCCATTCCCGCTGAGCGCCATCTACCGGCGCGAGTGGCGCACACTCTTGACATACGAACGCAAATTGGCCGCCGACACCGTGACCAACGTTTTTTGCACGCCCCTCGAGCAGGCTATTTTCGAGGAGCAGATCCCCGGCCGTCCCTCATTAGTCCTCCGCAACGGCGTGGACCTGGAGTACTTCCATCCTCGGCCCGACAAGGCTGAGAGTGCACACTTAGTGTTCACCGGAGTGATGGACTACTACCCCAACGTGGATGGCTGCGTGCATTTCGTACACGAGGTGTTCCCGCTCATTCGGGCCCAGGTGCCTGACTGCCGTTTCACAATCGTGGGCTCACGGCCCACGGCACAGGTCCAGCAGTTGGCTGAGGTAGAAGGTGTGAGTGTCACGGGTTTCGTTGACGACGTCCGGACCTACCTAGAGAGCGCCACCATCTCGGTCGCCCCTCTGCGCATAGCACGCGGGATTCAGAACAAGGTGCTTGAAGCCATGTCCTCTGGGCTTCCGGTCGTTGGAACAACCTCAGCCACCCAAGGGGTGGAGGGTCAGGCCGGGCGCGATTTCCTGCTTGCCGATAGCGTCGAGGATCAGGCAGCCGCGATCCTCGGCCTCTTGCATGACCCAGCGGAAGCCCAGGCCCTCGGCCAACGCGCGCGCCAATTCGTCGAGCAGAACTACGCCTGGGCGGAAACACTCAAGCCGCTCGATGGAATCCTCGACCAGTTGAGCCAGCACAGCTAGGTCCTACCTAGCTGGCGGGTGCAGGCTCTTGCGCTATAATGCTCGCCCCAATTCGGGCCCATGGGCCCAACCTATCCTCTGAACAGCGCCCCTATGACACACGAAAATATCGTCTCCACATTCGACTCCTGGGCTCAGAATGGCCGCGCCGAGGGTATGGAAGAAGGTCACGGCGACGTTGTGCGCCAGGTTATCTCCCAATTGGAAATCCGGCCGGGCATGCAATCTCTCGACCTGGGTTGCGGCTCGGGTTGGGCCACGCGCCTCCTGGCGTCATCAGCCCCCGGCGCCGGTGCCGTTGGAGTCGATGCTTCACCTGAGATGATCGCGCGCGCGGAGGCCGGTCACGACCTCACCTCCCGTGCCCGCTACGAGGTGTGCACATTTGAGGCTCTGGACCTCCCCGACAATCGCTTCGACCGGGTCTTCTCGATGGAAGCGCTGTACTACGCCGTGGACCTCCCCAAGGCTTTGGCTGAGGTCTTCCGCGTTACCAAGCCGAGCGGCCGCTGCGACATCGTCGTGGACCGCTTCAAGGAATCCCCTCTGACTGAACGCTGGGAGGCAACCTGTGGGGTCGCCATGCACTTCCTGAGCGAGGCGGAGTGGAAAGAGGCCGTGGAGGCTGCGGGCTACCACGACGTCACCTGCACCCGAGTAATCGACTCACGCGGACCGGGCTCCGAAGAGGATTTCAAAGCCAGCGCCCACCTTTCGTCATGGCAGGAGAAGGTCGAACTGCACGAGGCGGGCAGCCTCTGGATCCAGGGCGTGAAGCCGGCCTAGCTTCAGCGACCGATCAGCAGGAGATCCATGCTGGCCGCGGTCCACTTCTCCAAGGGCTCGACGTACAGCAAGAAAATGACGTTCAGGGCCGCGAATACGACTAGCAGTGCGGCCATAGCCGGTTGAGGGCGAACGGTCTGGCCATCTGAGTCCCTCAGGAACAGGTGCTTGGCCACGCGCATGTAGTAGTAGAGGCTGACGACCGAGTTGAGCAGCATCAGGAGAACGAGCCAGGCGTAGGCCCCGTCCTGAACCCCCATGGCCGCACTGGCGACGGCCAACTTGCCATAGAAACCAACCGTCGGTGGCAGCCCTGTCAGGCTGACCACGAAGACCACAGCCGATATGGAGATGAGCGGCGCGGCGCGGCCAAGACCATTGAGCGACTCGTAGGTTTCCTTGCCGGTCTGGCCGTGGAAATAAATCAGCACGCCAAAGGCGCCCAGGTTCATCAGGTAGTACGCCACCAGGTACAGCATGGACGCTTGCAGGCCCTCTCCATTCATGGCCACCAGAGCGACAAGCACATAGCCCGCGTGGGCCACTGACGAGTAGGCCAGCATGCGCTTGACGCTATCCTGACGGACGGCCGCCAGGTTACCCAACGTCATCGTCACCGCCGCCAAGATGGCGATCAGGTGTCCGACCTGAAGGCCGTAGGTTCCCACCGCTGCCGCCACGTCGGGTGACATGAAGAGCACCGCCAGGAATCGAATTAAGGCACCAAAGCCCGCCGCCTTGGAGGCCACGGCCAGGAAGGTCGTTACAGGCGTTGGCGAACCCTCGTATACATCCGGCGCCCAGAAGTGGAATGGTGCCACGGAAATTTTGAAGGCGAATCCACCCAGAATCATCACCATGGCCAGCGCCACAGTGGAGGGGGAGGTCATCACCGCATCGGCCAAGCTACGAGTGAGGCCCACGCCTTCAGCCGTACCGGCCATAACCTGCAGGTCGAGCGTGCCTGTCAGGCCGTACAGCAAGCTGATGCCATAGACCATGATCCCCGCTGAGAAGCCACCGAAGACGATGTACTTCATGGCGGCTTCCGCTGAGCGCTTCTCGCCCTTGTGGAACCCTGCCAGGGCGTAGCTGGCCAGAGAGAGCAACTCCAAACCCAGGACAAGGAGCAGCAGGTTGTTGGTACCCACCATGAAGAAGATGCCCATGCCTGCGCCCAGGAGCAGGAAGTAGTACTCGCCGATGCGGTCCTTGCGCTCGCGCTGGTCCCCCATCACAAAGGCCACAACCACCGCCAGCGCACCACAGGTGAACAGCTTGAAGAAGTTCCCGAACTTGTCCACGACCACTATCCCGAAGGCCGTTTGGCCCACGGAATCGTCGAAAGCAAGAATCAACAGGAAGCTGGATAAGGCCAGGCCCGCGAGGGAAATCCACCCGAGACGGCTTGATCCGCGCTCCTTCCAGACTAGGTCCATGATCAGGACGACTAAGCTGACTGCCCCGAGGACTAGTTCGGGGGAAAGAAGTCCGAAACCTGTGAGATGGATATCTTGCACCAGTGGATCTCCCGTTAGCTACCCGGATTCAGCAGGCTCATGAGTTCGACAACGCTCGTGTCCATCCAATCGAGCAGGTAGAAGGGGAAAATCCCCAATACCAAACAGAGGAAGAGCAGGGGCGCCAGCGAAAATATCTCGCGGCCGTTGATGTCGGGGAAATCCTTGCACTTCTCGTTCAAGGGACCGAGGAAGACACGCTGCAAGGCCCACAAGATGTAGGCCCCGGTCAAGACCACGCCCAAACACGAAATCAGAACCAGGATTTGGAAGCGCGAGTCATCCGATTGGAATGCGCCCACAAGGGTCATGGCCTCTGAAACGAACCCTGCTAATCCGGGCAGACCCAGAGAGGCAAAGAAGCCGAAGGTCGCCAACGCCCAATACCTGGGCATGACTTGGGCCACGCCGCCAAAGGCGTTCAGATCGCGGTGATGGGCTCGGTCGTAGATCACGCCTACGATAAGGAAGCAGGCTGCCGAGCTCGTTCCGTGGTTGAACATCTGGAGCGCAGCACCATTCATACCCCACTCTGTCAGAGCCGCCATGCCTAGCAGCACGAAGCCCATGTGTGAGACAGAGGAGTAGGCCACCATGCGCTTGAAGTCGGTTTGACCGAGGGCCACATAGGCACCGTAAACGATGGATATCACTCCCAAGACGCCCAAGATGTAGGCGTTCTCGCGGAAGGCATCCGGCACAATCGGGAAGCAGCCCCGAATCAGGCCGTATCCCCCAAGCTTCAGCAGGATGCCAGCCAGGATGACTGAGATCGGTGTGGGCGCCTGCACGTGGGCATCGGGTAGCCAGGTGTGGAACGGGAAGCAGGGGATCTTGATCGCGAAGGCGATGAACAAGAACCAGAAGGCCCAGGTGGTGAAGCTCATGCCGAGCAGATCCGGTCCCGTCCAAGCACCCGCCTTGCCGATGGCCATCATCTCGGGAATCGAGAAGGTGCCTTGATCCAGGTACATCGCGATCAGCGCGATCAGCATCAGAACTGAACCAGCCAGGGTGTACAGGAAGAATTTGATCGCCGCGTACTCCCGCTTGGGCCCGCCCCAGATTCCGATCAGGAAGTACATGGGCAGCAGCATCACTTCCCAGAACACGTAGAACAGGAAGTAGTCCAGGGAGACGAAGACCCCGGTGATTCCGCAGCCAAGCATCAAGAGCAAGGCGTAGTAGGCCTTGGAAAGGCGCGGTACCGTCTCACTCGCGGGGACGGCAATGAACATCAGCAATGTCGTAAGCCATACCAAGGGCAGAGACAGGCCGTCGATTCCAACGGTGTAGTTGACCTGGAACTTCCCTGCCGTGATCCACGGCGTGCTCTGCACCAACTGGTAACCGTTGGCTCCTATCTGGAAGTCGCCAAAGTAGACCATTGTGGCCAACACCAAAGGGATGAACGTCGCAAGGCCGGCAATGCCCTTGACGAGGCTCATGTTCTGGCGAGGCACGCATAGGATCGCCACCATTCCGATCAGAGGAATGAAGGTGATCCAGGTCAGAATCGTGGATTCGCTGAGTGTGAGGAGACTGTCCATGGAACTTGTGGACTGAGGGGGGGGGAGGGGTCGGCCGCTATGGAGTCAGGAAAGTATGTGGAAGGCCGCCAACAAGATGCCGCCGGCCACGGCGAAGGAGACGTATTGCTGAATACGACCCGTCTGGAGCATTCGGACGACAGAGCTGCAGACCTGGGTGACGCCCGCCACCAGATTTACGAAGCCGTCCACGATATTCTTGTCGATCCAGGCGCAAACAAAGCCAAAGGCCTTATTCGTCCGCCCGATGAGGATAACGAGACCGTCGACAATGTTCTCATCGATCCAGGTCTGTGTCCGGCTCAGGACCATGGTTCCGCGGATGACGGAACCGTCGACCATCTCGTCGATGTAATACTTGTTAGCGATCGTCGTATAGACAGGCCCCAACTTCGCAGTCACGCGTGCAGGATCGATCTTGCGCACGAGATAGAACATCACGGCTCCGAGCAGCCCAAGGAGCAGCACGCCCAAGCTGACAATCAGAGCGCGGGTATGCGCCTCGTGACCGATGTGGGCAGTGTGTTCTGGATCATGAATGCGCGCTTCGGCCGCCGAAGCAATATTCATCTTAGTCAGGTCGAGGCCCGGATAGAGGAATTGCTCCGTCTCACCCGTTTCATGGTCTACGTGCCAGACCAAGCTCTCGAACCAGGTGTGCTCGCCGAGGACGTCCCCGTCCATCGCCCACATCTTGCCACCGAACAGGCCCAGGCTGGCCAAGGCCAGGAGGGAAACCACCATCGGAGCCGGAGACTCGTGGGCGTGATCGTGGATGTGCTGATCCTTGGGCTTCCCGAAGAAAGTCATGAAGATCAGGCGGAACATGTAGAAGGTCGTCAGCATCGCCGCCAAGGCAAGACAGACAAGGGCAAAGGGGCCGATCCAGCCACCATGCCCCAGAACGACCTCCCAAGCCGACGCGATGATCTTGTCCTTGGAATAGAACCCGCTGAACAGAGGGGTGCCCGCGATTGCCAAGGTGCAGATCAGCATGGCCGTGAATGTCAGCGGCATCTTCTTGCGCAAGCCACCCATCTTGCGCATGTCCTGCTCATGGTGGCAGCCGTGAATGACGGAGCCCGCGGAGAGGAAGAGACAGGCCTTGAAGAATGCGTGGGTGACCATGTGAAACAGGCCGGCCACGAGGCCAATTCCGACCGTGCCCACCGCTCCCCCCGCAGTACCAATAGCGGCCACCATGAAACCCAGCTGGGAGATGGTGGAGTAAGCCAGCACGCCCTTGATGTCGTTCACTGTGCAGCCGATGGTCGCCGCGAAAAGGGCTGTCACTGACCCGACCACCGTCACCACTTGCAGAACTTCCGGGGACAAAAGCGGGAATGTCCGTCCAAGCAGGAAGACGCCTGCCGCCACCATGGTGGCGGCGTGGATCATTGCCGAGACCGGTGTCGGACCTTCCATCGCGTCAGGTAACCAGATGTGCAAGGGAAACTGAGCCGACTTGCCCATCGTCCCGCCAAACACAAAGAGCCCCGCAACGGTCATCCAGGTGGGGTAGTCGCCGCCATTACGGGCCACCTCTTCAGCTGCGAGACGCCACATCTCACTGAACTGGAAGGTCTGGAAGTGGTAGTAGAACATCGCCATGCCAAACAGAAGGCAGGTGTCCCCCACGCGTGTGGTGAGGAAGGCCTTCTTGCAGGCGGCGGCGGCTTGGTTGATGCGCGGGCTGTCGGGGTCATGACTGAAGTGACCGATGAGCAAGTAACTCATCAAGCCCATCAATTCCCAGAAGATGAATAGGAACAGCAGGTTGTCCGAGAGCACCAGCCCCAGCATCGCGAAGGTGAACAGGCTGATGTTCGCGAAGAAGATGTGGTAGCGCCGATCCCCCTTCATGTACCCGATGGAGAATAGGTGCACGAAGAACGAAACCACGCCGACCACAGCGAGCATGGCCGCGCCCAAGCCGTCGTAGAGAATTCCAGCTACCAGATTCAGGCTGGGGTCCTTCTCCGCCGCCTGATAGAACCATCCGAAGACCGGGCCACCCTCACGGACAGACTCGTGGAAGAATGGTCCGTGGCCGGCGGCGCCCAACGCGACGAAGAGCATGCGCACCGTGATGCACATGACGACGAACATCCCAGCAGTGGGCAGCCAGTCGCCCTTGCCGGGCAGACGTTTCCCAAGGAATATCTGCAGCACGTAGGCCGCCAGCGGAATCGCCGGTACGGCCAGAAGCAGGTTCCAGTCCAGGGATGTGAGAGGGTGATCCATCGTGTCTTGCGAGGTGCGCGGAGAGAGAGCTGATTACTCCCGCAGGAAGTCGGCCTCGCTGGGCTTCACGGTTTTCATGAGGTGGTAGACGTTCAGAACGATGGCCAAGGCAATCGCAGATTCGGCAGCGGCCAAGATGATGATGAACACCACGAAAACCCGGCCCTCAATCCCACCGCCGTTGAAGTAGTTGAAGGCGGCGAAGTTGATGCTGGCGGCGTTTAGAATCATCTCCACACCAAACAACACATAGAGGATGTTGCGGCGACTGATGATGCAGACCAGGCCAAGGGCAAAGAGGGCTACCGAGACGCCAATATAGGCTTCGAGTGCCATCAGGATTGTCCTCCCTGCGCTTCCGGCTCCGGCTCAAAATCCGCACGACGTCGGCGGGCGATGTACACGGCGGCGACTAGCGCCACGGTAAGCAGGTAGGCGGCCAACTCGAAGGCCACGACGTACTGCTTGGGGTCTAGGAACGCTAGGCCGATGGCGCGCGCCTGAGAGTTGGGCTCGGGCAGCTGATCCGCAATAAGCCAGCCGGCAACACCACCTGAGACTTGGGCCACTACAAAGGCTACGCCTGCGCCAATCATGACTGCAGTTCCGCCAACACGCGCCATGCTGCGCTCGTTGCTATCCGGAGGACTGAGCATCACACCAAAGAGGAGCAGGGCCAGGATGCCCCCTACGTAGATCAGGATCTGAGCCATGGCGAGGAAGTCGCTGCCAAGCAGCACGAAAAGGCCAGCCACACCAAGGAAGGTGCCCATCAGCGAGAAAGCACTGCGCACGATCGACTGCTCCCAGATGCAAACGGACGCGCCGCCCAAGATTAGGTACGCGCAAAAGCCAAATGCCAAGCCGGGCCCACCGGCAGTGACCAGGCCCGCTCCCATCGCACCAGCACCCGCAAGGCCCAGGGCTGCATAGAACAGCTGGTTCGCGTTCACGCCTCTCCTCCACCATTTCCGGCGTCGCCCTCGGCAGAGGAGGCGCCTCCGGCAGCGTCTTCTTCCGTGCCGGCTTCCTGCGCCTTCTGCGCAGCGGCGGCTTCCTTAGCGGCGGCCTTGGCGGCCTTCTTAACTTCGGCTTCCTTCATGCGCACGCGCGCGTCCGGAGCCATGCCTTTGAAGGAAAGCAGGTCGTGCTTGAGCTCGCTACGGTCTTCCGTCACCAGGGCAAATTCGGTGCCCATGTGGATACAGTCTTTGGGACACGGATAAACGCACAGTTCGCAGAACATGCACTTTTGGTAGTCGAGCGTGAATGACACCCACTCAAGCTCCTTGCCATGCCGGATCGCATCCATCTCAATGCAGTCAATGGGGCAGGCGCGGGCGCAGGCCAGGCAGTTGATGCACTTCTCCTGCTCCAAGTAGTGAATGCCCCGGTAGCGGTCCGGAATCGGCAGACGCTGGTCGGGATACTGGACCGTGATCGGCTTCTGCAGGAAGTACTTGCCCGTGATCCGCATGCCCACAAATGTGGAGTGCAGGGCGTTCCAGACGTTTCCGATGTATTTCTTAGTACTCACCATTGTTTGTCTTCTTGGGTCAATCAGTTGAGCACGATGTGCAGGATGGCTTCCCAGATCGCAGCGCCTAGGACGCAGATCAGAGCCAGCGGGGTGAGATACTTGTATCCCATGGTCATGACCTGGTCGATCCGGACACGCGGGAGAGTCCAGCGCAGCCACATCATCAGGAACACCCCGGTGAAGGCCTTGAGTACCAGGGTCCCAAAGCACACGAGGGAGAACACAATCGTGCCCTCCATGCCGGCGATGCGCAGAGCGTAAGTAGCGGGGCTCTCAAAGCCCCCGAAGAAGAACACCGCTCCCACGACACTCATCAGGAACATGGCCGCATATTCCTCCATGAAGAAGAAGGACCAGCGGATGCCAGAGAACTCGGTCAAGAACCCGGCAACCAGTTCAGACTCTGCCTCGGGCAAGTCAAATGGAGCTCGCTTCGTCTCGGCCAAAGCGGCAATCCAAAAGATAATGAAGGCCGGCAGGCACAACGGGTTCTGGAAGATGGCCCAACCCATGCCGAAGAACCCACTCTGCAACGCGCTGGCGTCAAGCAGACTGAAAGTTCCCAACGTGATCAGGGGCACCATGAGCGCGATCCCAAGGGGGATCTCGTAAGCCACAACCTGAGCGGCTTCGCGCATCGCCCCGTACAGGGACCACTTGGAGTTGGATGCCCAACCAGCCATGATCACGCCGATGGTTGTCGTGGATCCAATGGCGAGGATGGTGAAAATCCCCAGGTCCATACGCGCGAAGTACCAGTCGTAGGACAACGGCAGCGCGGCCAAAGCACCGAAGATGGAGGCCAATACAATCGCCGGAGAGAGAACGAACAGAACCCTGTCCGCGCCAATGGGGATCATGTCCTCTTTCTGGAAGAGCTTGATGCCGTCCGCGATGGTCTGCGCCCAACCGTGCCAACCACCGGCGTACATCGGGCCGTTACGGCACTGCATGTGACCCGAGACCTTGCGCTCCATCCAGACGGACCAGAGGGCAATAAAGGACACGAGGCCTACCAGAATGCCCACGCCCGCTCCAACCGCTCCCAACACTAGGGCCCACCCCGGAATCCACTCCGGCAAGGGCAGCCAAAGGAGAAGTTCGTGGAGGAAGTTCGTGCCCTCATTGGGGGTCTGCGCGAGCACGCCACCTCCGTTCTGAACCAAAGCAAACATCAGCGATCCGTCTCCCCGATCACGATGTCGGTCGAGCCGATAATGGCCACGGAATCCGCCAAGAGCGTGCCTGGCATGAGATCTTCCAAGACAGCCAGGTTGACGAACGATGGGGCCCGCACCCGGCAGCGCGTTGCGATTTTGCCGCCGTCGGAGTGCATGTAGTGACCGAGTTCACCGCGGGGGTTTTCGATACCCACGTAGGCTTCACCCGGGGGCACCTTGATCACCTTGGGAACGTCACCGATCACCGGGCCGGGTTCGATCTGCTCCAAGCACCAGCGCACGAGGCCAAGGCACTCTTTCATCTCGACCATCCGAACCTGCGTACGATCCCAGCAGTCTCCCACGGTCCCCTTCTCGCCGGTGCCGATGGGCACGCGGAAGGCGCCCGCATCATAAGCTTCGCCATACTCGAGGTAGGGCATATCCCGGCGGAGATCGAAGTCCACGCCGCTGCCGCGCAGCATGGGTCCGGTCAAGCCGAAGTCGTAGGCCATCTCTTCAGAGATGACGCCCACGTTGGCCGTGCGCTGAACGAAAATGTGGTTTTCGATCAACAGGTCGTAGTACTCCTGCCACTTCTCCTCGAAGACATCGCAGAAGTCGGCCACTTCCTGAAGCCAGCCGGGAGGCGTGTCATTGAAGACACCACCGATGCGGATGTAGGAGTAGGTCAGGCGCGCCCCACAGATCTTCTCGAAAAGGGCCTGGATCCATTCGCGTTCGCGGAAGGCGTAGAAGAAGGGCGTGAACGCCCCGATATCCAAGCCATAGGTGCCGAAGGCCACCAAGTGGGAGGCGATGCGGTTCATCTCCGCGCAGATCATGCGAATCATCGTTCCCCGGCGGGGGATCTCCAACTCGGGCATCAAGGCCTCGACGGCCAGGCTGTAGCTCAAGTTGTTGTTCATCGCCGACAGGTAGTCGTACCGGTCGGTGTAGGGCAGATACTGCAGCCACTCCACGTTCTC
>JAPKBO010000197.1 GCA_028823395.1 Planctomycetota bacterium | reverse complement strand
CCGGACACCGAGGTGGAGGCTGCGGAAGAGCAGGAGAAGAAGCCAGAGGAGGCCGCCCCGCCGGACACGGAGGAGGAGGCTGCGCGCCAGAAACGGCTGGCGAAGATCAAGCGCAAGGCTGCGCTCCAGAAACGGAACCGGGACAAGGTAAAGAAACCCCCGAAGGAGAAGGCCCCGCTAACGGTGCGCGAGTTGATCCGCTCACAGGGTGGAATCGACATCCGCCCGGAGCATTACAACGACCTCCGCGATGTCCACGACAGGCAGAGACTGGATGAGATGCGAGGGATTGCCGAGGCGCTGGAGAGCGTGGATGCAAATGCGCGGGTGGCCCCGGTGGGCAAATCGCCGCTGGTAAATGCCGCGGGCGGGTTTAGGGGCATAACGGAGAGCCATCGTTTGCTCGAATTGCTGGTAGAGGGGGGGTACTTCCCAGGGCGCGAACTAGGGGATATTCACCCGCAAGACATTTACGATGCCATCGAGAACAACCAGATGCCCGAGGGCGAGATACAGGACTTCTCGGCTGAGGAGGAGGCATATAAAGCTGACCGTGATCGTCAGGCAGAGGAGCAACTCCGCGAGCTGGAAGACCTCACGGGCAGGAAGTACGACACGCTAGAAGAGGCGAGGGAGGCCGAGCGCAGGGCTCGCGGAATTGCACCGGAAGGCGAGGACTGGCGGGCCAAAGAAGAGGACTGGCAACCGTCTGACGAGTGGGGGGAGAGGGATCCCAACTTCGCCTCGGCGGGCGAAAAGAAAGATGGCGACCTCCCCGCGCAGATGCCGCAGGAAGAGGGGCTCTTCGAGAAGGTCGAGAAGAAGGGCAAGGCGCGCGCGGAGAAGCCGAAGAAGGGCTCGAAGGCGCAGCAGTACAAGCTGTTCGACGTTGGCGAGAAGGACGACATCGAGGGGCAGGGGACGATGTTCGCCGCCGCCTACAGCGGTAGCGGTGCGCGGTTCAAGAAGTTCTCGACGGAGCACATCGGCAGCGGCGAGGGCAATCAGGCGTATGGGTGGGGGCTGTACTTCGCGACCAAGAAGAAGATTGCCGAGTGGTACAAGAAGATGATGGAGGTGCGGGAGGGGAAAGGCGCCGTGGTGGTCCTTCCGCACTCTGCCGACGCAAGGGCAATCGCGGGGGATGCCGCCGAAACGTGGGACCGGCGGGCTAGGCGATACAGTCAAACCAGCCTGCGTAAGCCCAAGGTGGGGCGCCTCTCTGTGGACGATGTACTGGCGCAAGTTGAAACGAGCCTGAAAAACGAGTCGCTTGCTCGCGGCGCCCCGGTGTCACAGTCGCTTACCGTCTTAGCCTCCTCGTCCGCTTACAACCTTCAAACGTGGCTTCCGTTTGGCACCACCCCAGGGGCAACCGTCACCCCATACCAGCAGACATACGAGAGGGCCGTTGTCTTTGACGTTGCCGCACAACTGCATAGGCGTGGCCTTCTCTCTATAACCCCGTCTACCTCTACGAGCGCGCTCTACACGGTCGAACTCGCGCCGGAGGAGGACGAGTACCTGCTGTGGGACGAACCGCTGTCGGCGCAATCTCGGGAAGTGCAACTCGGCCTAGAGGGATCGGGGGCCGTTTCTCGCGGTTTCCACGCCGATGTTATGGCGGCACAAGACATCACAGGGGCGGGGGTGTACCGAGCCATGTCCAACGGCTTCTCAAAGAAGGAAGTAGACGCGGGGCGCGTTGCCCACATGCTCCCCGGAGACTCCGATAAAGCCGCGTCTCTCGTCCTCCACGCCGCCGGCATCCGCGGCATCAAGTACCTCGACGGCACCAGCCGCGGCAAGGGCGAGGGCTCGTACAACTACGTCATCTTCGACGCGGCGGACGTGGAGATCACGGACGTTAGGTTCGCCTCGGCGGTAAGACACCGCGAGGAGGGCAAGGATGGGCCCGTCTGGGATGGCACCGGCCCGCACGGTCAGATGCTGACTTCTGACATCATGGGCATTTTGAATGCCCCCCATGTGCGTGACTTTCGAGATCCGCGCGTTGTGCGCGCCGTCCTCGCTGACATGCTCAAGGAATTTGACTACCAGATGGATCAGGTGCGGAGCGGGGCCGACTGGTACGAAGCCGACATTGGCGAGGCGTTTAGGCTCACAAGTCTCGTTCATCCCGAACTGCGGAGGGGAAAGTATAACCGCCGGATGTTCACCATCATGGCGGGGCTTATCAGTAACGGTCAGAAAGCGGAGCGTAACTGGTATGACGCTTCGCATGCCTATGGGGTGTGGAAGGCAACAGGCGTTATCCCGCGCCTGAAGCCGACGAACAACACACTGTTTGGGCATCAAGGCAACACCATCGCCAAGGGGATGGGCGTGCTCGATCACATCATTCAAACGAAGGGGCTTCGCGGTGGTATCGACTGGATTATGTCGATGCACACGCTGCAGGAGATTCGTAGCGTCCGCCGTGGGGCTGCGCGCAACAAGTCGCTGAAGTGGCGCGGTGTGAGGGACCACGGGATGATTAGTGAAGCCCCCACCATGGGGGTAGCTGGCAAACTGGCCGACGTAATGACGGGCTCGCGGATCTTTGGCCCCAAGGTGGGGGAGTTCATGCTGAACCTGAACGGCCTGGGCGAAACCACCATCGACCGCTGGGCCACACGGACGTGGGGGCGCCACTTTGGGCGTGCGTTCTCGGGTCAACTCTCCAAGGAGGGGGTGCATGATGCGCCGACCGATGTCGAGCGCGCCAGCGCCCAGAGCCTCTTCGAGAAGATAGGCTCTGCCAGGGACGTGAATGGCAAGACCGCGCAAGCGGTGCTATGGTTCTTTGAACAGCAGACCCACCAGGCGATGGGTTCTCGGTCCGCGAAATCGGAGTATTTTAGCGATGGTGCAAGACGATACGCAGAAGAAGCTGGAAAGAGACCAGGTGCTGGCAGCCGCGCTGGAACTCGACAAACAGGTTCGGCAAGCCGGAAACGGCAAGGGGCCGATCAAGCCCGCAAAGCCAGCAAAGTAAGCTTCGCCGCGGCGGGCCAGACGAACAGCGCGCCGTTCAAGAAGTGGTTCGGCGACAGCAAGGCCGTGGACGCTGACGGGAAGCCGCTGGTCGTGTACCGTGGATTTGCCAAGGTGCCAAAGCCAGATGGGTTTAGGACGCGCTACAACCGCGCCACGCTCTCGTTCACAGACAACCCGAGCGTGGCCTCTGTGTATGCGGCCTCTCGCGATGAGAAGTCCTTTTTCCCTGGGGCGCCGCAGTTCAACAAGGGCGCCAACGCGGGGGCCTTCTACCTGTCCCTCAAGAACCCGCTGCATATCGGCGGACTGTACCGCGATGACCCGCGCGTCAACCTCGCGGACCTGTTTGAGGAAATGGGGATGCTCCGTAATTACGGGGTGTTGGATGTCCTGTCCGATCTGGGAGAACAGTGGAACGATGGGATGGTGCAGCTCGTTGACTCCAGCGAGAACGAAATAGATTCGGACGACCTCCAATCGGCGGCGGATCGGTTTGAGAAACACGCCGACAGGAAAGAGGACAAGGACGGGGACGCTACCGCTGGCGGGTATAACGCCCTCTCGGAGCTTGTTGTGGACGCCTACGTTCTTGCGGACAACCCCGCTTTCCAGGCGATGGCTGAGGAGCTTGGGCATGATGGCTTTACCCATGTGGATGTGTTCCAGGTGGGCGAGCAGCACATGGAGCGTCTCACGGGAACGAGCGCCGAAACGCTAGAGGCTGACGGGGACGGGGTGCCCACGCACACCACATGGCGCCCCTTCAATCAAAAGCAGATCAAGTCCGCAACCGGCAACCGGGGCACGTTCGACGCCACGAACCCGGACACCCGCTACGCCGCGGCGGGTAGAGCCCCAGAACTGACGGAGGCTGCCGCTGCGATCAAGGCTGGCGGCGGCGTGACCCGCGCCGAGTACCGCGACCTAGTGGATCGCTACAAGCCTGTACTCCCTTACAGGTTCGTCCCTGACCCCGCGACTCGCTCTGACATGGAGCGCGCACTGGGCGCGAAGGCTAGTGGCATCGGCAAGGCGGACGACCTGGAAGAAGGCGAGCGCGTTGGCCTCCGCCTCGACATCCCCGCGTACACCCGTCATGGCGTGTGGGTTCCGACAATCCACGCCGGGCGTGGGACGGCGAAGGTCATCGGGTACAGCTCAGTGGCGGCGGTGACGAACGCGGAATTCCGCATGTCCGAACCGGCGGCTCTGAAGATTGCGGCTGGGGCAAAGAAGTCCCCCTTTGCGATGATCCGCGGGGACCACAAGAAGGTCTCCCCCCAAGAGGCAAAGGCTCGCGCAGAAGAGGCTCTGAGCGATCCCGCCTGGGTGCAGGTTGGGATGGACCCTGAGCGCCACGGGTACTTCTACGACCGAAAGACGCACGAAAAGATCGACGCAGCGGAGGAGGTGATTCAGGTTGGCCCGCTGGTTCTCGCAAAGAACCCGACCATTGGAGACCTGTCGGACGTACGCTTCGCCGCCGCCCCGCCGCTGTACTCGCAGCTTGAGCGAGCGGTCGAGTCGCTCGAAGGTGACTCCTGGACCCCGCTTCAGCTCTACGTCCCCGCGTCGAGTGCCAAGACGGGCGGCATCCTGACCGGAATCGTAGGCGAGGCGGCGCTGGTTCGCGCGGGACTGCCCGAGTTCTTTGAGGCGCAGGTCAAGGCAAAGAACAAGCGAATCGCGAAGGCCGACCTACTGGCATGGGCGCGCAAGACGGGCAACGCGGACATCGTGCGTGCGGTCACGGACTTGACGCGCGATTCGTTCAGGCCGGGCCAGTTGTTTGTGAAGTCCGCGGCTGGCGGCCTGCTGGGCAAGTCGGTCAAAGCGGAGGAGTGGATGTGGTCGGCAATGGACGAGTTCTTCGCTGAGAAGAAGGGCCAGAAGAAGATCACGAAGGCGGAGCTTCAGGAGTGGATCGCGGCGCACAAGGTTCGGGTTGAGGAGGTGGTGCTGGGGGACAAACTTGTCCCAGGCCGCCTGTACGTCTTTGATACGCGCAATGAGGGGGTGCTCGGGGACTTCGCAACAGAAGAAGAGGCAGAGGCGTTTATTGACTCTGGTGCTAATGGTCAGGTCAAGCCGAGCTTCCTGGATTTCGATACCGGGGAGGTGATGATGGGCGACGGCTCAGGCTCAACCAACTCCCTCCCCACCAAGTTCGGCGACGGCAACCTGGTAGAGCCCGGCGGCGAGAACTACCGCGAGGTGCTGCTGAGGCTGCCGGAGAAGGCGGCTGAGGCGTGGGAGGTTTTGGATCCTGCCGAGCCCCGTGGCCGTGAAGTGGTGGGGTCGTATTCAACCCACGCAGAGGCGCAGGACCATGCCGATTCACTGACCAGCTTCGCCACGGTTAGGCGCCATAAAAGCCCGCAGTCCTACACAGGCGGCCACTACGGCGAGCACCCGAACGTCCTCGCGCATGTGCGCTTCAATGACCGCACGACGGCGGACGGCAAGCGCGTGCTGTTCATGGAGGAGGTGCAATCGGACTGGCACCAGGCGGGGCGGAAGGAGGGGTATGCGCGTGCGCGACAGTGGGTGGTGTCCACCGAGCACGGGATCAAGAAGTTTGCGGGCACGGAAAGCGAGGCGCGGGCGTTCATCGAGGAGTCCGACCGCGATGACCTTGCGGCACACATAGAGGCCGGAATTCCGGTCGGCGTCCCCGATGCCCCCTTCAAGGCCACCTGGCGCACGCTCGCGATGAAGCGGATGGTTCAGTGGGCTGCCACCAACGGGTACGACTACCTCGCGTGGACGACGGGGAAGATGCAGGTGAAGCGGTACGAGAGCGAACTGCGGAAGGTGGTCGATGAGATCAAGTGGAGTAGTTCGCAAACCGTCCCCAGCCTTATCCCTGACAAGTTCTATGCGCTCAATCTGTACGGTGCGGTTGTGGGGGGTCCGTGGGATTCACTGGATGAGGCCCCCCCCTCCTGGGGGCCAGGCCCGCTGACAAAAATGGGCCTCGGGGCGGATCTTCGGGGGGTAAAGGCTGTATCCGCGACCCAAGGCGAGGACACCGCATTCCACGCGAAGATTGACAGGCGCGGCGTGGTGGTCAGCGGCACGTCCGGGGCCATCGGCAAGCCAATCGAGGACGTGGTAGGCAAGGCCATCGCGAAGCAGATCCTCGAATCCGACAGCGGCAGCGTGAAGGGCGACGACCTGACCATCGGCGGGAAGGGGATGGAGGACTTCTACGACAGGATGATGCCGAACGATGCGAACAAGATCGGCAAGCCGTTCGGCGCGAAGGCCGGGCGGTTG
>JAPKBO010000023.1 GCA_028823395.1 Planctomycetota bacterium | reverse complement strand
GAGCCGAAGAAGGAATAGGGGACTGTCCCGCCTTCCTACTGGAATCCGATCTCCACACCGTTGGAGAAATTCGAGGTGACGGCGGGGTTGGAGTCCCTGTACCAAAACTGGAAGCTCCAGCGCTCGCCGGGAGCGATCAACACTCCTCCGGGGAGGCTTGATAGGTCCGGCGAGAAGCTAGCCGTCCCATCCGGGGCGGCCTGCTGGATGTCCTGAGAGAACCGCACGATGGCCCCGCCGAGACAGAGGTTGCCCTGCCCTCCGCCCACGAGGGGTCGGAAGTCTTGGGTCTGGGACATGAGGAAGTAACCGAACTTACCGGGCGGCAAGGAGCTGCAGAGCAGGTCCAGATCGTTTTGGGCCACGCGCGGGTCGCCGTCAGCGGCCAGCACGGCTGGTGCTCCGGTGGAGTTGGCGGTAGCCGTGCAGTAGGCATCTCCCAGACCGGGGCAGTTCACGGCGATCCAGGTTCCCGGGCTACCAACGTCTCCGCCGTTGGAGGTCCAGGCCCCGAATACGTCGCCGTCCAAAGCCAACTGCCAGCGGAAAGCGTTGTCTGCCCCCAGACCCTCAAGGCATACCTGAGCGCTCTGGTCCTTGGCTCGCGGGCTACCTGGAATGGCCTGGTCTCCGTAGATCAGTCGGTCCACCAATTGCCCGCTGGCATCGTAGAGATTGATGGAGTCGTCGCGACCCAAGGGTGCGATCGTGTTCGGGCCGAACACCCGTGTGCCCGCGAGGTTCCAGGCGCTGGCGAATCCGGAGGGGTCCACGCCCGCGATCACGATGGACTCGCCTGCGGCCAAGGGGCCCACCGGGCTCAAGTCGAATGCGCCCGGAGTTGCGCTCTCGTCGTCTAGGCTCCAGCTCGTCAGGTCGATGGCAGCGGAAGTCACGTTGGTCAATTCCAGGAACTCCCCGTCCGTGCCGGAGTACATGTACTCGGTGATTTTTACGCCACTTTGGCCGTACTGGAAGCCGAGGGTCAGAGGGGAGAATTCGGTGCGCAGGGGCGAGAAGATCAAAGGTGCGTTGGCCGTGGCCGACGCGGCGCTGACGTAATAGGACACACGCTGGCCGATCCCCCCTGAGATGGGTACGTCGACTGCGTACAGACCGTCGCCTGCGAGGCCGTCGCCATTCTGCCCATCATCGAGCATGGGGATCTGGGAGTAGCGCCCGGGGGCGGGTTGGTACCAGAGCTTGACCAGCCCCACAGGTTTGTCGGGACCATCCACGCGCGCCATGACACGCACCGACTGGGTGGGCAGAGGGTTCACGGGGGTGTGCCAGACGGCCGGGATGACCGGGGCCTTCTTCTTGACCGCCTGGTGGGCGAGGAGGAACGCGCGACGGCCCTCCACAAACAGCTGAAGGCCCGGCGCGGTCATGTTGCCGCCGGCACCATCGGAGATCACAACGTTTTGGGTGAAGTTGTCCAGGAAGTCCTGGTCGCTGTAGATCTTCTTGTCGTCTGCGAGAACATCGGCTTGGATCATGGCCTTGTAGCCCAGAATCTGATCCTCCATTTCGCCAGTCCAATCGAAGCCATTGTTGAGCATGGTGCGCAGGTGCGCCATGTAGCGTTGCTTGACTTCGGGAATCCCCCAGAGGCGACTGATGACAGGCTTGTTGGGGTCGTTGGCATTGTGCAAAGGCGAGAGCTGCCAGAGGGTGCCGCCCGGCCAACCGAAGTAGCTCACCCCGAAGGACTCGTTTCCATCGTGCTGGTGTAGGTGCATGCGACCTTCGTGCAGGTCCCAGTACACCTGGAAGTCCGCGCCCTTGGAGATGTAGGAGTCCTCATCCATGAACAGATTCTCAAGGGCTACCGTCCACATAGCGTGGTCGATGGAGAATTGATCGTCGATGTTGTCGTAATTGGCGAGCGGCTCGTTGGTCACGCGATCGCAGGTGTCAATCAGGACCTGCCAGGGGCTGGCCAGGCCTCCATCGTTGTGTAGTTCGTAGGCGCCCGTATAGCTCCCCTGATTGGCACCCTTGTAGCGCAGGCCCGGCCCGTTGGGGTTGTTGGGGCATTTGAAGCGCGCGCCGTCCTCGTTCACGTAGAACTCCTCCAGCATGTCCTTGTTGTATTGCTGGATGTTCGCGTAGATCCCCCAGCTACTACCATTGAGCACCACCTTGACGTGGTTGCCGCGACCGTTCGGGCTGTAGCCGTAGATGAAGTTCTGGTAGGTGGCCTCACGGCAGAAGGTGGGGTCCTCGATGCCGTTGTTCAGATTCAAGGTCTTCATGCCATAGACCCTTAAGAGTGGGTCCGTGAAGTCCACACTCACGTTCAGGGAGACCTTCTGTGAGCCGGGAGGCAGGAAGAAGTACGAGCTGTTGCCCTTGATGCGTACGCCCACTCCCGGGTAAATGACGCTGTCGATGGTCAGATCCGCAAGAATGTCCGGGCCGTTGGGCCAGCCCTGCTTGAGCTTCTGCCACCAGTCTGTGTCCATGAAGTCGATCCGTACCTCGCGCAGAATCGTGTCGTCGTAGAGGTCCTGGGTGGTCGGTGCGGATGCCGCGGCAAGACCGCAGGAAAGCAGTAGGCCGGGGAGGATGTGGGTGAGAAGGCGCATTGTGGGGAGGGCAAAGGGGAATTCGGTACTCCAAGCGTACGCTACAATTGAGGCCCTCTGTGGCGGGATTGTGGCGGGATTGTGGTAAGGGGCGCGTTATTCCGTGGGCAGGGCTTGCCCATACGGGTCAAGGGGCTATCCTCAGCCCGTCCAAGCTCTGGGGACGCCGTGTTTCCAGACCCCCGCAAGCGGTAGGCATGCCAGCGACCGGGGATTCGTTTGACGGGCCACAGTGGTCCAAGTCCGAGGAAATCCTATGCCGAAGATGAAGTCCAAAGGGGCGGTCAAGAAGCGATTCCGGATGACGAAATCCGGGAAGCTCAAATCCAACCGTCCGCATCGTGGCCACATGCACGCCATTCGCAGCGCTGCCGCTAAGCGTGGCAAGCGTCGCCCTATCATTACATCAGGTACCTGGGCCAAGTTGCTCAAGCGCATGATGGGAGGGGGCTGATCTATGGTACGCGTCACATACGGGGCACCTCGTGCCCAGAAAAAATCGCGCTACTTCAAGCAGGCTCGCGGCTACCGCGGCGGGCGCTCGAAGCTCTGGCGTACGGTTCGTGAGAGCCTGCTACGTGCCTGGGCCTACAGCTACCGTGACCGCCGGCAGCGCAAGCGCCAGTTCCGGCGCCTGTGGATCATTCGTATCAATGCGGCGGTGCGCATGCGCGGGATGAACTATTCACGTTTCATCTCGGGCCTCGCCAAGGCCGGCATCGACATTAACCGCAAACAGCTCTCAGAGCTTGCGATCCACGATCCCAAGGCCTTTGACGGCTTGGTCGAGGAGGCTCGCGGGGCCCTAGTCTAGGGCTTCCCCGCTGGCGTCCGGGCCGTGGTCCGTCCCGAGACGGATTGTTCAGACCGCTGGTGGATCTTTCGATCCCCGGCGGTCTCTTCTTTTCCGTCCTTGTTTCTGGCCCATCCCGGCCGCAACCTGCACCCCATACCATGACTGACCTGGAGCAGATCCTGAGCGAAGCGCGGGCTAAGGTGGCTGCGGCCACCGAGGCCGAGTCCCTGCGTGCCGTGGACCGCGAGTACCTGGGCAAGGAGGGCGTTGTGGCCGGGCTTCTAGCTGCGATCCCCACGCTGGAGCCTACCGAGCGGCGCGCGGCTGGCCAGGGGGCCAACGAGGTCAAGACTGCAGTCTTGGCAGCGATCGAGGAGCGTAAGGCGGAGCTGGCTAAGGAGGCGCTTTCCGCCCAGTTGAGTGGCGAAGGGTTTGACCCGACGCTGCCCGGTGTAGCCCAGCGTCGCGGTTCTTTGCATCCGATCACCCAGGTCACCCGGGAATTGGAGGACCTCTTCACCTCCATGGGTTACAGCGTGCTGGACGGTCCCGAGGTGGAGCTCGACCACTACAACTTCGAGGCCCTGAACATTCCCTCCGACCACCCGGCCCGGGATTCCCAGGACACGTTCTTCTGCGACCCCGAGGGTCATCTGGTCATGCGTACCCACACCAGTCCGGTGCAGGTGCGCGCTATGGAACAGCTCAAGCCGCCGTTCCGAGCCGTGGCGCCGGGCAAGGTCTTCCGGCAGGAGACCACCGACGCCAGCCACGAGCACACCTTCCATCAGATGGAGGGCCTTGTGGTGGGCAAGGATATCTCGGTGGGGCATCTGATCGGCGCCATGAAGACTCTTCTGCGCGGGATATTCGGACGGGATCTCGATGTGCGTCTGCGTCCCGGCTACTTCCCCTTCGTGGAGCCAGGCTTCGAGTTAGATGCCCGCTGCCCTTTCTGCGAGAAGGGTTGCAGCGTGTGCAAGCGCACTACCTGGATTGAGCTTCTGCCCTGCGGATTGGTTCACCCGAACGTGCTGCGCATGGGGGGCATTGATCCCGACGAGTGGAGTGGTTTCGCCTTCGGCTTGGGTCTCTCGCGGCTGGTGATGCTGCGCTATGGCATCGATGACGTACGCCACCTGCTGGGCGGCGACCTGCGCTTCCTGGAGCAGTTCTAATGTTGGTCTCCATCAAATGGCTCGGTCGGCACGTGGACCTGGAAGGGCTGAGCCCCGAGCAGATCTGCGAAGATCTGACCCTCTCCACCTGTGAGGTCGAAGGCTTGGAGCCGTTCGCTCCGCATATGGCCTCTGTGCGCGTGGGCGAGGTCCTTTCGCGTGAGCGGCATCCGGATGCGGACAAGCTCAGCCTGTGCCGGGTGGCCGTGGGGGATGCAGAACCCCTGCAGATCGTGTGCGGTGCGCCCAACGTGGATGCGGGCCAAAAGGTAGCCGTGGCCGTCGTAGGCACGGTCCTGCCCGGCAATTTCAAGATCAAGAAGTCCAAGATCCGCGGCGTGGAGTCGCGCGGGATGATCTGCTCCGTGCGCGAGCTGGAGCTGGGGGACGAGCACGACGGGATCTGGGTCCTGCCCCCTGATTCCCAGGTGGGCTCCTCCGTGGCTGAGGCCCTCGAACTAGAGGACTGGGTCATCGAGATCGACAACAAGTCACTGACCCATCGCCCGGATCTTTGGGGTGTGCGTGGAATCGCCGCGGAGCTGGGCGCCATCTACGATCGACCTCTCAAACCCTTGGATCTGTCCCTACCCGAGGTGGGTTCCGACGCGGCCTTCGATGTGCGCATCGAGACTCCGGCTTGCTCCCGCTACATGGGACTGGTCTTGGATAATGTCGCAGCGGGGCCGTCGCCCATCTGGATGCGGCACCTGCTCCTGGCGGTTGGGCAGCGACCCATTGATGGTCTCGTCGACCTTTCCAATTTCGTCATGTTGGACCTTGGCCAGCCCAACCACGTGTTTGATCTGGCGGAAGTGCCCGGGGGTGTTGTGGTGCGCGAGGCTTCAGAGCCCTGCAGTTTTACCACCCTTGATGGGGAAGAGCGCGCACTTCAATCGGGCGACCTGCTCGTGTGTTCTGCAGAGCAGCCCGTGGCTCTTGCAGGAATCATGGGCGGATTGGATTCGAGGGTGGGGGAAACCGGCTCCCGTCGACTTCTTGAGGTAGCCACCTTCCACCCCGCCACGGTACGTCGAACTTCCTCTCGCTTGGGTTTGCGCACGGACTCTTCCGCGCGCTTCGAAAAGCACCTGGACCCGACCTTGCCCGCCAAGGCTCTGGCGCATTTCGCGCACCTGTTGGGCGAATGGCAGCCGGATGTATCTCTACCGGCAGCCATTAGTGATTGTGGAGACTGGACAGACCCGGCGATGGAGATCGAACTGTCGGGGGATCACGTCCGCCGAGCGCTGGGTGTGGACCTTGCTGATGGCGAAATCCGTTCCATCCTCGAGCGCTTGGGACTGGCCTGCTCGAGTGGCACGGGCACCTGGAACGTGGCCATCCCCTCGGCGCGAGCCACCAAGGATCTAACGCTGTCCCAGGACCTCGTGGAGGAGGTGGGACGCATCCACCGCTACGGGAACGTACCAGAGGCGTCTCTGGTCGCGGACGTCGTGCCGCCGCCCTCGGATGCTCGGCGCAATCTCGTTCGGCGCGTGCAGGACCGCCTGGCCGGCGCGGGCCAGATGCACGAGGTGATGAGCTATAGCTTTCAGTCCGACGACCTCTTGGAGACTCTGGGTTGGACGGCGAAGCCGCACGTAGAGGTGGTCAACCCCGTGGCCGCTGGCATGTCTCGTGTTCGCCGCGCCGTGCTGCCCAGTCTTTTGGGGCTCCTCGCCGAGGGGCGCCGTCAGAGCAATGACCTGCGGATTTTTGAAGTGGGCAAGGCCTACGTGCCGAATCCTGATGCCGTCGATGGTCAGCCCATCGAACGCCATGAGGTGGCTCTGGCCTGGGCCATGCCCTGTGCTTCCCCTGACGCAGCCTTCGATGATTCTCGCCTCTTGCATTTACGCGGGATGCTGCAGGATCTCTTCGTACACTTGGAACTCGAGGCCCCGATCTGGACCCTGGATGAGCAGGCTCCTTCCTGGGCCCACCCCGCTCGCGCCCTTGTCGCCCGGGTGGGGGATTCGGAGCCGCCGCTTGTGCGGCTTGCCGAACTGCATCCTGAGGTGGCTGTGGCCCTAGGCCTGGAAGGGGAGTTGGCCTGCGACGTGGCCTTGGCTGAGATCTCTTTGGATCAGGTCTTGGGAGCACCGCAAGCGGCTAGCGCTTACAGGCCCATTCCGCGCTTCCCCGGTGTCAAGCTGGACGTGGCCGTGCTGGCCTCCGAGGAGACGCTCGCCGGCGACGTGCAGGCTCTAATCGAAAAGGCAGGCAAGGGGCTGGTGCGGGACCTGGAACTCTTCGATTTGTACCGGGGTGAAAATCTGGGACAAGGGCGCAAATCGCTGGCCTACCATCTGCAGTTGCAGTCGGACAAGCGCACTCTCAGTGACAAGGACTGCGCTAAATTCCTCGATCGGCTCGAGCGTGGGTTGAGGGAGTCGGGAGCGGAATTGCGCCGTTCCTAGGCTTTGGGCAAGGGCAACCTTCTCATTTTGGGGGAGGGCCTCCAGTAGGAGGAGGCGCTGGCCGATCTTCCCTCCATCGTTCTCCTGACGGTCGCGGTAGACTGCGGGAGGTAACAGCCATGCAGGTCGTCCTCGTTAATCCCCCCAGCCCGCCCGAGTTCCGCGTCAGCCGCGGACTGATGGGAGGCTTTGGCATGGCCGTTCACCCGGAGCTTCTCTACCCGCCGATCGAATTGGCCCACGTGGCCTCGGTCCTTGAGGCGTTGGGCCACGAGGTTCGGCTGATCGACGCCGATGCTGAGGAGCTTGACCTAGCCGGCACTCGGGATGCGGTTCTGAAGTGCGAGCCTGCGCTTGTGTGCCTGGATTCCTCGAGCACATCCTTGGATCGTGACCTCGCCCTGGCGCGTGAGATACGCGAACAGTCTTCTGCGCCGGTCGCCATTCTTGGCAGCCAGGTCACCTACACGCCAGGGGAGATCTTTGAGGCCAATGCCGTCGACCTAGTCGTACGTGGTGAGCCGGAATACACCCTGCGCGATGTGGCGCAGCGCGTGGCCAGCAACCAACCCCTCGAGGGAATTGAGGGCACCAGTTGGATGGGAGCCGATGGGGAGGTCGTACACGAACCGGACCGGGGCAAGATCGACAGCCTCGACGACCTTCCTCTGCCGTCCCGACACCTGCTTCACAACGAGCGCTACAAGTTCCCGGGTGTCCCCGGTGCAGTGACCACCCTCAAGTCTTCACGGGGCTGTCCCCTGGACTGCAGCTTCTGCGGCTACACCCTGGCCCAAGGCCTACGCTTTCGTTTCCGCAGTCCCGAGAGCGTACTCGCGGAGTTGGAAGACCTCTACTTCAACCATGGTCTGCGCCACGTGGTCTTTCGCGATCCCATCTTCACGACCCGCAAGGATCGCGTACGGGCGATCTGCGAGGGCATCTTGGAGCGCGGTATGGACGATTTGATCTGGCAGTGTGAAACGGCGATCAAGACCCTGGACCGCCCACTGCTGGAAGTCATGGGGGCTTCTGGCTGCAAGCACATCTCCCTCGGGGTGGAGTCGGGAGACGCGGGCATTCAAAAAGAACACTGCGGCAACAAGTTGAACGACCTGTCGGCCGCACGGGAAGTATTTAAGGCCTGCCGCGACAATGGCATCGAGTCGCGCGCCTTCTGCATGATCGGCTTCCCCGAGGAAACCCCTGAGATGGCGGACAAGACCATCGCCTTGGTCGATGAACTCGATCCCGATCAGGTTCAATTCTGCGCCGTGACGGCCTACCCGGGGACGCCCTTGTACAAGCAGGTCAAAGGGGAGGGGGAGATCGATTACGCGAACATGACCGGCTTTCAGCCCCTTGAATGCGGCGCTGCCATGGGACCGGACGAGATCCAGGCCAAGATTCGCCAGGGCTACCGTCGTTTCTATACTCGGCCCAAGCGCCTCATGCGTGAGGTCCTCCAGCCGGCGCGCCTGGCAAGCCGGGTGGCCCGATACTTCACGCTCTTCCGCCGCCGCGCCGTGTAGGGCGGTCCGACTCGGGGAAAGCTCGCTCCAGAAAAGAAGGTGGCCCCCGAACTCCAGGGGGCTGGAACTCGGGGGCCTGGTCGCCCGTGCTGCGCAAGGGGGGGGTAGGTCAGGCGCGCGGAACGCAATCCTGACCCAACGCAGTAAGGGGCGTGAAATCAAGCTCGTCCATATTCACCCAGGCCGCTTCGCCGGTTTCAGGAAACCACAGGCGTGCCCATGCGTTCCAACGTGCAACGACAAGCGCTGCGCCGGGCCGGGGGATGGCACCGGATCGTTGAAGGGAGAAAAGGGGAGTCGATTCCATACTCCCTAGTCCGAGGATCGCGGACCCCACGGGGCGAGAAAGGGGCAAAAATGATCGGCCCTAGCTGCCGGGGGCTCTGAGCTGGGATTCCAGCCCCTGGTACTTCCGTATTACTTGCCTGCTGGCAGGCGCTGCCACGTGGCCGTTCTCAGCCAGGGCTAGTAAAGGGGCCAGTCGCCCTCAGAGTCCCACTCGTCTCCGGAGCTGGCAGGTGAGTCTTCGCTGGATTCGCTCGCCAAGGGGTCGTAGTCCTGGAGGCAGAAGGGCGTGCGCTCCAGATCGACCCAGACCAGATCCCGGTTCAGGGGTACGAAGACGAGGGCCCATGGGCCGTCCCGCCCTACGATCATCACCTGAGCCAGATCCCCTAGGGGCGTGGGGGGCTGTCGATGAGCGGCATTGGCGTTCAAGGAGGAGGCATCCAGCGACCACTCGCCTGGTCTGGGACCGGGGTGCTCGGGGTCGTGATTGAGGGGGTCGTCGTGGAAGTGATTCATGGTCGTTCTACCGTCCCTCCTTCCATCGGAAGACCTTCCCGAGGTTTGCCCCAATCCCGTAACTTTCTCTCCTGCTACACTCGCCGCTCCCATCTTCGGCACCCAATTCATGAGCCAGATCGAAAACGTCCTCCACGAGTCGCGCTCGTTTCCGCCTTCTTCCGAATTCCGGGAAAGCTCACACGTCAGCAGTGAGGAGCAGTACGAGCGTATGTATGCCGAGTCGATCGAGCAGCCCGAGGTGTTCTGGGACCGGGTGGCCAAGAATTTGCCCTGGATCGAGCCCTACCAGACGGTCCTGGAGCCCACTGAGCCCGGGCGTGCCCGCTGGTTTGGAGGGGGGCGGCTAAATGCCAGCGCCGTGTGCCTCGACCAGCACCTTGAGCACAACGGGGACAAGGTGGCCCTACTTTGGGAAGGTGAGCCCGGAGACTCCCGCAGCCTGACCTACGCTGAGTTGCACCGGGATGTCTGCCGGCTGGCCAACGTCCTGCGGGATCGGGGCGTGTCCAAGGGCGACCGTGTGGCCATCTACATGCCCATGATCCCCGAGCTGGCCATGGCCGTTTTGGCCTGTGCCCGGCTGGGGGCCATCCACTCCGTGGTCTTTGGTGGATTCAGCGCCCAGTCTCTGGCTGATCGCATCGACGACGGCCAGTGTGAGGCGGTGATCACCGCCGATGGAGCCTGGCGGCGCGGGAAGGTCCTGCCGCTCAAGCGCGAGGTGGACCTTGCCCTGGAGGGCCGGCCAGAAGTGCACACGGTGCTGACCGTGCGTCGCACCGAGAATGAAGTCGTTTGGAAGGAGGGCCGGGACGTGTGGTTCCACGAGGCCATGGAGGGTGCCTCCGAGGAGTGCGCACCCGAGCCGATGGAGTCCGAGGACATTCTGTTCCTTCTCTACACCTCCGGATCCACGGGCAAGCCCAAGGGCATCATGCACAGCACGGGCGGATACATGGTGGGTGCCTATCTGAGCACGCGCTACGTGTTCGACTTGAAAGACGACGACGTGTTCTGGTGTACCGCAGACGTTGGCTGGATCACCGGGCACAGCTACATCATCTATGGACCCATGGCTAACGGCGCCACTCAGGTCATGTATGAGGGGGCACCCAATGCTCCTCATGAGGGTCGCTTTTGGGAGATTTGCGCCAAGTACAAGGTGAGCGTTTTCTATACCGCACCCACGGCCATCCGGGCGTTCATGAAGTGGGGCGACGAGCACGTTCAGGGGCATGACCTCAGCAGCCTGCGCCTCCTGGGTAGCGTGGGGGAGCCCATCAACCCCGAAGCCTGGATGTGGTATCGGCGCACTATCGGGGGGGAGCGTTGCCCGATCGTGGATACCTGGTGGCAGACTGAGACGGGCGGGATCATGCTGTCTCCCTTGCCCGGGGTGACACACACCAAGCCCGGCTCCTGCACGCGCCCCTTCTTCGGGGTGGATGCGGCCATTCTGGACGAGGATGGCAACTGCCTGCCGGCCAACGCCGGTGGTCTACTTGCCATCCGCAAGCCCTGGCCCTCCATGTTGCGCGGTATCTGGGGAGACGCGAAGCGTTTCGAGGAGACCTACTGGTCGAAGTGGAGCGGCGTCTATTTTCCGGGTGATGGAGCGCGCGTCGATGAGGATGGGTGCTTTTGGATCCTGGGCCGCGTGGACGATGTGATCAACGTCTCCGGCCACCGCCTCTCCACCATGGAAGTCGAAAGTGCTCTTGTGGCCCACGAGTCCGTGGTGGAAGCCGCCGTCGTCGGCCGGCCAGATGACCTCACGGGTCAGGCTATCGTGGCCTTCGTTACGCCGGGCAAAGGCGCGGACACGGGCGAAGAATTGAAGCGGGCTCTGCAGGCACACGTGACCCGTGAGATCGGCAAGTTGGCACGGCCAGCAGAGATCCGCATTACGGACGCCCTGCCCAAGACTCGCAGCGGTAAGATAATGCGCCGTCTTCTGCGGGATATCGCGGCTGGCGTGGATACCGTCCAGGACACCAGCACAATTGAGGATCAGGACGTGCTCATTAAGCTCCGAGGAGAAGACCAATAGTACAGCTAGCCCTCACGAGGTTGAGTGGAGTGCCCGGACGTTGCCTTGGGGTTGCCCTAGGGGTGATCGGTTCCGCCGCGCTTACCATCGGACCGGCACTCGCTCTTCAATCGAATTCCGGACTGTCCGAGGAGCCCCTGCCCCGGGGTGAGAGGCTGCTGAGTGAATTCCACTGCAGTGCATGCCACTCCATTCCGGCCGCTGTGTTTCCGCGGGTGCTGCCACTTGAAGCTCCCGATCTAGCATCCTTGGCGGGGCGCGTCCGTTCAGACTATTTACGCCAGTTCTTAGCCGAACCCGCCAAGTTCCACCCGCGTAACCGCATGCCCGATCTCCTCGTGGCCCTCCCCGCTGCGGAGCGGGATCAGGCAATCGAAGAGTTGGTCGCCTTCCTTGGCACCTTGGGGGAGGGTTCCGAAGAGGGGATTCCGGCCCTTGTCGGGGAATTGGAACGCGGCCGACAGCTATTTCACGGCGCGGGCTGCGTGGCCTGCCACCGGCCGCACGAGGACGTCTACGATCTGGACTGGACTCTTCAGGAACTCTTGGCTGAGGATGAGCAAGCGGACACGGAGGATGAGGGCGGCGAGACCGGAGTCCTTCAATCCATCGATGACGAGATCTTCGTGCGCCCCGGCACTCTGCCTCACCCCGATCGAGTGATCGAGTCCGCTTGGCTTGCTGGGAAATACAACGTGGTGGGTCTAGCGGCCTTCTTGGAGGATCCTCTGCTGGTGCGTCCATCGGGGAACATGCCTGACCTTGGACTCTCGGGAGAGGAAGCCATGTCGTTGGCCAAGTACCTCTTGCGTGAACAAATCATGCCCCTCGACGAGGGCCAGTCCGTGCCGGGCCTGCGCTACGAGTACTTCGAGGCGCGTCTCGATACGGGTAGCCCGGATTGGCCGGGAGTCAGCCCAGCGGCTGCTGGCAGCACCGCGGATTTCGACATCAGCGTGCGCCAGCGCAATGACAACTTCGGCCTACGCTTCAGCGGCATCGTGGAGATTCCCGAGGCCGGTCACTGGTCGTTTGCCCTGACTTCGGACGATGGGTCCTGGTTGGAGGTGGATGGAAGAATGGTCGTGGACAATGGGGGCAACCACGGATCTAAACGCGTCACCGGTGGTGTGGACCTGGAAGCGGGTGCCCACTCCATTCGTGTGTCTATGTTTGAACACGGAGGCGGTGAGGAACTGAAGGTCCAGTGGCAGGCGCCCGGGGCGGAGTTCGATCCGATTCCGGCAGAGGCTCTGAGCCATCTGGCCTTGCGCTTTCCGGGTGATGAGAGCTTTGGAACGGCCCTCCCCGAGACCATCGCCGCTGGCCGTGAGCGCTTTGTCAGCCTGGGCTGCGTGGGCTGTCACGCCACAGGGGTGACGAATGTGGATATGCGCCGCGGTTCGTTCAGAAGCGGCATGCCGGACCCGTCGCGAGAGGGGCAGGCCCGGCACGGAGATGCCCCGGCCCTGGCCGACCTGGATCCAGGCCAGCCCAGCGGTTGCCTGACGCCCGCGGCTGACGGTGGTCCCACACGTATCGTTTTCGACGAGCCCGCTGACCGCGCTGCCGTCTTGGAGACTCTGGCTTCCCTGGGGGAGTTGGCAACGCCTCTCTCCAGCTCGGACCAGGTGGCGCGGCGTATGCAGCGCCTCAATTGCTATGCCTGTCACCGCCGTTCGGATCTCGGCGGACCCCATCCAGCTCTTGCGGATTTCTTCGCTGGTGATGAGAACGCGGAACTGGGTGACGAAGGTCGCTTCCCCCCGCCCCTTACGGGGGTGGGCTCGAAGTTGAATCATTCCTGGCTGCAGAGTGTGCTCCTCGAAGACCTCAACGCCTCCCCGGCCAACTTCCGGGTGCGTCCGTACCTCGAGACTCGCATGCCTTACTTCGGTGCAAGTAACGTCCGGGACTTAGTGGACCTCTTGCGGGATGCCGACGGGGCCGAGAGTGCGGGACGCGCTCAACCTCTGGCTTCTAGCTCGAGCCTGATCCAAGCTGGGCACGAGCTAGCGGGGACTGGTGGGCTGGGCTGTGTCCAATGTCATCCGTTCGGCACCGTACCGTCCCTGGGAGTGACCTCCGTCAACCTGTTCGGGATGGTCGAGCGCCTGGAGTACGACTGGTTCCGACAACTCCTACTGGATCCCACATCTACAGGCTTGGACACGCGCATGCCTGCCTTCTGGCTTGAGGGGGAGAGTCCCGTGGACGTCCTGGACAAGGACCCTGCACGACAGATCGAGGCCCTGTGGGCATTCCTTATGCAGGGGGACAACATGATGCCCCCGCGCGGGCTCAACAGTCCCGAGGTGGCCTACGAGCTTATTCCTGACGATCGCCCGCTGTGTGTAGGCGTTTTCATGAAGGATGTCAGCCCGCGCACTTTGGCCGTGGGTTTCCCCGAGTGGGTGCACTACGCCTACGACATGCAGGCGGCCCGGCTGGCCTCTTCCTGGCGCGGGCGGTTCTTCAATACACGTGGGACCTGGCAAGGGCGCGCGGGCGCACTGGAGTCCCCACCGTCGGCGGACACCCTGAACTGGCCGGAGGGCGCAGCGTTGGCGCCCCTGGTGGACTTGGGCGATGTCTGGCCTGAAACAACCTGGGCCTTCGGCGGCCGTCGCATGAATTCCAAGGGACAGCCGACCCTGCTGTCGAGCTGGAAAGGGGTGCGGCTGGAGGATCAGCCCCTGCCCTTTGCAGGGGGGCTGGCCCGGGAGTTCCATCTGAGTGCAGCGCAGCCGGTGCCGGATCTTGCCCTGCGTGTTTTTCAATGGGCTGAGGGTGGAGAGGCTTGGAGCATGCCGGCTCCGGGAGAGAATGGCTTGCGTCACTTCACGGCGATGGACCCGCCGCTACAGCTGCGTGTGCAAGATTCAACAGGTGACGTGACTCCGACGGCTCTGGTAGGGCGCGGCGTGGAGCTGCGCCTGCCTGTACATTGGCAAAAAGAAGGACAAAGCCCGCGCCCCTGGCGCGCGCGTATCCGCGTGGAGGTGATCTGGTGAATGCAATATTGCTGTCTGCTTTGACTCTGGGTGCGGGGCTGGTTGGTCAGGATCCCACAGAGGATGACTATTACCGCATCGTTCCCCTGCCGATTCCCGAGGCTCTAGTCTTGGAGGTGAGCGGCATAACGCTGCTGGCTGACGGGCGTCCATTGGTTTGTAACCGGAGGGGCGAGGTGTTCGTGGTCGAGAACGCCTACGACGATCCCGCTGAGCACGTTCTCTTTCACAAGTTCGCCGAGGGCTTGCAGGAACCTTTGGGCTTGCTGCGCCAGGGCGATTGGATCTACCTCGCCCAGCGCGGTGAGTTGACGCGCATGCGCGACGTGGATGGGGATGATCGCGCCGACGAGTTCGAGACCATTTGCGATACCTGGCGGGTGAGCGGCAACTACCACGAGTACAACTTTGGTCCTACCCTGGGTCCCGAGGGCAACTTCTGGATTACCACGAACAAGCCTTTTGGTGGCCAACCGTTCGGGGCAGTTCCCTGGCGCGGGTTCGCTATGCGCATCACTCCTGAGGGGGAGATGATCCCCACTGTTTGCGGCCTGCGCTCGCCTTCTGGCGTTCAAGCGAGCCCCTGGGGCGACGTGTTCTACACGGACAACCAGGGCGAGTGGTGCGGAGCGAGCAAGCTGTCCTGGCTCAAGCCCGGCAGCTTCCAGGGCCATCCCCATGGCTTGGCCTCATGTGAGCAGGACCTGTGGCCCTATGAGCACCCCGGTGAGATTCCCAATCGCGTGCTCATGCCGGAGGTCTCTAAACAGGTAGAGAGTTTCCAGATGCCGTCCGTGTGGTTCCCCCGGGACAAGATGGGCCGCGCGCCCGCCGGCTTTGTGTGGGATACCACTGAGGGTGCCTTTGGCCCATTCGCTGGTCAGGTGTTTGTCACCGACCAGTACGAGGCCTCGGTCATGCGGGTCAGCTTGGAGATGGTCCAGGGCCACTGGCAGGGTGCCTGCTACCCCTTCAGGCGTCGTCTGGGCACCGGAGCCCTTCGTCTGCAGTGGGCTCCCGACGGCTCCCTCATCATGGGCGGCACGGACCGTGGTTGGCCATCCCTCGGCACCAATGGCCGGGGCTTCGGATTGGAGCGCCTGGTATGGACCGGCGAGATGCCCTTCGAGTTGCTGGAGATGAGCGCGCGGCCCCAGGGCTTCCACCTCACGTTTACGGAGACTGTGGATCCCGAGTCCGCGCTGGACCCCGAGTCTTACGACTTGTCGAGTTACACCTACATCCTGCACTCCGACTACGGCAGCCCCGAGGTGGAAAACGAGACCCTGAGCATCACCTCGTGCACTCTGGGCGATGACGGTCGCTCCGTGGAGATAATGGTCGAGGGCCTGCGTGCGGGCTGGCTCCATGAGCTGCACCTCGACGGGGTGCGGAGTGCCGGCGGAGCGCCCGTGCTCCATCCCCGCGCCTACTACACCTTGGCCTTCCGACCCGAGGATTAGGGCTGCCGACAGGGTCGGGGGCGCAGGTGATAAACGGTTCCGTATGTTTGCGCCCGGTTCGCTGTGGCGGATAACCTGCTGGCCCATGCACCGCTTCCTCCTCCTGGCTCTCGCCATAGCCGCGGCGCCCGCGAGTGCCCAGGTTCACCATTACCCCGGCGGCTCACCCTGGAAGAAGCAGGCACGCAGAGGACCCGATTCGGAGGTCAAGGGCTGGCTCTACAACCTCGGGGTCACGGGCATTCGTGTGAAGCTCGAGGACGAGCACCCCACCCACCTGATCGTGGGCCATGTATTCGAGAGCACTCCGGCCACGGGGAAGGTCCGCGTCGGAGACCGCATCGTCGGCGCTCGAGGCCTCCGGTTCGAGACGCCGCACCGCAACGGATACGGGATGGATAAGTTCGGCCCCGACGGGCCGATCGCGGACTTTGCCGAGGCACTCGAGCGAGCCATCGACTCCAAGGGGCGCGAGCTCCGGCTCCAGCTCGACCGTGACGGGCAGCGCGTGGACGTGAAGCTCAAGCTGCCAGCACGCATCGAGCCCTATGAAAAGTCGTTCCCCTTCGATTGCAACCGCACCGAGGAGATCCGCGAGCGCCTCTGGGAGCACCTGGCCGAGCAGCAGCTCGACAACGGTTCCTGGGGCAACCCGATCCACGACACCTTCATCCCCCTCACGCTGCTCGCCAGCGGCAGGCGCGAGTACCTGGACGAGGTCGAGCGTAGCGCTCGCTATCACGCTCAGAACACCTCCACCAAGGACACCTCCTGGCTAGTCAACTGGAAGTACATGGCCGCCGCCGTGGTCCTGAGCGAGTGGTACCTCGCGAGCAAGGACCGCTGGGTGCTCGACGAGCTGCAGGAGGTCTACGAGTTCCTCTGCACCACGCAGTACCTCGGGCTATCCCAGGTCAACCCCAAGGTGCGCGAGTCCCACCCGGACGCCTACCCCAAGAACGCCGAGCAGCAGCACGGCGGCTGGGGCCACAACCCCGGCTTCGAGGGCTACGGTCCGATCGCGATGATCACCGCCCAGGGAGCGCTGGCCTTCGCCCTCATGGACCGCTGCGGCATTGAGATCGACGAGGAGCGCCACCTCGCCGCCTACGAGTTCCTCCAGCGCGGTACTGGCAGGAACGGCTACCTGTGGTACGGGGACTCGGTTGCTGGCGACCGCAACTGGGCCGACATGGGACGCTCGGGCACCTCGGCCATCGCCCACTGGATGAGCCCCCACCGCGTGCATAAGAAGCACGCCTTGCTCCACGCCAAGCTGATGGGGGAGCAGCCTCAGAGCTTCCCCGACACCCATGCCTCGCCCCTGATGGGGATGGCCTACGGGGCGCTCGGCGCCTCCATCGACAAGAAGTCCTTCGAGGCCCTGATGGAGGCCAATCGCTGGTGGTTCCTCTTGGCCGAGTGCCCCGACGGCACCTTCGCTTACCAGCCCAACCGCGACAACAACGGCTACGGCCACGACGCCCGCCTCCTCGCCACCGCCGTCACGGCCTTCATCTATTCGATCCCCCTCGAGGGCCTCGTGATGACCGGCAAGAAGGTCCGCTGAGGCGCGCCTCTAAAGGATGGCCGCTGGGTAACGTCGCTCTCAGCCCTTGCGGCCGTAGCTGTCGGACGGGCCAGCCTTGCCAGCAGGCATGCTGGGCGGCCCGATAGCCGACTAAACGCCGCCGGTTCCCAGTCGTGCTGCCTCACCGGCGCCAGAAGTCTTGCGCCACCAATCTCCTGCTGCCACCTCGGCGATTCCTTCTGCAAAAGGTCGCGGTTGCCATCCCAGTTCCACGACGGCCGCACGGATGTCGTGCTCGTGGTGCAAGGAGAAGTACCCCGCGCCGCGTCGCTCACGTGTGACGTCCATGAAGAGGCCTTTGATGAAGATTGCGCGTTCGATCCACTTGCGGCGAATGTTGCGACGCTTCACTCCACCGCCAGTGGCGGCGATGGTCAGGTCCACGAACTCATTGAAGGGGATGCCTGTTGGACCCGCGATCTCGTAGATGCAGTCCACTTCCTTCGCGCGGTCATAGTCGAAGAAACGCATGATGACATCCACGAGGTCGTCAACGTGGACCGGGTTGAGCTTGGATAGGCCTTCGTGCTTGACCCAGTAGGTGCCCTTCGCCGCTCCACACTTACGGAGAAGCGGGGCGGTGTGGCGCATGTCGCCGACTCCGTAGACCAGAGTTGGGCGGAACGAGGCCCACTTGAGGCCTGACCCACGAATGATCTTCTCCTGTACGCGCTTGCTGTCGCGATAGTAGCTGTACACCGGCATCCCGATCACCGCGGAAGACACCACGATGAATTGAAAATCCTTAGCGGCGGTCTTCTGGGCTTCCTCAATCAGAATCTCGGTGCCCGCCACGTTGACCTTCTGCATCTCCGCTTCGGTGAAGTGGTCGTGAGCGCTGGCCAGGTGCAGGAGATAGTCCGCATCCTGCAGGAACCCGCGCAGGGACTCCGGGTCGGTTAGGTCTCCCGTGAAGACTTCCACGGCTGTTCCGTCCGGCCTCTCGACGGCATCCTCGCGGCCGGGCCGGGCGAGAGCGCGCACGCTGTGGCCCCTCGCAGCCAAAGTGCGTAGCAGGTAGCTGCCTATGAAGCCGGTGGCGCCGGTGATGGAGATATTCATGGGGGGGCCGGGGGGCCGTCAGAAGCATAGCGCTTCTAAGCGCCACAAGCCGGGGCCAGGTTGTGAGGCCTGGGCTTTTGTCCGCCTCGCCGCGAGGTCACAATGGGGACATGACGGCGAGGATCTTGAGAACGGGTGTACTCTGCGCGTTGCCCGGGGAATTGGGCAGCCTGGGGGATCGGATTAGGGATCGCCGTCGGTGCCAAGGGCTGGACCTGTTGTACCTAGATCTGCCTGGCGCTGAGGTCGTGGCTTGCGTCGGCGGTGTGGGCAAGGTGGCGGCGGCTCAGGCGGCCAGCCTGCTTGTGGGGGAGGGGCTCGATCAGCTCCTTGTGGTGGGTACGTGTGGTGCCCTGCGGCGCGGGATGGCCATCGGGAGCCTTCTGCACTGCAAGTGCACCATCCAGGCTGACCTTGCGGTTCGGGAGGGCCGGGAGATTGAGGCCCATCAGCTCCTGACGGAGGCCTGGCAGAAGGTGGCTCCGGGCCCGGAGGGTTGGTTGGTCACAGCGGACCGCCCTGTCCTCAGCCCCTGGAGGCGCCTGAGGTTGGCCCGAGCGTTCTTGGGCCCCTGTGCCGCGGATATGGAGACAGCCGCCGCAGCCTGGGTGGCTCAGCGTGCGGGGGTGCCCTGGGCGGCTCTGCGAGTCGTCACGGACCATGCGGGGCCCAGCACCCCTCGGAGCTTTGCTCAGAACTTCCCAAGGCTTGCAGGGGTTCCTGCCGATAGCGTCCCCGCCCTCCTCATGGTCCCCGAATCAGGTCGCCGAACCCAATAAGGCGACCGGATTCCTTTGAATACACCGAGGGCCGGGGTCCCCGCCCATGCAGAGCCGTCCTTCATTACCGACCCGCACCCCGCGTATCATCATCTATGAAGGGCAAGGTCTCACCCTGGGCCACTACAGGGGCCAAGGGGGATCCCGAAAGGGACATGCCAAGATAGGATGGAATTTGGCTATACCCCTTTTCGGTAACGCTGTGCTGACACTTATACCCCCCGACAGTAATCGTGCCCTGAGAGGGTGCATGGGGATGTGTGTCGCATGACACGAGTCGGGACCCTGGTACGGCGCAACTTTGAGCCGCTGATCCTCTCCATCCAGGTCCTCGTGGACCTGGCAGTGGTCGTGTTGGCGTGCCTTGGCTCATTCGTCCTGCACAATGCCATCTTCCCCTTGGAGGTGGGAGTTGTCGACGCCTCCTACGACCTCGAGACCTACAAAGAGGTCTTTTCGATAACGGCTGCCGTTTGCCTCCTCTGCTTTCACTGGTTCGGGATGTACTCGCCCATCAAGAGCCTTCTCAACGTGGAGGAGTTCAAGTCCGTGACCAAGAGTACGGTTACCGCATTTCTCGTGGTCTCCACTCTGCTTGTATTCCTGACGCGTACAACCCCTGGTCTTGCTGAAGAGAGCAGTGGGCTTGTCGGTGGTCTCGGCGCTTGGTTCGTAAAGTTGCATCGTGCTGTGGACCTGAACATGCCTCAGGACACGTTGAATCGGCCCGTGCTCTTATTTGCATTCATTCTGATTCTCGTATTCACGATGGTCAGCCGCTTCATCTCTTTCAAGATCATCCAAGGTTTGCACCGTAAGGGGATCGGCAATCGCAACGTGGCCGTTATTGGTGCGGGAACCACGGGCCAGAACCTGCAACGCAAGTTCCTGCTGGTACCGACACTAGGCCTGAACTTTGTGGGCTTCATTGGTGCGGACAAGAGTCAGGTCGGGACCATGATCGAGCGTAGCCGCGTGCTCGGAACCACTGATGATCTGGACCGGATTCTCGGATTGCACAAGATCTCCGAGGTCTTCGTGGCCCTTCCGGAGGCTCCCGAGCGCGATGTGATGGAGTTGGTTGCGGAGCTAGACCACTTGGGCGTGAACTACCACGTGGTTCCCCGTTTCTATCACTTGATGAGCTACAACGTGCGCATCGAGAACCTGGATTCGATTCCGCTCATCTCCAGGCCGGAGCGCCGAGTCAGTGTGCTTGGGGCCGTGACCAAACGCACTCTTGACGTCTGCTTAGCCACTACGGTCCTGCTCTTCGGCGCGGCCTTCTTCCTGATCTCGGCCATCATGATCAAGCGGGAGAGCAAGGGGCCTGTGTTCTTCCGTCAGACCCGGGTCGGGCAGGACGGGAAGGCGTTCGAACTCTTCAAATTTCGGACGATGCACCACACCCATTGCGGGGATGAGGTGGCGCCCCAGAACGAATATGACCCGCGCGTCACTCGCGTGGGGCGCTTCCTCAGGCGCTACAGCCTGGATGAGTTGCCCAATTTCCTGAACGTTTTGCGTGGTGAGATGAGCGTGGTGGGCCCGCGGCCCGAGATGCCTTTTATCGTCGAAACCTACAGCACCATGGATCAGGAGCGCCTACGGGCCAAGCCTGGCGTGACAGGCCTGTGGCAGATCTCCTATGCCCGGACTCAGTCCATTCACGAGAATCTGGACTACGATCTGTACTACATCGAGAATCAGTCCTTCCTGTTGGACCTAGTCATTATCGCGTTGACCGGTTTCGCAGTTGCGAAGGGCACCGGCGCCTACTAAAACTCGCCTTGTGCGAGTTTTGCACGTTATGGAAGCCACCATCGGGGGAACCCGAAGGCATTTGGTGGATGTGGTCCGAGGCCTCAAGGGCCGCGGCCTGGAATTACACGTAGCCGCTTCGACTCTACGGGACCCTGGATTCCCCGCCGATCTCGCCGCGCTCGAGAAGGAAGGGGTGGGAGTGCACACCATCCAGATGGTTCGGGAGATTTCTCCCGCACGGGACTACGGCGACTATCGCCGACTGTGTGCGCTTCTGCGAGAGTTACAGCCGGACATCGTGCACACGCACTCTTCTAAGGCCGGGGTGCTGGGCCGCCGTGCCTCCCTGGCCACGGGGGTGGGCAAGCGCATCCACACGCCGCACACGTTTGCATTCCTGTTCGAGGCCCAATTCCCTGCGTGGAAGCGTCGGTTGTTTCGCGCTCTGGAGACACGCCTGGCTCGGGATACCGAACGCATGATTGCGGTCAGCCCGAGCGAGGCGTCTACCATGATTGAGAGTGGAGTGGTGCCGAGCGATCGCATACGGGTGGTGCCCAACGGCATCGACCCGGCGCGTGTTCAGGGAGTTCAACCCGTGGACCTCGCGGAGTTCGGCCTGGATCCGGGCCGGCCCACGGCTGCCGTGATCGGCCTACTGTATGAGGGCAAGGGCCAGGACCTTGCTCTGGATGCTCTGCGACAGCCGGGGTGTGAGTCCTTGCAGTTGTTGATCGTGGGGCCGGGATCGCAGGACGCGTTGGCCGCGTCAGTGAGTGCGCTGGGACTCTCCGAGCGCGTGCGCTTCACGGGTGCCCGTGACGACGTGCCCGCCATTCTGGCCGCTCTGGATCTCCTGCTCTTGCCATCTCGGTGGGAGGGTATGCCCTACATCGTTCTGGAAGCCATGGCCGCCGGGTTGCCGGTCGTGGCCACGCCCGTTGACGGAGCCCGTGATTTGATCTTGGACGGTGTGACTGGGGCGTTGGCCGAGGACATCGAGGCCCAGGCCTTGGGCCGCGCACTTGCGCGGGTGCTTGCCATGGAACCTGCGGTTCGCAACGATCTGGGCCAGGCTGGCCGGGAGAGGGCGACCCGTGTGTTTGGGTTGGAGCCCATGATCAAGGGTTTGCTCGACGCTTATGGGGAGGTGCTATGAAGATTCTGCACGTGATCAGCACGCTTGACGTAGGCGGAGCGGAGATGCACGTCCTGTCTCAGGTGCGCGGCCAAGTGGCCCGCGGGCACGTAGTGCGCGTGGCCTACCTATTGGGCGAGGGCGCTCTGGTTGCTGACTACGAGGCTGCGGGTGCCCGTTGCCTCGGTTGCGTAGGCAGGGGCCCTCTGGCCCTGTGGAAACTGCGGCCGCATTTGCGTTGGGCTGATCTAGTACACAGCCACTTGCTGCGGGCGGACTTCGTGACCGCCGCGGCCGTGTGCCTCTTCGGCTCCCGCAGGCGTCTAGTCTCCGGCAAGCACAACGATGAGCGCGCGCTATTGCGCCCCCTGGTTTCGCGCTTGCATGGCCTGGTGGGCCGGGTTCCCGCGCGTACCATCGTCCTCTCCGACCATGTGGGCCGTTTCGTGGCCGAACACGGCCGCGTCCCCATCGAGGCTCAGGAGCGCGTCTACTACGGTATTGACCCCACACCCTTCAGGGATGCCGCCGGAAACGCGGTAAGCCGCGCCCGTTTGCGGGCGGAGTTCGGTTTCGGCTCTCAGGACCTGGTGCTTGTGTGCGTGGCGCGTTTTGCCCCACAGAAAGCTCATGAGGTGTTGATCGCAGCCCTCGCCCAAGCGCGGCAAGAAGCTCCAGTGCGTTTGCTTCTCGTGGGCGGCGACCCCTTCGGGAAGGGTGTCGAGCGGGCGCGGGCCGTGGCTCAGGATCTCGGTGTCGAGCAGGATGGCACCTGCGTGTTCGCCGGCATCCGTCGGGATGTACCCGCCTTGATGGGGGCATCGGATGGCTTTGCCATGGCCTCTCGCTGGGAGGGGTTGGGGCTGGTTTTTCTGGAGGCCATGGCTGCTGGGTTGCCCGTGCTGTCCACGACGGTCTCGGCCATTCCGGAGGTCGTTCAGGATGGCATCACGGGCCAGCTCGTTGCGGCAGATGATGCTGGGGCTCTCGCTCAGGTCATGGTGGAGTGGGCGAGCGATCCGCAACGACGGCAAGCCTTGGGTGAGGCGGGCAGGCAGAGGGTGAACGCGGAGTTCGGATTGGATCGAATGGTGGACGAGACACTCGCCATCTATGAGGACGTCGTCGCTCAGGCCTGAGGGCGGTTCGTGTGGGGCAATTCCCACCGCTCGAGGTTAGGCTGGTCCCCATGGCTTTTCTCGGGATCGCGTGCTTGTCGGTGGTGCTGACGGGCGTGGTCCATGCGTCAGACCGTCCAACGGACTCGCCCGGGCCCCCGGTGGACTTTCAGATCGAGGTGCGGCCTCTGCTGGCCACACGTTGCTTCACCTGCCACGGATTCGATGAGGGCGACCGCAAGGGCGGGCTGCGCCTCGATTCCGTGCAGGGGTCACGTGCTCTCTTGCCCAGCGGTGCATTCGCTGTGGTTCCCGGGGATCCGGATGGCAGCGAACTCCTGCGTCGGGTGAGTGCTTCCAGGCCCGCGGAGCGCATGCCGCCGGACGGCCATGGAGCCGCGCTGGATCCCAAGGAGGTGCAGTTGCTGAGGCGCTGGATTGAGGAAGGGGCGGTCTACGCACGGCACTGGTCCTTCGAGCGCGTGGAGCGGCCGGCTCCCCCGATCAGCACATCCCCTGGGTCGACTTGGTGCTCCAATGAAATCGATCGGTTCGTGCTTGAGCGCATGACGGAGGCCGGATTCGAGCCCTCTCCGAGGGCGACTCGAGCGGTGGAGGCGCGCCGTGTCTCCCTCGACCTGATCGGGCTGCCACCTACCCCCGAGGAAGTACAGGGGTACATGAACGACGAACGCGCAGGGGCCTACGAGCGTCTCGTCGATCGCCTGCTTGCGTCCCCGTCCTACGGAGAGCGCTGGGCGCGGGTCTGGCTTGACCTGGCGCGTTACGCCGATTCGAGCGGCTATACCTCAGATCCCTTGCGCACGATCTGGCGCTATCGGGACTGGGTCATTGACGCCCACAATCGGAATCTCCCCTTTGATCAGTTCACCCGTGAACAGATGGCTGGGGATCTCCTACCGGATGCGTCCATGGAGCAGCAGCTTGCGACGGCTTTCCACCGCAACACCATGAACAACACGGAGGGCGGAACGGACGACGAGGAGTTTCGCATGGCGGCGGTCAAAGATCGCATGACCACCAGCATGCAGGTTTGGATGGGGCTGACAGCGGGTTGCGCCGAATGCCATAGCCACAAGTTCGATCCGCTTACCCACACCGAGTACTACGGCCTGATGGCCTTCTTCAACCAGACGGCGGACAGGGATACCAACAATCTCGCCCCCTTGTTGGCGACTCCGTCCGTCGAGCAAGCCGCGCGTATTGCGGAACTCTCCCAGGAGATTGCGGCCCTGGATGCGGAGCTCCAGCGCCCGGATCCCGAGCGCTCAAAGGCCCGCGCGGCATGGGAGGCCGACGTGTTGTCCGGCGACTCTTCATGGGAGGAGGGCCTCTTGCAGTCGGCTGGAGGTCGTGAGGGAACCCTGCTCGAGGCGGGAGAAGACTCCGTCATTCGTGCCGCAGGTCCGACACCCGCCCAGGACACCTTCGAGCTCGAAATCCGGTTGCCGGCGGGAACCTGGCGCGGCCTCCGCCTGGAGGCCCTGGCAGAGGCCGGGCTGGGCCCCGGCCGAAACGGACACGGCAACTTCGTCCTGAACGAACTGCGCCTCGAGGGTCCTGAGGTGGACACCGTCATTGGTCGTCACCTGCGCCTGGAATTACGCGGCCCAGGTCGCATCCTCTCCCTGGCTGAGGTGGAGGTGTTTTGTGGCGGTGGGAACGTGGCCAAACGGGGTACGGCCTCCCAGTCCAGTACGAGCCATGGGGGCGAGGCGGCCCGAGCCATCGACGGGAATGGGAACGGGCACTACTCCGAAGGCAACTCTGTGACCCACACGGCCACCGAGGCCGATCCGTGGTGGGAGTTGGACTTGGGGGCCGACGCATCTATCGATGAGGTCGTGGTGCATCATCGAACGGACAACGCTCAATTTGGTCGCTCGAATGGGCTGATCTTGTCCATTCGGGATGATGCGGGCGTTCTCTGCTGGCAGCAGATGCTCGGGAAGTTGGCAGATGGGCAACCCAGCCCCATGGGGCCTCGTGGACAGCGTGGTCGCATCGCGCTGGCTGCGCCGAGCGCAAACTGGTCCCAGGTGGATTTCTCCGTGCTGGAATCGGTAGACCACAATTCGGCCGGCGACTCCGGCTGGGCCGTGGCCCCACGGATGGGGCAATCGCACGTGGCGGTCTTCCCATTTCTTGCGCCGCTGGTTCTGCGCGAACCTGCGAGTGTCCGCATCGAGATGGAGCAGACCTACGGCAGCGAGCACATCCTGGCTGCGTTCAGGCTCAGCTTCAGTCAGTACGCGGGCGCTCTGATTCCCTTGGAGCCTTCCTTGCTCCAGGCGTTTCAGGTGCGCGAGCCCGATCCTGCCCAGGAGGGACTGCTGGCCGGGACCTGGCTGGAGCACGACCCTTCCCGAACTGGGCGGCGTATTGCGCAGCAAGCTCTGCAGGTCGAGCTGGACTCCATCCAACCGGTGAAGACCCCGGTTTTGCAGGCACTGCCCGAGGACCAGCGCCGCACGAGTTTCGTCTTGCAGGGAGGCAACTTTCTCACTCCGCTGGGGGAGGTGCAGGCCGCTGTGCCCGCCGCTTTCCATCCGCTGCCCGAGGGGTTCGAGGCCGATCGGCGGGGCTTTGCCGAGTGGTTGGTCAGCCGGGACAATCCTCTGACGGCGCGCGTGGCAGTAAACCGGGTCTGGGCTCAATTGTTTGGTCGGGGCCTTGTCGTGAGCGAGGAGAACCTGGGCAGTCAAGGTGACATGCCCACGCACCGCCTGCTCCTGAACTGGTTGGCCGCCGAGTACATGGAGTCCGGTTGGGACCAGAAGGCCCTGCTGCGCACCTTGGTGACGTCGGCGACCTACCGTCAGGCCTCCGCGCTCGACGAGCGCGCGCGGGACTTGGATCCGGCCAACCGTTTTCTGGCCCGAGGGCCCTCGTTCCGGTTGGAGGCCGAGATGATCCGGGACCAGGCGCTGAAGGTGAGTGGCCTCTTGTCTCCCAAGATGCACGGCCCCTCGGTCCATCCGCCTCAGCCGCCCGGTCTTTGGAAGGCGGCCTTCAACGGTCAGCGGACTTGGCCCTCCAGTCAGGGCGAAGACCGTCACCGGCGAGGCCTGTACACCTTCTTGCGGCGTTCGATGCCCTACCCCGCCATGCAGATTTTCGACGCGCCCAGCCGTGAGATGTGTACATCCAGGCGCCTGCGCACCAACACCCCTCTGCAGGCGTTCGTGACCCTCAATGATCCGGCGTTCGTGGAGACAGCCCAGGCCCTTGGACGGCGCATGCACGCTGAGGGTGGCGGAGATGCTCGGGCGGGGGTTCAGCGTGGACTTTGGTTGGTCCTGCAGCGCCCTCCGGAAGACGCTGACGTGGGCGAACTCGTGGGACTGTTCGAGGATGCCCTCGGCATGTGGGAGGGTCGCCAGGCGGAGGCGCTGGCCCTCGCGACGGATCCGGTCGGTCCACTACCCGATGGGCTTGACGCGGAGCGTGCCGCAGCCTGGACGGCGGTGGCCAACGTCTTACTCAATCTCGACGCCGTGCTGGTGAAGGACTGATGAACCCCTTCGAAACAGAGAAATCCATGCTGACGCGGCGCGCCTTTCTGGCGCGCAGCGGCGTGTCCTTGGGCGCGATGGCATTGGCGGACCTCGCCGGTGCTGAGGGGGCGGCGAGCGGATTGGGGATTGGAGACGGGCGTGCCTCTGGCCCGCACCACAAGCCCCGCGCGCGGTCGGTGATCTACCTGCACATGTCTGGCTCCCCGCCGCAGCTCGACATGTTCGATCCCAAGCCACGCCTCCGGGAGCTGCACGGGACTCTGTGTCCCAAGAGCTTCATCGAGGGCAAGCGACTGGCTTTCATCAAGGGACATCCGACACTTCTGGGGTCGCCCTATTCCTTTGGGCGCTACGGGAAATCCGAGACAGAGGTCTCCGAGCTCGTACCCCACATGGGCCAGGTCATGGACAAGGCTACCTTGATCCGATCGATGTATACCGACCAGTTCAACCACGGTCCGGCTGAACTGCGGCTGTTCACCGGCGATCAGGACGTGGGCGCTGCGGCCATGGGGTCCTGGGCCAGCTGGGGCCTCGGGACGGAGAACCGTAACCTCCCGTCTTTCGTCGTGTTGACCTCGGGGGGGACCGATCCCTCAGCCGGCAAGAGCGTTTGGGGCAGTGGCTTTCTGCCCTCGGCCCACCAAGGTGTGCGCTTACGTGGCAGCGGGGATCCGATCCTGTACGTCACCGACCCCAAGGGGATGGATCGCGAGCTACGTCGGCGCACCCTTGATTCGCTGGCGGCTCTCAACGAGAGGCGTTTCGAGCAGCAGGGCGACCCCGAGACCGAAGCGCGCATCAGTCAGTATGAGCTGGCCTTCCGCATGCAGGCCTCTGTCCCTGAGTTGATGGACATTGGCCGGGAGTCCGAGGATGTCCACGAGCTATACGGCAGCCAACCCGGCCAGGCCTCCTTCGCCAACAACTGCCTCTTGGCGCGCCGACTGGTGGAGTCCGGTGTGCGCTGGGTCCAGCTCTACGACTGGGGTTGGGATACCCATGGGACCGGGTCAGGTGATGACCTCTTGACTGCGCTTCCCAAGAAGTGCGGCGAGACCGACCAGGCCGTCGCGGCTCTGATCCAAGACCTGGACCGCCGTGGCCTCTTGGACGAGACCCTTGTGGTCTGGGGCGGGGAGTTCGGACGCACTTCGATGAATGAAGCCCGGGGTGGCTCAACGTACTGGGGTCGCGATCACCACCCGGGCTGCTTCAGCCTGTGGATGGCGGGGGCGGGAATCCACCGTGGCCGGATCGTGGGTCGCACCGATGAGCTGGGCTACGAGATCGAGGAGGGGGCTATTTCGGTGAACGACCTGCAGGACACGATCATGTATCTGATGGGTGTGGATACGCAGCAGTTGCGCTATCCCTACCAAGGGCTCGACCGCCGCCTGATCGGGGTCGCCGACCATTCCACGGTGCAACACCACCTGTTCTCATGAGGGTTCCTCTTCAGCCCATGGGGGCGTCATTTCTATTGGCCTGCACGCTGACGAGCGCAACCTCCGTGGCGGACGATCCGCTGCCCGAGGTGCGCCCTCCCAACATCGTGTTGCTTCTGGCCGACGACCTGGGCTACGGGGACCTGGCCTGCTACGGCAGTCTCGTGCATCGCACTCCGCACCTGGATGCCCTCGCCGCTGGGGGCATGGTCTTCACGAACGCCTA
>JAPKBO010000196.1 GCA_028823395.1 Planctomycetota bacterium | reverse complement strand
CTCACTGAAGACCAACGGTTGCCTGCGGTGCATCTCGGGTTCGGGTGTCGCAGGAATTCTGCGGCCGCACCGTTCCGTGACGTGCAGTCGAGAGGAGGGCCACACTCTTGAGGCGGACGTCTCTGCAGAGGATTCCGTGGAGTATCTCGAGGTTTCGCGTGGCGGCATTACGGTCCACGACGAGTGGGTTGTGCATGGTTCGGCGGGCAATCCCACCGACGGATGGCGGCGTACCTACGTGATTGCCTATCGATCCCGTGCAACGGTGGAGCATGAGCGTTCCATCGGATTTACCCACTCGCACAATGACGCCATCAACTGGACCACCACCCTGGGCGCATTCCAGGATTCCTGACCCGGCTCGGCGTTCGCCTTGAGGCCACGAGATGGGCGGGTTCCAGGCTACACTACGACCCATGGCACACGAGTTACGACTAGGCAGGCGCGAGTTGCTCACTGCGACGGCGAGCGCTGTGACGCTTGGTCTTCAAGATGACGCGGCGGGCTCGCGGGCGCCATCCGGGTTCGCGCGGCATGATGTTGCGGAATGGGGCGTAGAAGGTCGTGGGTGGGACGAGACGGAACGTTTCTATTCTCGCCTCCCGGACCGTGCCAAGAAGACGGTGCGGCCGGTGGTCTGGCGTCTGGGCCAGCACTCTGCGGGAATGGTGGCTCGCTTCCAGACCTCTGCCAGCAGCTTGAACTTCAACGTCAAGTTGCTTGTCCCTGACTTGGACATGGTGCACATGCCGGCTACCGGTGTCAGTGGCCTCGACCTGTATGGCGCGGACGGAGCGCAGTGGCGTTGGGTGAGTTGTGGCATGCCAAGAACACAGGAGTATCAACTGAGCATCTCGGGGCTCAAGGACGGTGAGCGTGAATACCTGCTCTACCTGCCGCTCTACAACGGGGTGGAATCCCTCACCATTGATGTGCCGGAAGGGGCCCGCTTCAAGCGGGTGCTGCCCCGCCGCGAGCCGCCGATCGTCTACTACGGCACCTCGATCGCTCAGGGGGCCTGTGCCTCGCGGCCCGGGATGGCTTTCACGAACATTCTGCATCGCCGCTTAGACACACCCGTGCTCAACCTGGGGTTCAGTGGGAACGGCCGTATGGAGACGGAGGTGGGCGCGTTGATCGCGGAGATCGAGGCCTCCTGCTACGTGATCGACTGCCTGCCCAACATGGGGCCTGAGGACGTCAGTGCACGTACGGGGCCACTGGTTCGTCAGCTTCGAGCCGCGTGGCCCGAGACTCCTATTCTGCTCGTAGAGGATCGCCGCATGCCCAACTCGGTGCTTCTTCCGGCGCGGGACGCATTCCATGACAAGAACCAGGATGCGCTTCGCCGTGCCCACCAAGAGCTTGTGGCGGAAGGAGTGAGGGGCATCCACTATCTTGCGGACGCGCCCTTCTTGGGTACGGATGGAGAGGGGACCGTGGATGGGTCGCACCCAACCGACCTAGGGATGGTGCGTTATGCGGATGCTCTCGAGGCCGCGCTCAAGCCGATCCTGAAGGCACGCTGAGCCATATGTCTGGGGAGCGAGCCTCGGGCGTTCCATGCCGCATAGTCGGACGATCAACCCACGGGCGGTTTCGTCGACGAGAGTTCAGTCCCCTGGAATCTGGTAGGACCCTGCTGATTGATGGGGCGTGAGGGGCCATCTGTCGGTACGGAAAGGGAATGCGGGCAATTCACGGGAGTTCATCAGGCCCCCTGCCGGGAGGTTGGACCAGCCGTAACGAACGGCTACTGGGTCGGGGATTTCAGTGTTCCAGACCACAAGGGTGTTGTCGCCGCCTTGGACGCGCACCCGGGCATGGTGGAACTCCTTATCCGCTCCCGCGACATAGAAGCCGGCCTCTTCGTCCTGGTCGAGACGCAGACCGTTGGCCGTACCCGGGGCGAAGCGGATGGTGATCTGGTTGGCTTCAACCTGCATGGACTCATACAGGGGCCCACGCCACTCGAGGGGTTCGTCTGAGCGGTAGCGCTTGATTCCGTGGACCTCGGACAGGGCCCAGCGCGCTGCGCGCTCGCCCACGGGCAACTTGCGTCCGGGGTGAATACTGCCGTTCGAGTTCGTGTCGTAGGTGACGATAAGGCCCGTATTCGCCGTCCGCTGCCAGGTGATGTGCTGCAACTCACGCACGATATTAGTGTGGTGATTCATGTCGTAGGTCATCGTCCGCCGGTTGCTCCAGCCTGCGATTTGGATAATTCCGAAGGGCAACTGCGGCTTGCCGAAGAGTGCACGCCAGTCGGAGATCACGGCAGGGAACGTCCGGTGGAAAGGCTTCCAGCTCTCACCGAAGGAATTGTTCTCTCCCTGGTAGAAGAGCACGCCCCGCACCGAGGCGCGGGCGATGGGTCGGATGACGCCATTCAGCATTCCGCCTGGCTGTCCCTGGGCTGCGGGGTCTTCGTACTGACGCTTGTCCGGCCGCCGGGGCTCGCGTTCCCCAGCCGCTGCAGCGGCGGCACGCGCGGTCTCGAAGGCGGCAAGGTCTTCAGCGTAGCGCGCCGCTGCGCCCTCCTCGCCGCCGCCCCCGCGCCATGCGCTGAGCCGGGCCTCGAATTCATCGAAGTAGCCCTGCATCTCGGGGAAGCCACGCAGAGTTTCCTGCGTGACCCAATGCTGTGCCATGGTTCCGCCCCAGGAGACGTCGATAAGACCAATCGGTACGTCCAATCGACGTCGCATGCGCCGGGCGAAGTAGTAACCGACCCCCGTGCAGTCGGCGGCCTCTTCGGGAATGCAGCGGCGCCAGGGGCCGCCGTTCTCTTCAGCCCGCACGGGAAAGTCGGCCTGAGGCTCCAAGTGGGCGATCTTTGGCAGACGCAGGTAACGCACCTCCGGCATGTCCGCCGACTCCACCTCGAAATCCGCGTCCCGCGAGGAGCGCAGGGTCCACTCCATGTTGCTCTGTCCGCCGCAGACCCAGACATCCCCGACGAGGATGTCGGTGAAACGGCGAACGCTCTCGCCGCTCTCCACGACTAGATCCCTTCCCACGAAGCTCGCTGAGGGCAGGGCCTCGAGTGTGATATCCCATTGCCCGTCCTGGGTGGCTTGCATCGTCCCCGTGCGTTCGGAGGATGTACCTATGGCGAAGCCCACGCGGATCTGTTCTCCGGGTGCTCCCCAGCCCCAGATGCGAATAGGCTTCTCCCTCTGCAAGACCATGTGGTCGCCGAAGAGATTGGCCACTCGCAGCTCTTGGCTCGCCTCAAGGAATGGGGAGAGTGCTAAAGAGCCAATGGTCGCCAGCAGCAGGGTGCGAAATCGAGTGGGTATGCGGGCCATGGTGCTTTTCCGATGCAGGGTTTCCTGGGCAGCTATCCGTATGCACTACAGGGTAGCTAGATCCACTATTCCATACTGGACCGAGTCCAGCCGCGAGCCACTGTACGCTACCAGCTAAGCGGGTCCGTAGATCGGGCCCTACTGGACGTACTCCACCACAAGCGTGGGCTCGTACCGATCGCCCTTCTGGAAGGCCTGGGCCCGGCGCTGGCCGAAGCCCTCGAAGAGGAGCAGGGCGTGGTTGCCGGACTGCCAACCGGGCCGGTCCACGAGCTCCTGCAGGAGCGGGGACAGGTCTGGGGTCGTCTGGCGTGCTCCCCGTGCACCGGCGTAGCGCCAGATCGCGGCCTTCCAGATGACCTCGGCCGCCGTGCGCGGACGCGATGAAAGCCCATGGGCTGCCTTCCGGATCGGTGCGGCCCGATTCGCGGCCTCTGCTGTCACCGAGAGTTGCGATGCGAGCGTCTCGCGGTCTGCGGCACTGAACTGGATGAAGGCGTTCGTGATCGTTGCCCCTGCGGGCACGTTTATGGGAATGCGCAGGCCGACGAGGGTGGGGGTCGTCATGTGCAGTCCGAGATTCAGCTCGGCGCCGTTGCGGATGACTTCGCCACTAATCTTGTTCTCCTGGGCATCGTCACGGACGCGCGCGATGCTTGTCACGCTACGTGTGGGCTGCCGCACCTCAATGGGGACGCCCAGGGAGCACACGGAACCCTCGTTGTCGACCATTGCCAGAGCGTTCAGGACATAAGAGCCGGGCGTGTCCGGCGACCAGTTGAGTTGATAGGGAGGCGTGTAGTCCATTCCCAGCAACTGGTCTCCGTTCATCCAGATGTCGACACGATTGATCGCTCCGGTTGTCTGCGCCTGGATGTCGACGATGGAGCCGGGGTCGATGACGGCCCCTGACGCGGGGGAAGTGATGGTGACGCTCCCGCTGCTCGCACAGTTGGGGAATAGGTACACGGAGTCCGTCGCCTGCAGACCATCGGCGTCCGTCACGATGAGGCGAATCTCATAGGCGTACGAGATTCCCGAACAGGACGTGGGGACCAGCATGGCCTGCGCCGTCTGTGTGAAGTACTCGTCACCCAGGTGCTTGTGGTTGTCGTGGATGAGGTACACCTGCCAACGGTAGGAGAGGTCCGTTGGGCCGTGCTCGGCGTCGCTGACCGAGGCCGACAGGTTCACATAGGTCAGATCGGTCGTCGAATATTGACTGCCGTTCTGAACGCTCGTGATGTCCACGACGGGTGGGGTGTTGTCGATGTGGACGTTCAGGAGGGTGCTGCCCGTAGCGCCCTGCATGTCCGTGACCGTGAGGCTCACTACCTGGGTGGCCGGCAAGCCGCTGGGGTTGTCGAGGCCAATCCTTGGGCTGGGCTCGGTCGAGGTGCTCCCATCGGGGAACTGCCACAGGAAGGACACGTCGCCGCCCTCGGGATCGAAAGAGGCTGTGCCATCCAGTTGGAGGGTGCGCGGGCTCGGGCCGTAGGGCGCGTCTGCCAGGGGAACTGACTGCGGCGGGGCGTTGCTGTCACCTGTGTACCGGATCCGCCGCACCTGGTTCACCGACCAGGGAACGTAAAGCAGGTCGCCCACGCTGCGCTCTTCCTCGAAGGTCACCGGGCGAGTAAGGGTGCCGAAGGCCAGGACCTGTTGGAGGACGTCCTGGTTGTCGAACACCAGGGAACGCACCCAGTTGGCACCCCAGTCGCCGATGAAATACTGCCCTTTATAGGGTGCCCCATAACCCTTGCCGGAAAGAGTCAGCCCACCGGTGGCGCTATTGCCCGTGAACGACTCCCCACCCACGGGACAGCCGGCCGAGCCCAGGCGAGACCGGCGCGCTAGGCCGTTTAGGAAAATCGGAACGTAGGCTTTGGTGTCACTGTGACTCCATTCCAGGCGAGGGCGCCGGTGCATGAAGGTTGGCGTGGTCGAGGGGATGGCCACGGTGTTGTCGCAGGGATTGCGAAAGCTCGGGTTGTGGTCTTCGCGCTCCTGCTTGATTAAGTCCTGGAAGTAGAAGTACTGCTGGAGGCAGGTCACTCCGTCGTAGAGAGGGTTGGGGGCGTCCCTGTTCTCCGTTAGGGCAGCTGCATAGGCATTCTGCTTGGTGAGACCCTCGAAGTGGGGCCAACCCATGTTCATACCCGCCTCGGACACCACGTCCATCTCCTCCCAGGCGTTCCACCCCACGTCGCCAAGATAGATGGAACCCGGGTCACCGTCTGCTGGGTCGGTGGATCCGGTGCCGGGTCGGATGTCAAACCGGAAGGGGTTGCGCAAGCCCAGGGTCCAGACCCGTGACTGCACGGATCCCGGGTCGGTCGGCTCGTAGAAAGGATTGCTGGGCAGGCCCAAGCCGGTGTCGGGGTCGATTCGCAGGATCTTGCCGTTCATGCTCCCGATCATCTGGGAGCGGAAGGAGCCGACGGCCTCCTCGCTGCGGATGATGCCGTCATTCAGCGCCTGGGTGACGTATGACCCGGCGCCGGGATTTCCCGTGTCCACGAAGAAGAAGGAGGCTCCGTCTCCTGCGGCTACCAGCAGGGTCCCATCGGTGCCGAAGCCTACGCCCCCCGTTCCGTGGGAGGTCGAGACGATCGGAATGCCGTTGTCTATCTGGTCTCCGATTAGAATCGTTCGACTTCCGGGCACAAGTGTTTTGAAGCCGGTGTTGGCGTCGGCGGTGTAACGCGTCAGTCGGCCGATTGTCGCGTTGAGGTACAAGTTGGCATTCGGGTCGTACTGCGGGGTCCCGTAGTAGAGCAGGTGGTGCCGATCCACCACGTAGTACAGGTACATGTAGCCGTTCTGGAGGAAGTCCGGGTGCAGGGCGAAACCGCACATGCCGAGGTCGTTCCAGCGGCCGACCTCTTCCTTGATGTCGACCAAGGGGATGAGAACTCCATTCGACAGGAACAACACATACCCATTGGCTGTCCAGACGTACATCCTATCGTTGTCGTCGTGGGTGAT
>JAPKBO010000195.1 GCA_028823395.1 Planctomycetota bacterium | reverse complement strand
TGGGGGTCCACATGGGATTTGGGTTGACCGAAAAGCTCCGGGCAGCGTGCAAAAAACGCGTCCAGGAAGCCGGGTTGCGAATCGATGGCAGTACGGAGTTGGTCCGTATCGCCTACCACCTGAGCCACGTCGGTCGCGCGGTCCGGGTGTAGGTCGAGAAGCTGCCGGAAGTAATCGAGCGACCGCTTCTGGTCACCCGCGTAAGCGTAGGCCAATGCGATATTGAGGCGCGCCATCCAGAACCGCGGATCATTATCCGCAAGGCCCGTGGTCGTCACCCAACGCCAGCAGGTGATCGCCTTGCGCCAGTTCTCTTCGGCGTTATAGAGGCGACCCAACTGGTTGGCCGCGTGGCCTCTGTTCTCCTGAGAGAGCGCGGTGTCAAAGACATCGCGGTAGATTTCAGCCGCACGCAAAGTCTTGCCCTCGTGAGCCATCAGGAAGGCCAGATAGATCTTGGCTTCCTCGTGATCGGAATCGGTCTCGATGGCCTGGTGCAGCAGACGGCGGCCCTTCTCCAGGGGCTCGGCGATGCGCTCAAGGCGACCGTTCAGGAGGTGCCTGGCCTGGCGCCAGTCCACGCCGGTCTTTGCATCACGACCGGTGAGAAGCACGCCGTCCACGAAACCGCGCCCGGCAGTCTTCGCATCCGCTTGGCTCGTCCCCGGATCCACACCGACGGCGGACTCGAACACGCGCTCGCGGAAGGAATTAAGGTCCACACCGGCCAGCACGTAGGCCTTGCCCAGCTGGTAGAAAATGGTCGCGAGGCGGTGCACCAGATCGATGCGCTCGGCTTCAGCCGCGATATTCGCCATGGGATCGGCGCCAGGGGCCCCATCGATGGCTCCCGAGAGGGTGGCCAGGCGCGCCTCAAGGCGTGCCGGATCTGCCATATCCTTGTGCAGGCGCACGTAGCGCATGGCGTCATCGAAGAAGGCGCGGCAGGCCTCGGATTCTTCCATCTGCACCATCACGCGCGCGGCGGCGGCCTCATCCAGTTCACCGTCCACAAGGCAGGAGAGATCCTCTTGTAGAGCGACTTCTGTCGCACTGAGATCTGCACCCCAGCCTTCGTGGAACTCGCCCATGGATTTCCCACCCTGCGAGTTCGCAGAGGAATCCGGGCGCGACTCATCACCGGAGTGCCCGTCGCCGTAGCGAATGTCGTCCATATTACTCATGCCCCACCACCTTTCGAGCGAGAGGAAGGTCCGACGCCTGGAGCGGGCGTGGATCGCGGTCGCGTGCCTGGTAAATCTATTGGCGCGGAGGTCCTGCCCCCACTTGTGTTCTTATGGATGGGGTCGCGCGCCGGCTTGCAATCGGGCGGCAGACCATCGAAGACGCGGCGCATGGCCCGGTGGATCTTCCGGCGCGCGCGGAAGATGACCATCTTCAGGTTCTCGAGTTTGATGCCCAATTCCGAGGCCGTATCCCGATAGCTCGCACCATCGATCTCGACGAGATGCAAGGCACGTTGCTCACGGACGGAGAGCATGGAGTAGAAGCTCAGGTAGAGCTGCAGGTAGGTCACATAGACCCGCGTACACTCCGCTTGGCTCTCCATCTCGATCGCTCCACCGAGGGGCCCCTTGGCCCGGGTCTCGGGTTGGTCCGAGAGATCCTCGAAAGGCACCTCGCGGCGTCCACCCTTGTTGCCTTTACGCAGCTGCTTGAGCACCGTGTTGCGCACAATCATGGCCGACCAGACCCGGAAGGCGTCATCGCGTGTGCAATCGAAACGGTGCGGATAACGGTAGACGTTGAAGAAGATCTCCTGCAGCACGTCCAATCCGTCCACGTGGCTGTTGTAGCGGCGCAAGCGCGCGCCCACCTGGATCAGGAGGTGGGAGCTGTTCAGTTCGTACAGAAGGCCAAAGCAAGCCCGACTGCGATCGATGCGGAAGCGCTCCATCAAGCGCGTTGAGAGGGCATCGCGCACCGAATCGGTGCTGCGCGTGCGGTCCTCAAGGATGCCCACCATGAGGCTGTACTCCTCAGCCCCGACCTCATCTGCCAAACCATCAATCCGCTCCCTCAGGCGTTCCTCCGCCCCGGGTGTCGAGAGCAGATTGCCGGAAAGGGCATGGTCAATGGCCTGCATGGACGGTGGAGACTCGAATTAGGAGGGGAGGGTGGCCAGAAGGGCCTCAGAGCACGCCCCTAGGGGGGAGGGGTGCCCTTCAGGAACCCTTGAGGGCCTGGGGATTGGTCGGATTGGTAACCCAGAACCGTAGACCCTAGGTACCTATAGTAGAAGAGGTACCGTGGGAGGTTTCTCCCCCATTGTGACCCAAGCGCGACTTTTGGGGACTCCAGTGGGGGTGGATACCTAAACCATAACACAGCAAGAGGTTAGGAGAGTGCAAAATGGGACACCGGCGCTAGGGTGACCGCACAAATCGCCCCTGGCACCCCCCACCCCCATGGCCTCCCCCTCAACCCAGCGCATCCTCGAGCTCGCTCATGCAGAGGGCTTCGATTTGGCCAGTCTGGCTCCCCTCACTCCGCCCCCCCGGGGCGAAGAATACGGACGCTACCTGGATCAGGGCCGCCACGCGGGCATGGACTGGATGGAGCGTAGCCGCGAGCGCGTCCAGAACCCACATCAGACTCTGCCGGCAGGCCGCTCGATCCTGGCCCTGGGCCTGGGCTTCAGCCGGCCACATGCCCAGCAAACTCCAGGGGGCACGGTGGCCCGCTACGCAGCCGGACGTGATTACCACAACCTGGTGGGCAAGAAGCTCAAGCGCCTGACCCGGAAGCTGCGCGAGGAGGGGCTGGTGAACGAAGCTCGCTGGATCGTTGATGCCGGTCCCATCCTGGAGCGCTCCCACGCAGCCCAGGCCGGATTGGGGTTCGAGTCCAAGGCCACGAACCTCCTGCACCCGCTCTTCGGACCCTGGTTCTTCTTGGCCGAGATCCTGATCGACGCCGAAGTCGAAAGCCCCACGAGCCCCCCGGTGGACATCACCTGCGGAACCTGCACAGCCTGTTTAGATGCCTGCCCCACCGGAGCTCTGGTGGCGCCGGGAGAGTTGGATGCCCGCCTTTGCATCTCCTATCAGACCATTGAGAACCGGGGCACGATCCCCGAGGAATTGCGACCTCAACTTGAAGGCTGGCTGTTCGGTTGTGACATCTGCTCCGAAGTCTGCCCCTTCGGCCACGACACTCCGAATCTAACCGAGCGCTTCGGCTTGCACCCCGCACTAGAGCACACGGATCTGGAGACCCTTGTGAATTTCTCCGAAGAGGAGTTCGCGAAGGTCTTTGAAGGCTCGCCTTTACGCCGCCCCGGAAGAGCGGGCCTGGCTCGCAACGCGGCCCTGCTCCTGGGCAACGAGCCCGGTGGCGAGGGTCCAGATGCCCTGCTCCACGCCTTGGCCAATGACCTCTCGCCGGTGGTACGCGAGGCCGCCGCCTGGTCCTTGGAGCGAGCCTTCGGGGAGGACAGCCGGGTACGGACCGCCCTGGACCAAACAGCGCGGTAGGCTTAGGTGCGGGGTCCGGGGCGGTGTCCATTCTGCGCGACACCGCACCCTCCTGGTTTGTCCATTCAGATCGACGTGGGAGTATCCTCGCCCCGTCGCGCCCAGACGGCCAATGGGCCTAAGTCTAGGCTCCAGGCCAATTTGCAACTTCCTATGGATAGCTATCGTTCCATGGCACACCGATTGCTATTAGGTCATACGGATCGCAAACCGCAAAGCCACGAAAGGAACCCAAAACATGGACAACGACTACTATACCGACAAGAAATGGTGCCCCTCCTGCGAGGAGTACGGGCCCTACTTGATGAGCATCGAACACTCCTACTGCACGAGTTGCGGTAGCGAAGTGCGACTGTTCTCGGATGCCGACTGGGGCACCTTTCAGGACAGCATGACGGCCCGTCGCCCCAAGGGCGGCCGTCCGCGCAACGACAAAAAATCTGGCGGTCGCGGTCGCGAGTCCGCCTAGGGTCCTCACACCCTAGGCATCCCCCGTGGTTATGGGGCCACGGGGGACCCCGAGCGGGCCACTGGTCGGCATGATGGGGCCATGCTCCTGGACTCCGCCGCTCTGCGCCAGCGCCTCGATGCGGCCCGGTTGCTGCTGATCTTCACGCCCGAACTCTGTGGCGAGCGGGACGCCTTCGATCAACTGCTCGCCCTCCTGCCCCGGGTGGATGTGGTTCAGGTGCGGCCCAAGCCGCTCGGCCCATCGCGGGCTCCGGCTCCGGCCCGGGAATGCCTGAACTGGTCACGCCGAATCCTCGAAGCCACTGCAACCATGGATGATCCGCCTCTGGTTCTGGTGGATGACCGAGTAGACGTTGCCCAATTGCTGTTGGATGAAGGGCTTGCTGGCGTCCACCTGGGCGCGGACGACATGGATCCTACGAAGGCCCGCGAGGTACTCGGCAGCGCCGCGCTGATTGGGCTCTCCACCCACAGCCTCAAAGACGTGCTACGTGCCGAGGATCAGCCCGTGGACTACCTCGGCTTCGGCCCCATGTATGACACCACGACCAAAGCTCTGAGTGGCGGCCTGGGACCCGAGCACGCCTGGGTGGCGGCCGCTACCAGCACGCGGCCCGTCTTCCCCATCGGAGGCATCGACGTCCTGCGGGCCAGCGAACTGAGTCAGGTAGGCCGTGCGGCGGTGGGCTCAGCCCTCTTGTCTTCCGATGACCCCCGTTCGGTGGCGGAAGAACTGCACTGGGCCCTCACCCAGTAGAGCTGGGCGCCGGATCAGCTTGCGGCGTGCGAATCGCTCCTCAAGGCAGCAACAGCATGGCATCCCCATAGCTGTAGAACCGGTAGCGCTCCTTGATGGCCTCGGCATACAAACCGAGCATCCGTTCACGCCCGGCCAGGGCGCTCACCAACATGAGCAGAGTGCTGCGCGGTAAGTGGAAGTTCGTCAGCAGTCCATCCACGCAATGCAGCTTGCAGCCAGGATGAAGGAACAAGCGCGTGAGCCCCTCACCCGCCTTCAAGGTCCCGTTGGCAGCGCAACTCTCCAGGGCGCGCACGCTTGTGGTCCCCACCGCCACAACCCGCCCACCACGTGCGCGGCAGGCCTCTACTGCTGCCACGGTTTCGGGTGACACGCGGTACCACTCGGCGTGCATGGGATGCTCGCTGGGATCCTCGGCCGTGACGGGCAGGAATGTGCCCAGACCCACATGAAGCGTTATGGATGCCGACTCGACACCTCGAGCTTCCAGGCGCTCGAGTAGTTCGGGGGTGAAGTGCAAACCGGCGGTCGGCGCGGCAACAGCTCCGGGCTCCCGTGCATACACGGTCTGATAGCGATTGCGATCCGTCGAGTGTCGCGGATCCTCATCCCCCTCGCGCCGAATGTAAGGGGGCAGGGGCATGCGGCCGATGGTTTCGCAAGCGGCCTCCACTGCGGGCTCGTCCAGTGCCTCGCCGGTCGCATCCAAGAGCTCCACGCTCCAAAGAGCATTGGGCTGCCCCTCCTCATCCATTCCACGCTTCAGGGCGCGGATTTGAAGCGGGGCGCCCTGCACTTCGAGACGCTCACCCTCGCGCAACTTGCGCGCCGGGCGCACCATAGCCTGCCAGGCACCCGTGTCCCCACCGTGCACGGGACCCAAGAAGAGGAACTCCACTTTCCCGCCACTGCTGCGCAGGGCGAAGACGCGCGCCGGCCTCACGCGCGTGTCGTTCAGAACCAACAGGTCGCCCGCTTCCAGGATCTCCGGCAGATCACACACGTGGCCGTGCTCGGTTCGATCCTCGGCGATGGCATGCCGCAGGAGGCGTGCCCGATCCCGGGGCTCCACCGCCTCTTGGGCAATCGAGTCGGCGGGCAGGTCAAAGTCGTAGTCGCTTAGTCGCACGGCGGCTAGAACTTGCGGCCCACACGGCAAGCTGTCCAGGGAAGCGGGGCCAGGAATCGACGCACAGGATCCACCTGTAGCGTGCGCCGCGCCCAAGCCTCTACCATGGACATAGGTCACACCCGTACGACACCTGGTCCTTCGACATTCACCTGCGTCACGGCCCCCCTGGGAGATCCTGCCATCACTGAACACGATTCCCCCGCAACGGCCCCCGGCAAAGCCGCGCGCCATCACGACCTGGATGCTCTGCGCGCCCTCGCGATGCTCCTGGGCATCGCCCTGCACGGAGCGCTCTCCTTCGTGCCCATCCCTTGGACGGTCCAGGACAGCCAGCAGCACGAGATGTTCGGGCTGCTGTTCTTCGCCATACACGGTTTCCGCATGCCGGTGTTCTTCGTCATGAGCGGTTTCTTCACCGCCATGATCTGGCGCCGCCGCGGGCTGGTGCCCCTGCTGGG
>JAPKBO010000194.1 GCA_028823395.1 Planctomycetota bacterium | reverse complement strand
CGATCCACGCCAGTGCGATCTACTCCCGTCCGCTCCACGCCAGTGCGATCCACTCCAGTCCGCTCGACGCCAACGCGCACGGTAACCACGCCCACACGCTCGACGCCAACGCGCTCGACCCCCACACGCACGGTGACGACGCCCACGCGCTCAAGCTCTTCGTACACCGGCAGTTCGTCAGGTTCATCGAGCACGACTGTGCGCCCCGTCCCCAGTGCACCCACGGTCCGCCCCAGTACCGGTTCCGTGGATCTCAGCTGGCGCGCACGAAGCAACAGTGGAACAACCGATCTGTCACGCCCCTCAGCCGGATCCAATATCATCGATCTCAGCAGCGCAGGAGTGTCGCAACGCGTTCGCTTCCCGCAGCCATCCAGTACGTCCCGGCAATCATCCGGCACCACAATTTCCTCCCGTGACCGATACCGCGGCACGCAATCCGCGCCCACCAATCTAACTCAGAGCTTGCGCACCAGATCGGGCGCTGGCGTGACCACCGGCAGCCGTCCGGATGCCGTTACAGCGGACGGATACCGAGCACGCACAGTTACGCGGGATGACATTCTCGATCGCTACCGCCCCACAGCTCGAGACGTGGCACGTCAGCGTCTGCGTGACACGGGTGACCTCCCCGCGGCATCCGGGCCCTCTCATGAACGACACAATGGCCTGACCAACGCAGAAAGAACCGCGAACGTGCGCGACTCAATCGCAACCCGCGATCAAGACCGAGCCAACACGGCTCGCGCCGCTCTGACCGAGAGGGATGCACAGCGAGCCCAGAAGGCGCGTGCAGCCTTCGCGGCGAAGAATGCGGAGCGTATCTCCACAGCTCGATCCAACTATGAACGGTCTGTCGCAGCGAACGCCGTTCGCGCAGGAACAGGGGGCTCCGGCAGCGGCAGTGGCTCTAGCTACTACTACCAGCCAGGCAACTACAGCAACTGCTACTGGGGCGGTGGCGGCTGGGGTTGGGGAGGGGGCTGGCTTTGGGGCTGGTCGTCCTATTGCTGGGGATCCTGGTGGAACAGCTACTGGTACAACGGTGGCTATTGGTGGCCCGGTTCCTGCCCGAGCTACTACTGGTACGGCCCCTTCTACCCGTCCTACACGTCGGTCATTTACCAGACCGTGGAGAGTAACCCGCAGGCCGACGTGATCTACGTCTACGAAGAACCCCAAGAAGAGGTCTACGCCGAGGGCCCCATCGCCGAGGGCGAAGTGGTCGTAGCCGAAGACTGGGCCGGCGGAACGCCGGTTCCCGCAACAAACGGGAGCCTCAACCGGGCAGCAGATCACTACCTGACGTTAGGCGACCAGGCCTTCCAGGAGAGCCGCTTCGGTGACGCCGTTCACTTCTATGCCAAGGCCGTGGAGTTCTCCCCTCAGGACGGGATCCTATACCTCATCCTCGCCGATGCACTATTCGCCACGGGTGACTACCACTACGCCGCCTACGCTCTGCGCCGCGCATTTGAGCTGGACACCAAGCTCGCCATGAGCGTGGTGGACAAGCACGGTTTCTATGCGGATCCCGTTGAGTTCGATCGCCAAATCGCCACCTTGGAACTCTACATCCAGGATCACTTCCTAGACGATGACGCCCGCTTGGTCCTGGCAGCGAACTACCTCTTCGGTGGTCGACCGGCCGAGTCGGTAGATCTGCTGGAAAACGCCTTCAGCCGTGAAATTTTAAGCGAACCCGCTGGGGCCGCCCTGCTCGAAGCAGGCAAGCGCATCCAATACGGAGCAACGGCCGGAGGAAACTGAGAGCCTCCTCGCCCGCCCGCGCTTCTCTTCTGACCGGAGGGGTGCGGGTAAGGCTGGGCCTTCAGAATCGAGCGAGCTCAAGCAGGAGTGATCTCTCGCGGACCGGGGTCACCCTCGTACACTTCGACCTGGGGGCAGCGCCCGAACTCCCCCTCGAAACGCGCTTCGAGGCTTGCCTGGACCTCATGCTCGTCGCCGCGTCGCACGAGGGTAACCGTGCATCCACCGAAGCCGGCACCCGTTAGGCGTGCCCCGAAAGCGCCTGGACAGTGGCCTGCGGCCTCCACAAGCAAATCCAATTCGGGACAAGACACCTCGTAGAGGCTGCGCAGCGATTCATGAGTCTGGTTCATGCACTCCCCCATGAGCTCTGGGTTGCCGGCCAATAGGTGCTCCCTGGCCTCGAAGGTGCGCCGGACCTCGTGGATCACGTGCTCCGCTCGATTAGCCAGGACCGGATCCATGGAGCCCCGCTCGGATTCGAGAACGTCCAAAGGAATGTCCCGTAGGCATACCGCACCCGGGGATGCCAAGCGCAGGATATCGAACGCCTGCGCGCACTCATCCACACGACGGTTGAACTCGCTAGCCGCGAGGGCGCGCTGCACTCCCGTGTTGGTGACCAGTATCGAGAGCCGATCGCCATCCATGGGCAGGTATTCAATGGTCTCGTCTTTGCAGTCCAGCCAGAGCAGGTGGCCCGCGCGAGCACATCCGATTGCGTATGGATCCATGATGCCACAGTGCACCCCCACGAATTGGCGTTCCGCACGGAGAGCCACACGGACAAGGTCCATTTTGCCGAGTCCTAAGCCCCACAGGGAGTTCAGCATCACCGCCGTGCCCACACAAATCGATGCGGAAGAGGACAGGCCGGAACCAATGGGCAAGTCGCCTCCGTAGAGAACATCTAAACCGCCGGGAAGTGCTACGCCAGAATCCTCCAGGTGGGTGGCGAGCTCAATCACCACGCCCAGTGGGTAGTCGACCCATTTGCTCACGCGTGCAGCAGGTAGTTGATCCAGGTCGATCTCCACAACCTGGTGGTCGAACGCAGAGGCCATGCGCAGCAACCGATCAGAACGCGATCGAGAGGCAATGAAAGTGCCGCGATCGATGGCTGTCGGCATCACCGGACCACCGTTGTAGTCAAGGTGCCCGCCAAACAGGTTGACACGTCCAGGCGAGAAGAAAAGGCGCGGGGCTTGTCCGGGACCATGACACTCCACAAATCGGGTCGCGTGTGCGGCCATCTGCTCGAGCCGGGCGGGGGAATCGGTGTGCCGGTCTGGAGTCTCCATGAGTGAGCGAGGATAGCGGCGAGAAGGCCCAAATGGCACCAGCCCATTGGCTAGAAGGTCGAGGCCATGGAGTTCCCGCTGATTGGGTTGGCTGGAGCCATAGGCCCCAGTGCTAGACTGGGGCCACCATGATCAGCAACGCACCTGGAACCCTTCCGAGCACATCCCCCACGTCTCGGATGAAAAAAACTCTAGCCGCGCTCCTCGTAGGGTCCCTGGCCTCCTGCGCCTCCCTCAACTTCGAGCGCACAACTCAGACCTCAGGTACCTTCGAGGCAACGGCTGTTGCAGTCACCGTCTTCAAGATCGACTTGCCCAAGTCGGCCCTTCAGATCACTCGAGAGAACCTGGCCGACGCAAACCTGGCCAACATGCAAGTCGAGGAAGTGAGTGTGGTGCCCGATCTGGGTTGGTGGAACTGGGTCCTGGACATCCTCTCCGTTCGCCGGGCGCGCATTGCGGGCCGCTGGGGATTCGATGGTGGAGACCGGCCCTAGGATGCAACCAGTAGGCCCAGGGCCTCCAAGTGGTCGAGGGTCTCACCCAGTACGCAGTCGAAAGGGGTAGGCCGCCAGCCGAGCTCTTCGCGCGCTCGTTCGGAAGAAGCGCGCCAGTCAGGACCCACCATGCGAAGAGCCCGTGACGTGGTCAGTCGGGGTTCGTGAATCAACTCCAGCGTCCTAACCGCGGCGATAACCACAGGCCACAAGGATCGGGGGACGCTCAGCCGCGGAGCCCTGGCAGCGAGACCGCGTAGACGCATGCGAGCGACAGCGCGCTCGCACAAATCCCGGGTACACAGAAACTCGTCCGTCAGGATGTACCGCGCCCCGCGTCGGCCACGCTCCAAGGCCAGCCTTACGCCGCGGGCTGTGTCCGCAACCCCCACGACACTCATACCCCCGGGGGGCACAACCGGCCCAAGCTTGCCCTGAGCCAATGCAATCAGGAGCTTGGATGTATTCCCTTGCTCCCCTCCGGGACCAAAAATAGCCCCGGGATTGACCACACGCACGTCCAATTCGCTGCAGAGGGCCAAGACATTCTCCTCGGCCTCACGCTTTGTCTGGACGTACTCCACGGGAAGATCTCCGGCATTCCAATCTATAGCTTCAGTGACATTCTGCGCCCGCTCTGCATGCCCAACCGTCACCACAGAGCTCACGTGCAAGGCACGGGTGAAGTGGGCTTTGCAAGCAGCCAAGAAAACGTTCGCCGTGCCCTCCACGTTGACGGCTTTTTGAAGCTGGGCATCTCGACGCCGGTAGCCCAGTGCTGCGGCGTTGTGAACGAGCCACGCTGGGGAGGTGCTGGTGCTCGCCTCAGACACTTGCTGGGCGGCTCTCTGCAGGCTGTCAAGGTCCGTCAGATCCCCGGATATGTAATGGGCACGAGTTCCTTCCAAAACGCTGCGATCCGATTGTGACCGTACTAGTGCGTGCACCTGGTATCCCTGCGCGTCAAGCTCCCGGCAAATAGCCCGGCCCAAGAACCCACAAGCCCCTGTCACCAGCACCTGTGCCGGGGCGCTCATGAACTCAAACCGTCCACGTGGTCGGCCGGCCCCTCTCGATCATCCACGCTCTCGGAACGAGGCAGGCTCACGCGCGCAACGGCTCCGGGACCTTCCATTGCATTCTCGAGGGAGATACTCCCCCCGGCGTCCTCCACCACCCGCCGAGCAATGGCCAAACCGAGGCCTGTTCCCGCCGAGCGCGTAGTGAAATGAGGCTCAAAGAGGTGATCGGCCGCCTCAGCAGAAATACCCGACCCTGTATCAGCCAATTCCACCTGGACCTCGCTCTCAGTGACCGTCACCTGGGAGCGCAGCACACCGCCAGCAGGCATGGCGTCAAGCGCATTGGATACGAGATTGACTAAGGCCCGTTGAAGCTCGGAGTGATCGGCTTGGGCTAGCGGTGCAAGCGAGCCCTTCAACTCGGGTATGCGCAGATCAACCTCCTGGTCCTCGGCCACGGCCCGATGAAGCTCCAGCGAGTCCACAAGTACGGTGTGCACGTTGACACGGGATAGCGCTCTGGGGACGCCGGCGAGAGCTGTAAAATCCCCCACCACCTTGCGCATGGTCTCAACCTGACGCTGGATCACGTCGATCGTCCGGTTGAGGATGGAATCAAACTCCGGGCTATTTTCATCCCGACTACGCTTGAGCAGACCCAGAGTCAGGCTGATCGGCGTCAGAGGGTTCTTGATCTCGTGAGCCACCTGCCGGGCCATGCCGCGCCACGCAGCTTCCTTCTCAGCTTGCACGAGTTGAGCCCTGTTCGCCTTCAGTTCGGCCGTCATACGGTTGAAGGATCGGGCCAACTGGCCCAGCTCATCGCCGGAGCGCACATCAATGTGGGCATCCAGGTCCCCATGGCCCACGCGATCGAAGTGCTGCTCCAACTCTCGGATGGGCCGGGTCGTGCGATGCGCGATGTATGCCGTCAGGACCACGGTCAGAATCAGGATGGACACCGACAACGTGATCAGCCAGTTCGACAGTTGATCCGCCGTTGCGAAGATGTCGGCGTTGTTCACACCCACACCCACGACCCACCCGAAGCCCTCTTCCTCAGGACCTCGACAGTGCTTGAAGGCGGCCTTCTTATCGATGCCACGGAATGCATAGTTTGGAAACATGCCCCAACGCGCCTCGCGTGCCACGCTCACAAGCTCACGCAACTGGCCATCCTCGAGGTCCTCCACCTTCTGTCCGTAGAGGTCCCTATTGGGGTGTGCGATGATGGTGTTTGCATCCGCCATCCAAATCCAAGCGTAGGAGGATGCGTAAATGTCCTCCTGGTGGAGTTCGGCAGTGCCCTCTCCCAATCGCCGGACACCGAAGCGTCCAACCGCTTCCTGAATATGCTCCCAATTCATCAGAGCCACGAGAACCCCGACTGGCCCATCCTGATTGGATAACGGTTCGATGCGCTGTACGAAACTCACATAGTGATTGATCGGCTGACCCTCTTCCTGAGAAGGCTCCCCCGGAGAAGCAGAGCCAAAGCTCAGAGCGTGAAAGTCATCTTGGGATGCCCCCGTTTCCATGGCATCCTCAAACCAGGGCTCACCCGTGAAGTCCGTTGAGAAGAAGTAGTTCTCCGCGGGGACGCCAACCTTCTCCCCTGAGGGCCCAACGGTGTTCATGCCGACAACCCTCCCGGATTTGTCCAGTGCTAGGACGTAGTCATAAACTTGCCGCCCTAAAACGAGTCGGTCGAGTATCAGTTCTACGTTGGCTT
>JAPKBO010000022.1 GCA_028823395.1 Planctomycetota bacterium | reverse complement strand
AGCCGTACACATGTCAGCCAGGGGGTCGCGCAGCCGGTAACGGAAAGCAATCGCCACCAGCGCGTTACGATGATCAACACGCAAAGTAGAACGAAGCCGAAAGCGCAGGCAATGGGTCCGGGCTCAAGGCGCCTGAAGGCGGTCGGCATTCCCGGGCGCAGAGTTACTTCACCAGGAAGGAGTACCGCGGTCGGTAGTGCCGTCGGCGCGCTCGGGTCTACCGCGGCAAGCCCGTGGCGGTTGACGAACAGGGGCCCCCCATCCATTAGTACCTCTTCCAGGATCGAACCGCGAAAGGGCGAATCTGGTCCCAGGGCCCCTGGGTTGAAGTGGAAGAGCGCCCATGGACCTCGCCAGTCCCCAACTAAGTCCCCTTGGAATGACTCCTGGGAAACTCCATCACCGGGTCCCACGAGGGCGAGCTCATCCCCCCAGGGAACCTTGGAGGCCGCCAGCCACAAAAGGCACCCTGCGACAATGAAGCCTAAAACGCGCAGGGCCCGGGCGGCTCCGCCTCCATCCTCCGGGCGGGGTGTCACGGCTACCGGTTCGCCTTATTTTGCTGCGCTATTTTATCCGTCCACCACTCCTCCCAGGCTTCCTTGCGCAGACCGAGCTCTTCTTCACCGGTAACCGCGGCGAGCGCCTGCATGGCGCTGGTCCGCGACCGTTCGCCGTAGGCGCTGAAGTCGTGAGTTATTTGAAGTAGGACGAAGAGTTGGCTATCCCGCAGGGCCTGCGAGTCTGCACCGGGGAGATCGGAGGGCAGGCCGTGGAGGCGTACCAATTCAAGCACCTTCAGGAAGACCGGTTCGTCCCTGCCGTGTTGGGCGGGCAGTCCAAAGCGCGGGGTTCTGGCCCGATTCCCTTCTCGGGTGAGGGCTGGCATGACTAGTGAGACCAGCGCCTCGGCTAGGAACGGTCCGCCATAGGTGGCAGCGCAGGCCTCCCACGCTTCGGCTCGGGCCAGGGCTGATGGGTCGTCGACGCCTTGCGTTAGGGCTAAGGAGACGAGGATGCGCTGGAGGGAGATCGACAGGTTTCGAAGCTCACCAGACGCACTTGAATCTGGAGGGGTGTGGGTCTCCAGCTTTGTTACCAGGTCGAGAGTGCGCCATCCGCCATGAATGTCCAGGCTAAGCTCCGAGCATGCTTGGCAAGCCATGGCGTAGGCCGATGAAAGCTCCGCGGAGCCTGGCCCGACGCCTCCACCTTCCTCACCGATCCTGTGGACTCGAACGAGTTCGGCCAGCGCCACTCCAACCTCCTTGGGCGTTGCTGGGTTAGCCGGTGGCGCGAGCGGCCCTTCCAGCTCCAAGCGTTCGGCGTGGCTTGCCAGTTCGATGAAGCAGCGTTCACGTGCCAGCTCGGATGGGCACAACAACGCATAGCGCGCAAACTGGCGCACTTGAATGGCGGCGATCCAGGGCTTTGAGGGGCTCGGGTTGGCCTCGGCTAAACCCAAGAGGTGCTCAATCGTCAAGTCCGTGGGGTTCTCTATGGGTTCCGGATCCTCAACTGAAGATGCGGTCTGAATCCAGTCATTGCCCACCAATTGGCCGACGTAGTACTCCATGTCACCCTGTATGGCTCCGACATAGTGGAAGCCTCCATCCGGGCGCAGGAGTTGATCCAGGTTGTAGCTAGCCACTTCCGGCCCTGAGCAACCCAGGAGGGTGGCACCACCCAGAGCGAGGAAGGAGAGCCGTAGCGGGAGCAAGCCGAAGTTGATTTGCATGACCCAAAGAATAGCCGTCTAGCTCCCCTAGAAACATAACGACCCTCCCAGATACCGCCCCGGTTATGCGGGAGGGTAAGGGGAGATGGTGGAGGCGGGGGGAGTCGAACCCCCGTCCCGGAGCCGCCAGGCGGCAGGCGTCTACGTGCGTAGTCTGCGGATAGTGTCTCGTCCCGCCGCCACCCGCGGACGCGCAGGCATTGGGACCAGCCTCGGTAAAGTCTCGTCGGAGCACCCCGAGGCGCAGATTTCCGACCAGCCCGCTGTTGGCGTCCCCTCACAGCCGCAGGCACTCCGCGAGGGGACGGCTACCTATTTAACTAGGCAGCAAGAGAAAAGTTGTTGGCAATTAAAGTTGCCTTCCCGAGAGGATTTCAGGGTGACTCGGGGTCCCAGGCACGCAGCCCAGCGTCGGTCGAAACCGGTCGAAACCAGTGCGCCCCCACCAAGGTGCTGAGCCCACACTATAGCGCACGAGGAGGGCAGGCGCCACTTTCTCTCAGGGTCCGAGGATGCCAGGCCTATCGGCGGCGGCTCTGCGCCCGGTCCATTTCCCGTTTGGCGTCCACCTCACGCTGCTTGGAGCGTTTGTCGTGAAGCCTCTTTCCCCGGGCCAGTGCAATGTTGGCCTTGATTAGGGCCCCCTTGAAGTACAAATCCAAGGGGACGATGGTCACACCCTTCTCGCGCACAGCTTTTGACCAACGGTCGATTTGACGCCGCTGAGCCAAGAGTTTGCGTTCCCGGGTGGGTGCATGATTGGACCTATTCCCAAAGGCGTACTCGGGAATGTGAGCCCCAACGAGCCATAGCTCGTTGCCCTTAATGCGCACGTAGGCCTCCTGCAGTGAGCATTGACCGCCGCGCAGGGACTTGACCTCCGTTCCCAAGAGTTCGACCCCAACTTCCATTTCGTCAAGGAGGTTATAGAGGTGCCTCGCTTTGCGGTTGGACGCGATGGGGCGAATGGAATCGTTGGAGGACATCGTGAGCATTCTAGGCCAGGGACGGTGTGGGGCCTAGCCGGAGTTGAATTGAGGAAGGGTAGCCGGGTCCTGCTGGTATGCTGCGGCCTATGGAACGTACCTCCAGTTCAGACCCTACGGACCTCCTCAAGGAAGCCCTGGAAGCCGATGGCGGCCCAAACGTCGAATTACGCTACCACAGCAAGCGCACCCGCAGCGTCAGCGTTGAAAATGGGCGGGTGGATCAGGCGCGCCTGGCCGAGCACGCTGGCGTCGGAGTGCGAGTACAAGCCGCCGGAATCTACGGTTTCGCTAGTACGGCCTCCCTTGAGGTTGGGGCCATTCGGGCCGCGGTTGAGGATGCTCGAGCGGCTGCTGTGGCGTCCGCCGAGTCCGGGAAGGGGAGCGGCGAGACCCGGGCTTTGCCACCTGTAGACCTTGCCCAGGGCTGCTTTTCTGAGCCCGGCTTCGAGGAGCTGCAGGCTAAGCCCATTGAAGACCGACTGGATTGGGTCTTGGGCATTGAGGCTCGCACGCGGGCAGCCTCTGCATCCATCCAATCTGCAGTTTGCCGCTATGCGGAAGTCTTTGAGGAGAAGGGGATCGTTACCAGCGATGGCGCTAAGGCCTGGACCCGCTTGGTCCGGCCGGAGTTCGCCACTTCAGCGGTGGCTGCCAAGGATGGTGAAATCCAGCGCGGAGCGCGCAGTGTGGGCTCGACGGGTGCCTGGGATTGCCTTTTCAGACGCGCCGATCCGGAACAGTACAGCGAAGAGGCCGCGGCCATGGCCGTCAACCTCCTGCGTGCGGGGCACGTGGAAGGGGGCCGCAAGCGCGTGATCCTCTCACCCTCTCTCGTCGGCCTGCTCACTCACGAGGCTATAGGTCACACCGTCGAGGCGGACTTCGTTGCTGCAGGCTCATGCGCCCAGGGACGCATGGGGCAGCAGGTGGCAAGCGAGCTAGTGACCCTGTGCGATTCCGGTGCCAGCGAATATTTGCCCGGTGCCGGCGGAACGCTCGCCGTCGATGACGAAGGGGTATTAGCAGGCCGGACGGAGATCATCCGGGCCGGCATCCTGACCAGCTACCTTCACGATAGGCGTTCGGCTGCGGAGTTTGGTGTCCCCCCCACCGGGAACGCCCGGGCGTGGGAGTACGACGACGCGCCCCTCATCCGCATGCGCAACACCTACATTGAACCGGGCACAAGCTCTCTGGAGGAAATGATCGCCGCCACTGAAGACGGCCTGCTCCTCGACGGGCCCAAGAATGGCCAAGCTGACGCAAACGGCGAATTCATGTTTGGCACCCTGCAGGCCTGGCCCATCAAGCGCGGGGTGCGCGGCGAGCTCTTGCGTGGGACCAACATTTCAGGGACCGCGTTCGACGTGCTGCGAAGCGTCACGGCCGTCGGGGGCGAGTTCGAATGGGATCTTGGTTCTGGCCACTGCGGCAAGGGGCAACCCATGAAGGTGGACGCCGGCGGACCCTGGCTTGCCTGCGAGGTTCTCGTGGGAGGGCAGGTCCAATGAGTACCCACACCCAAGCTGAGCGCGCCCGGTTCGATGGGCGCGTAGCCGAGCAGAGAGAGGGGCGGCATGCCCAGGCCCTCTTGAACGAGGCCCTAGAGGCCGGAGCCGGGGAAGCGGAGGTCGTCGCCCAGGGCTCGGAGACTATCGCGGTGCGCTTCGAGGGCGAGGAGCTGAAATTGAGTTCTGCGGACTCGGGTTCGGCGCTTGGTCTGCGGGTGTTTGACGATAAGCGTATGGGCTTTTCCTCCACGAACCAGGTTGGACCCGACGCCCGGCAAAGAGCCGCCATGGGCGCCCTCGGCCTGGCTCGTTGCTCCCCCCAGGATGCAGCCAACGTCCTTCCAGTTCACGTCGCAGTGACTCGAGAGGTCGATGCATGCGATGACCAACTTTCGGCACTCGGCGTGGCGGACATCGTGGCACTGGCCCGGGACCTTGTCGCCCGCACTTTAGCTATCGACCCCAGGCTCCGTCTCGACTCTTCAGAGGTGAGTCTCCGGCGCGGTGCAGGGGCCGTTCACTCCTCTGCGGGTGTCGCGGCCAGCGCATCCTCGACCAGTTTGAGTTTGTCCCTCTTCGGCATGGCTGTTGATGCAGAGGACGTCGGGGGCTTCGACTACTGGGGTGGCCATGCGCTGAACCTGGAGGCCTTCGAAGGCCTTGCTACCGAATCCATCACACGCTTCAGCGATGCAGCCCTGGGGAATCTCGGGGCGCAATCCTCGGAGAGCTACACCGGCCCGGTCCTCTTTTCGCCTTCAGCATTCATGGATGTCTTCGTTCAACCCTTGGTGGCTGCCGCCAGCGCGATTGCTGTGCAGCGCGGGCGAAGTAGCCTGAAAGGTAAGCTCGGCCAGACGATCGCGACCTCGGAGTTCAACCTCCTGGATGATCCCACGGATCGACGCCTCATGGGACTCGGAGCCTTTGATCGGGAGGGGACTCCTACCCAACCATTCAAAATCATCCAGGACGGGGTTTTGCAGGCCTACCTCTACAACGGGTACGCCGCTGCTGTAGACGGAGTCCTATCTACCGGTCATGCGGCCGGGGGGGCGCGCTCGGTTCCCGGTCTAGGAGCTCACGGTTTATCCGTCGCCCCAGGAGATGGCGGTTCGGCAAAGGACATGCTCGGTCACTTGGACCGGGGACTCCTGGTGGGTCGGTTTTCCGGCTCGGTGGATCCGGCTTCTGGAGATTTCTCCGGAGTAGCCAAGTCTGGCCGATGGGTGGAGGCGGGGGAGATCGTCCGCCCTGTACGGGAGACACTGTTCGGTGGCAATCTATTCGACCTTCTGCCCCAAATCCTCCGACTGTCCTCTGAGGCGGAGGGGGTCATGGGCGCCGCGTTCTCCCCTTGGGCTATGGTGGATGGCGTAGCCGTTACTGCCGGCTGAGAAAGACCCCGACGATGTAGGGGTTGACCCGATGGGCCGGGCTCCCGTACCTTCCCGCCCTCGTACCCGGCCCGGGTGGCGGAATTGGTAGACGCGCATGGTTCAGGTCCATGTTCCCGCTAAGGGAGTGGGGGTTCGACTCCCCCCTCGGGCACCATCCCTCTCACAGGGGTTGGGGTAATGGGGCAGCGATAATGAGCCTCCCACCGCACTCACCCGGTTCTGAATCCCCAGGCCAACCCGGTGCACACCTGCCCGAGTCCGTGCCTCTCAAGACATTGATAGCGGTCAACCTAAAGGTGCTGCTCGTCGTCTCGGTATTCGGGGCCGCGGCCTTTGGCCTGTGGAGAGGAATAGCTGCGCTATTTCCTGAGCTCGAGTGGCTCCAGTTCCCGGGGTGACGTTGGGCTAGTAGCCGGCGCCGCCAGGAGCCCGGTAAACCAGGATCGCTCGGGCCCCCATCTCGTCGGGGAGTTCGTGCTCCCAGACGGTGTCGAGGTGGAATCCGAGGCGCTCCGTTTCCCTCTCCGCAGCCCGCACCTCGCGTGACCAGGATTTGCCCTTGAGCATGACGAAATCCTGAAAGGTTTGGCGGACTTTGCGCACCGTACGCACGTTCTCACGCACCGAACTCACAGCGCGCGCCATAACGATATCCACTTTCTCTACCGCAAGGTGATCTTCCGCTCGCGCCCACACGGCTCGCGCGTTGGGGATTTCCAACGTGTCGATGCAGGACTGGAGGAACTCGACCTTCTTGCGTGTGGAGTCCACCAGGATGACGGAACAGTTTGGTTCGGCCAGGGCGATGGGGATGCCAGGGAAACCAGCTCCCGCACCAAGGTCCATAATTCGCTTGGCTATCAATGGAACGAGTCGGGTCACTCGCCAGCAATCGAGGTAGTGCTTTGCAGCAACTTCTTTAGGAGCCTGGATCGCCGTTAAGTTCAGGGTCTTGTTCTTTTCAAGGAGCAGGCGGGCGTGTTCTGCGTATCGCTCCAGTAACTCCAGGCTGACCCCTTCCTCATCCTGGAAAGCCCACTGCAAGGCGCCCAGCATCGTCTTCGTACCCGGCACTTTGGTCGCAGGGTCACCGGGCTCCCCCTCGTCATCGATGCTCGTACTACTACGTCGGGTGGACTTGCCCCCCTTGGGTTTGGGCGCGTCACCCGGCGAATCCCCATCGGTCGCCTCGCCTTCGGTCTCGGCGCTTTCCTCGGAGGCCTCAGAGGCGTCATCCTCGGAATCCTCATCGAACTCCTCTGCCACATCGTCAGGGTCCAACGCGGCCTCAAGAATGTCCGCATCTAACTCATCGACCTCCATCTCCGGTGGAGCCTGGGGAGCAGGCTCCTGCCCGGGCTCATCCGTCGTGTCCGTCTCCTCCCCTCCAAACTCCTGGTCCCGATCAGGCCTGTCGATGCTGGCGTCGGGGTCGTGGGCGGTCATGGTGCAGAGAGGGCGATGGCAGGGCAGCAGGGACTCGAACCCCGATCCTACTGATTTGGAATCAGTCGCTCTAACCAATTGGAGCTACTGCCCTACTGCCCGGAAGGGTACGGACTAGGGCTTGGGAAGGGAAGAGATGCCTAGGAGGGGGTGGGCCTGGGAAGCTAGAGTGTCCCCAGCCCAGTCGATCCCACCCCCTCTCTCCAGCTAACCCACCCATCTGTCCCCTTGGTCCCTCCGCCTAAACGCAGGCCAGCGAAATCTGAAGGCCGTAGTTCTCAATCCGGGGACGCTCAGCGCAAGAAGAAGAAGAAAAAGAAGAGAGCTTCATCCGGGCGCGGCCCTGGAAAGGCCAAGGCCACGGAGGAGCCGTCGCGGGCTCCCGTGCCCACCCCCACGGAAGGGGACCCAGTGGCTCAAGAGCCCGAACGGATCGCAGCAGACGTCATTGCGCCCAGCAGCCTCGATCGGGACGCACTGAAGGTTGTGCGGCGCCTCCAGGATCGTGGCTTCGAGGCGTACTTTGTCGGTGGCTGTGTACGTGACCTCCTAATTGGTCGCCGGCCCAAGGACTACGACGTCGCAACGAGCGCCACACCAGGCCAGGTCAAACGAATCTTCAAGAATGGGCGGATCATTGGGCGTCGATTCAGATTGGTGCACGTGACGTTTGGGCACAAGATCATAGAGACAGCAACCTTCCGCCAGGCCCCCAAGAACCAAGGCGGCGGCGATCTCCTCATTACAGAGGATAACGAATATGGGACCGCCAACGAGGATGCTCAACGCCGGGACTTCACCGTCAATGGACTCTTTCTCGAGCCTCAGGCCCATGAAGTCATCGACTACGTGGAGGGTCTGCAGGACCTTGAGGATCGAATCCTACGCACAATCGGGAACCCCCAATTGCGCTTGCTCGAAGACCCGGTCCGCATCATGCGCGCCGTCAAGTTCGCCACTCGTCTAGATTTCCGAATTGAAGATGCGACCTGGGATGCGATGTGCACCGTCGCCCCGGAGTTGGAACGCTCGGCTCCGCCGCGGGTATTCGAGGAGGTCCTCCGCTTGATGCGTTCTGGAACGGCGATGGGCGCTATTAAAATGCTACGGGCATGCGGGGCCTTACGCTCGATTCTTCCAGCCCAGGACATCCACTTGGGCGCGCGTCGCGGGGGCCCTGAAGAAGATCACCTTCGTGCTGAGGTTTTCTGGCGACTGCTTGAGGCTTTGGACAGCGAAGTTCACCAGGGCTATGAACCCACCGTGGCTGTGGTCATTGCCGTGCTCTTCAACGAATTGGTAGAGCGCGAGGTTGACCCTGAGACGAGGACTAAACAGGGAGGTCCCGGAGATCGCTTGAGCGTATGCCGTGCAGTCATGGATCCATTGTTTGAGGCGACTCGACTCAACCGCCGAGAATTTGGGCGCGCACAGCGCTTGATCGCGACCCAGGATCGGTTCCAGGCGCTCACGAACCCTCGCTTCAGCCCCTTGCTCTTCGCCAGGCAGGAGGATTTCCCTGAGGCCCTCGACCTCTTCGGCCTGCGCGAGAAGGCTCGCGGAGTGGGTTGGGACATCTTTGAAGCGTGGCAGGAAATAGCCGATCGGGCCCAAGCCGCCACCCTCGAAGAGCTGGAGGCGGAGCGGCGTAGGATCCGCAGAAGGCCTCGCCGGGGACGGAAACGCAAAGAGAAATGACTACATATGGGACGCCAGTAGCGCCATATAGGCCCTGCAGGCGTGGTCATGCAAAGGAAGTTGTAAATCGAGGGACCTATTGGGTGGCGGGCGCCTCCGGCAGGGTACTGTTGGCATAGTGCGGTGAGACGCCAGATAGACGGGGGCTTTCTTGACCCCACCCCCCCCTTACCCGTGTGAACGAACTTTGCGGTGATTGTCACACGGGCGGGGTCAGGAAGCCGCCCGCGCGGGAAACCTGGTGTCTCAGGCGGTGCTTCGGCACTGTTTCGGCGTGGAAGGTTCGCCTTTTCCCCGACCAACCTCCGGGCCGGCCCTCCTCCTAGGGCCGGCCCACTTCCATTTAAGGGCCACAGGGGCTCTGCCACAGGGATCTGACCCCGGCCCATGAGCGGAAGGGCTGGGGACTTGGCAACATGGGTCCATGGGCATCGCCACCATCGTCCTGCCGGCCCTTGTTTGGTTGGGCCCTGCCTCTCCGCCGGCCTGCCAGGAGCTGCTCCCAAGTAACACTGAATTGCAGGCCGTCTGGGATAAACTCCCAGGGGAGACCCGGCAGGAGGTCAGCCAGTGGTATCAGGCAGAGATTACCGCCGCTCGGACCTACCAGGGCCAGTTGATCGCCTACGTCCTGGCTGATGTGGAGCATGACCCTAAGGATTGGCCGGCAGCTCAGGAGCAAGCGCCTCTCTACCAGGCAAGGGTCCATGCACCGGCCCAGGTCATTCCACGCACCTTCGTGTCACGACCGTCGAGCCGGCAGAAGGCTTGGATCAAGAAGGTGTTCCGCGCCCGTGCGGGCCATCCCGCTCCCCCAGCCTGGGCCTACGACTATGCCCAAGGAACGGTAGTCGCCATGAAGCGGCAAGGTGTCGAAAGCGCTGACGCCACGCACATATTTCAGTTAGCCCTGGCGGGCCGCGTTCCAAATTCGGACCTGGCCCAAGCTATCGTTGCCAGCCGTTTGGACAAGGGTGGACAGCGAGTCGCTCACAAGGCCTTTGCACATGCCTACTCCGATCGCGCGGGGAAAGCGCTCCTGGGCGTCACCCTTTACGACGCTTGGGGGTCCGGCCTAGAAATGGAGATGCCGGATGTCGAGTGCCTGGGGATCGTGCATGAGATTCTCGGGGACTGGAAGAGTTGGGTGGCTCCGGTTCCACCCACTCAACATGACGAACTCTATGCGCGCATCGGCGAGGTCTATCTCGATTTGCGAGCGGAGCGGGAAATGGGCCAGGCATTGGCGGCCACGTACCTGCAGGCTGACCCTCCTTTGGCAGCGACCTACCTCGCTCATCGGGGCCGCCTGCATGCACTTTGGGCGCAGGTGGGGTGTAATCCTTCAGCTCTGGTAGCGGACGTCCCCGTGACAGACGCCGGCTTGGAGAAGTTCTGGGCCATCCGCGGAAAGGCGTTGGATTCGGATCTGGCCCTGTGGCAAGCCGGCGGAGTCCGTCAAGCAGCCCTGGCCGCTGATTCCGTCAAGGTCCGCGAAACGCTGATCTGGGTGATGCGGCAGTTGGACCTAATTCCCGGTGATTGAACGGGCAGCCGCTCTACCGGCCATCAACCCCGTGGCGAAGGCAGCTTGAAAGTTCAGGCCGCCGATCGGGCCGTCTAAATCCAGCAGCTCTCCGCAGACAAACAGCCCCTTTCGGTTGTGGACCTGCATGGTCCGTGAGTCCAGCGCAGGTAGGTCCAGCCCACCCGCCGTCACCTCCGCCTGGTCGTATCCAAGAGTGCCCTGGACTGGCAGGGGGAGCCGCTTCAGAGCCTCAATCAGCCCGTGCCGCTGAGACTTGGAGAGGGTTGCCGCGGGAAGGTCAATCGGCACACCGCAAGCGGCGAAGATAGGCGCAATGAGTCTCTTGGGGAGCTTCCCCTTGAGGAGTCGGGCCGTACTGGGTCGACCGGGTATGGACCCCAAAGAGAGGAGCTCATCCCGGAGTGTGTCGCGATCAATCTCGGGCAAAAGATCCGCACGCAAATCCACTCGGAGGTTATCCCCCATAGCCGAGATGCGCCCTGAGAGATCCATGGGCCCAGGACCGGACAAACCTCGGTGCGTGAACAGCATCGGGCGCCGCCTACTCACCATGGGCGAACCATCTGAAGGGTGCAGGAACAACTCGCAATCCTGTAGCGACACGCCGGCCAGCTCCCTCACCCAACCGGCGTTGGAGCGCAGGGGTACAAGGGAGGGCCGCGGCTCAATCAATGGAAGGCCGAGACTCTTGAGCCAGCCATAGCCGTCCCCGGTCGTCCCGGTAAGTGGATAACTTTTGCCGCCCGCCGCAAGGATGACGGCTTTGGACTCTAAGCGGTCGTTGTTCGGAGTCCGGAGTACCCAAGGCGCGTCTGTCCCTTCGCCTTGGGCGATGCTCAACAGGGGCGTGTCGTACTGGATCTCGACGCCGGCGGCGAGTGTCACCTTCAGCAGCGCATCCCGTACATCGCGGGCCCGCCCGCTGACCGGAAACACCTTCTCGAGCGGAGCCACCTGTGTCGGCACCCCCCACTCCGAAAAGGCATCTCGCAGAGCTTGCGGGGAGAGTGCCTGAAAGGGGCCACGCAGGAAACGCTCACCGCTTCTCCCGAAAAGCCGCGCTGCATCCCTGGAACCTAGAGTCGTGGTCAAATTGCAACGAGTGCCGCCGCTGGCGAGGATCTTCGTCCCGGCCCGTGGAGTTTTTTCCAAGATCAGTGGGCGCGCGCCAGCGCGGGCGGCTTCCAAAGCGGCCATCAAGCCAGCGGGGCCAGCCCCCACCACGATGAGATCTTGGCTGCTCATCAGCCCGCTCCAAGGGCCTTCTCCCAGGCCCGAATCTCGTCAGCTGTATGAGGACCTTTGGGAGGCGTGTCGTCGTCCCGGTTGTCCAGGTAGCCCTCAGGTAACTTCACACGTTGAGTCCGGCTTCCTTTAGCTCTGGAGGCCCGTAAGGCCTGCAAGGGGAAGGGTTGGTCCAGTCCGAGTGGGGTGATCAGTGGCCGCATCTCATCAAAGGCCGCCAAACGGGACAGTTGGGCGCGCACCCCAGCGGCGCCCCGGAATCCACGCAGATACCAGGAGGTCCACTTGCGCATCTGCCGCACACCCAATTCTTCACCGAAGAGGTCCTCTAACCGTCGCCCATGCTCCTCCATGACCTCAAGCACCCCTCCCAAGTTGGGTGGCGAGGCGGGTTCCTGCCCAGCGAACACGGAAACAAATTCACCAAAGAGCCAAGGGCGTCCAAGGCAGCCCCTACCCACGATGACACCGTCGCAGCCAGTCTCCCTCATCATTCGCAAGGCATCCCAACATTCAAACACGTCGCCGTTGCCTAGCACGGGCACGTCTAGAGCCTGCTTTAGATTGCCAATGGCGTCCCAGTCCGCGTCCCCGGAATACAGCTGTGCGGCGGTGCGTGCGTGCAAGCCCACCGCAGCCGCACCCTCCTCCTGGGCGGCCCGACCAGCATCCAAGTAGGTCAGGGTCTCGGGGTCGAGGCCGATGCGCATCTTGACGGTCACCGGAACGTCCTGTGCGTTGGCCACCATGGCTCGAACCAGCCGTGCTAGGAGTCGGGGTTTGGCTGGGATGGCACTCCCTCCACCCTGGCGTGTGACCTTGGGCACCGGACACCCGAAGTTGATATCAATGTGATCGATGCCCTCATCCACAAGACGCTGAACCATTTGCCCAAGATCTTTGGGGTCTGAGCCGTAGATCTGGATGGATCGCGGGCGCTCATCGGGATGGACCGCTGCCAGCTTGGTAGTCAGTCTGTTCCCAAGGAGGAAACCCCGAGCCGTGATCATCTCCGAAACATACAACCCCGCACCGTGTTCGCGGCAGAGACTCCGAAACGGATAGTTCGTCACGCCGGCCATCGGCGCCAAGACAACCGGAGTGTCGAGCCGCAGGCGACCGATATTCAGAGGCCGGAACTCACCCTCCCGCGCGGGAGGCACGTCCGAATTCAGTGGCGTGCAGATCCGTTCGGCGGGCGACATAGGGTCTACTTGTCACCAGCGCCCGAGATAGGAATGGGCACATCCGCTTGGCCTTCATCTTCGGCCTGGGGCTTGAAACTTCGATCGGGGGCAGGCGCCAAGCCTGGCCCCCCAAAAGTCTCAATTTCCGTTACGTCCATCTCCGTAATGCCGCTTCCAACCCGGCGTTGGAAGGCCACGGGTGTCCCGTTGGAATCGAGGGCCATCGCGATACGCCCCCCCAGGGTTGAAACGTGCAAGCCATTATCCAGGGCGTGGGTCTGCAGGTGCCACTGTTCGACCCCTGGGGCCAACTCAGGACCAGATAGCGTTAGAGCAAAGAATGCTCCAAGGGGCGCAAACTGCCCCATGATCAAGGTGTTCAGAATGTCGGAACCGTCCACAAGGGTGAGAGGTTCCTGTGCGGTTTGTGTGTCCATAATACCTATGGCATCCCGACGCCTAATGGCCATTCGGGTGGTACTGCCGACTCGAAGGCCCTCCACCAAAGTCCCCTCGTCTCCGTCAGTTCGGCTCGCTTTTCGAACCTGAAACGAATGCAGGGTGCCGCCGCGGTAGACTTGAGTCATATGCACATCGCCCGCCGGGTTACCCTCGGCACCGGGAAGGACCTGGTGAGTCGCAAAGGTGACCCCACCATCGTAGGTGCGAACAACGGCAAAGCGCTCGGCAAGGATACGGCTGCCGTAGGCCATCGTGCGAACCAAACCGGTCAGGATGACATCGCCCTCCGGAAGCTCCGGCGCCGTCACCTCGAAGGGTGTCAGGAGTCGCTCCCGCGCACCGTCTTGCTGTGCTCGCAATCGGGATCGCATACCCTGCAGCGCAGCTTGATCCAGGTGCCTTCCGCGCAGAACGACACCCACCGGCTCCTTCAGAGTCCCAAGCCCCTTGGCCGGATCTTTTGCCAGCAAAACCAGGTCCGCGACTTTCCCTGCGGTTATCCGTCCGCGGTCTGGAGCAATGTGTTGCGCTGAGCCTGAAGTGGCCAGGCGCAACACCTCAAGCGGGGGGATGCCCGCCCGCACCCACTGCTCGAGTTCGTGGATCAGGCCCAACCCGGGAGGGATCCACGGGTTGGGGCTCGCGCTGCCAGGGACCAGAGCCACTCCCCCACGCCATAGCTCCAGAAGGGACCGCCTCTGTGAAGCCAATGCCCGAGTGGTGAGCGAATTGAGTTGGCTCTCTTTCCGTTGGACCGTCCAGACGAGAGCTTCCTGCCTCCATAGCCTTTCGTAGGTGGGCGACAGCAGGTCCAGGCCAAGCTCACGTTCCCCTCGAGTTTCGAGGTTCTGCAGCATGCGGGCAAACACCCCCATAAGGGGTGTGATGCGCAGGTCTCCACGAGCCACTTCTTGGAGTCCAGGTTCAAGGCCCTCCTGGGTCACGTCGTGCCAACCCTTCCCCTCGGGCAGCAAAAGGTGCAGCCCAATGACGCCGTCTTGGCCGCTGGTAAGGACTTCAGCTCGGGACACTCCCTGCGGCATAGGGCCCCACACCTGAAGGTCCGGGGCTCCATGGGCTACTTCGATCAGGGCACGCCAAGCATCGGGGTTCAGCCCGCCATGGAAGCTGAGGAAGTCCGGGCGCATAACCGACGGGTCTACCTGCAAAGCCGCGGCACGAGCGTCCATCATGTCTAACAATTCCGTCAGGCGCATCCGGGCCATGGGGCCATCCGTGAGCACCAAAGCCTGGCCAGACGATTCTGTGGAACTGTCCAGGATAGGTCCGGCGATCAGAAGGGTGGGCCCCGGCGCTCGCTCCCTGGCAGGCGGCAAGCGCTCAATTAAAACTCGGGCGACGTCATTACCGGTGTCTCGTACCGTCGTCACGGAGGATGTGACGTACAAGGAGTCATGATCCGCGTCATGACTGATCGCAGCGTCAATTAGTCCGGGTACCAAATACAGACCCGTCACATCAATGACGCGTGCGTCTGCGGGCAACTCTTGGGGTTCTTCGCCAGCGACAATGGGGATCACCGCTTCAATTCTTCCTCCTCTCAGGAGCACGGTGCAGGACGCGACATCCACATTCCCGTCCATGGCGTACACATGGGCACCCACCAGGGCGATCGGGCTGGGGACGGGGACTTCCAGTTCGTCTTGCGCCAACTGGGGTGCAGGCACCGCGATGACGTCCTGGGCAGGCAGCGCCGCTGCGGCGCAAGGCAGGCCAAGCAAGATGAGGGCGAGCCGTTTCCGCCACCGGCAATGGTCAAGGATAGGCGAGCAGAGAGTGATCATGGATTTCGTGGGCCCCATGGGGGTGTGCGTGGGGCGCAACAGGGTAGCCTCTCCGGCGCGCAACCGTAGGGGTTGCGCAGATGCAGTCGCCACCCCTCCCTCATCCGCATGTCCTATCCCACCCTTCGTATCGATACTGACACCCTACCCGGGGGGCCTTGGATCTTCGGGCGGCAGGTGCCCTCACAGGAAACCCCTGAGGATGGATCCATGGTGGAGGTCATCGACCCGCGGGGGCGATTCGTGGGCCACGGTCTCTACAATGGTGCCTCGGACATCCGGATCCGACTCCTGTCACGTGGGAAGCGTTCCGATATGCGTCGCCCGCGCGAGTTCCTCCAACGCCGCATCTCCAGTGCGCTTCGGTTGCGGCATCGGGTCCTCCGGCTACCTGAAGTCACCAGTGCCTACCGGGTCGTGCACGCGGAGGGAGACGATCTGTCGGGCCTTATCATTGACCGATTAGGCCCTGTCTATGTGTGTGAGTACCACTGCCTTGGGTTTTGGGCTCTGCGCGAGGACATTGAGTGGGTCCTTCGCCAGGGGGATCCAGATGCCGAGGTCGTGCACCGCATCCCGAAGTCCGCAGCGAGGCTAGAGGGCATGGATCACACCGAGCCCCCAGAGGGTCCGGACGTCTGGATTGAAGAGAATGGGGTTAGCTTCCCCATTACCCCTGGCCGTGGGCACAAGACGGGTTGGTTCTGCGACCAACGTGACAACCGACTGCGCGTCGCCCAACTAGCGACAGGCCGTGACGTGCTGGACCTATGCTGCAATACAGGGGGGTTCTCCGTACCTGCAGCCGCCATGGGGGCGCGCCGTGTCAGGGCGGTGGATTTGGACGAGGATGCCATTCGGCGTGGTGCGCTTGCTGCAGATCAAGCTGGGGTTGACGTCAACTTCATCCACCGCGACGCCTTCGATGTTCTACGGAGCGTTTGCGAAGAAGCGCGCCGGCCAGACCTCCTGATTGTCGATCCGCACAAGCTCATTTCGGGGAGGGCGCGCATGGAGGAGGGCAAACGTAAGTATCTCGACCTCAACGCCCTGGCATTCCAAGCGGCTGCCCCCGGCGCAATCGTGGCCACCTTCTCCTGTTCGGGAGCACTCGACCTCGCACAATTCCTGGGCATTTGCTTCCAGGCTGCGAGGAGGGCCGATCGAGGGATTAAGGTTCTGGAGATCATGGGCGCTGGGCCCGATCACCCACAGAGGCCTGAATTCCCCCGATCGCGGTACCTAAAAGGTGCCCTGCTGGCGCTAGACGGCTAGAGGGAGGCCTCCTTGCCCCTCCGCCGGGGTGGAAATTCTAATAGTTAGAGCGCATACTGACTGACAGTACGCCTCCGGGGGGAATGAACGTTGTTCGTCCCTGGAGGCGCATTCATGCCCGGGCAAATCGATCACTTTCGATGGGCCAACTCCACTCCCCTTTGCGCATAGGTCGGCACCCATGAAACTTCCCATTCTCGTCAGTCAGGAGAAGTGGCAGGAATTCGATGAAGGTTGGCAGGAATTGGTTGGCTCAGATGAACCCATCGACGACCTCCTGGATGCCGTTCGCTACGCAGGCACCAAAAAGCGCATGGCCAGTCGGACCAAGCAGGCGCATGACCACTCCGTTGCTCTCAACGAAGAGGGTCGCCACGCCGACGCAGCGCGACTGGCAGGCACCGCTCTTGTGGCAGGGGGCAACCCGGCCGACCTGACCAGCATCTTGATGGATGCGGCCAATACCGCATGGTCTGGAGAAGCGTGGTACGAGCCCTACTGCGAGCTCACCGGATTGCGTGCAGGCGGCGCAGACTTGCGTTCGGCATGGAAGGCCTTTGCCAAGTTGTGCGCCTTCAAGGAAGGCACTCTTGTCTATCACCCCGGCGGTTGGGGTTCTGGTGAGATCAATGACGTCAATCCCGTCCGCCTCGAAATGAAGGTCAAGTTCTGGAACAAACGCGAGGACACCTTCCCGTTGCATGCGGCGGTCGAGATATTTGAACCTCTGCGCGACCAGGATTTACGCGGACGCTACTTCCGCGATCCCGAAGGTGTCCGCAAGGAGGCCAAGAAGGATCCTCTGGATGCTCTCAAAGTCATCACGGCCACCCATAACGGGCGCGCGACAACCGCTGCCGTAAGGAACGCCATGATGGGCATCGGCATTGAAGGGAGCGCTTGGTCTGCCTGGTGGCGGAAGGCTCGCAAGCTCGCCGAAAACTCTGAATGGTTCGAGGTGACCGGGACGCCACAGAAGTCCATCGTGTCACTTCTGCTTACGCCGAAAGACCCCATGAAGACTCTCCGCAAGACGCTGGAGCGTGCCTCGGGACTGGAGCAGGCGCATTCCAAGGTGCGTGATCTGCTGACAGGCGGCACAACGGATGAGGCCCTGATCGAGATGGCGCTTGGCGTTCTCGAAGAGCACGCTCTAGTGGAGAGCGAGCCTCTTCATGAGCGCGTGGCGGTCTGGCTCCTCCTGCGCGCAAAGAGTGGCGAGTCGCCTGCGCAGCTGATTGAGTCCCTCACTCCGCTCGTTGAAGCAGAGACCCCGGCCGATCCTGCGACCCCGCCGGCTCTCTGGCAATTATTCAAAGACCTCCCGAGCGTCAAAGACCAAGAGCGCGCCATCGATCTCATGCCGGAGCTACTCGGGGAGAGTTGGCTTGACGAAGTCTGCACCCACCTGCCCCACGCTGGCGCCGGCCAAGTGCGACATCTCGTTGATCTCCTGCTCAAAGAGAAACGCGAGGAGGCGATGTCCAAACACTACGCAGGATTGCTTGCGCGGCCCCGTCGCGCGCCCGCCCTCCTCGTCTCTCTGGCGGCCATTTTTGAGCGCCAGGAGTTGGATGACACCTTCCCGACCAAGCCCCAGCGGGCTCATGCGCTCCTGAACCTGGCCACCCACCTGCACCGCAGCAAGCGGGGTGATCCCCAGATGACCCGGATCTGCACCCGACTAACAGACCTTCTTGCAGCCGGTGATGAACCGCTTCTCCGCACGCTCTTGGGTGAAGCGGATGACGGCACCCTACGGGGTATCAACACGCTTCTTCAGCGTGGTGTGGAGTCTGAAATCGAGCACATGGTTACGGCGATCTGTATCGACCGAGACCGGCATTTCTACGCGGGTCAAAGCGGCCCCTTCTGGGAAGGCGATTCCATCTGGACCACCAAGGTTGGGCTGGAGCGTCGGTCCGCTGAGTTGCGAATACTGGTGGACGACAAAATCCCGGCCAACCAGGAGGCTATCGGCCGCGCCGCATCCTTCGGCGACCTGTCCGAAAACTCCGAGTGGGAGGCCGCTATCGCGGACCAACGCACACTCACCGCGCGCGCCATGGAAATCGAAGAGGAGTTGCGTCTTGCCGAACTTCTTGAAGAAGTCGCCCTGCCTGCTGGCATGATCTGCCCCGGGTCGATTGTCCGCTACCGCGAAGTCGAATCCGGGAATGAGGAGCGCATCGTCATCCTGGGCCCGTGGGACGGCGAGCAGTGGGATGGCATCCAGGTGGTCTCCTACAGAGCTCCGCTCGCAGCAGGCCTACTTGGGTTGAAGGTCGGAGCGGTTGAGAGCATCGCTCTCCCCGCAGGCGAGATCGAGATCCATGTCCTCGAGCAGGAAATCCTTGCTCTTTAGTATTTCCTATTCCACCCCAATCAGTACTCCCCCACCTCCTCTCTGACAGACCACTGGCCATGACCTCATCATCCCCCAGCAGCGTGCAAAACTTCAAAGTACAGGACCTCGCCTTGGCCGATTTCGGGCGCAAGGAAATTGTCCTGGCGGAACATGAAATGCCCGGCCTAATGGCCATGCGTGACGAGTATCGGGGCAAGTTCCCGTTGAAGGGGGCGCGCATTACGGGCTCTCTGCACATGACCATTCAAACGGCCGTCTTGATCGAGACGTTGGTGGACCTGGGCGCTGAGGTGCGCTGGGCTAGCTGCAATATTTTCTCCACCCAGGACCACGCTGCCGCAGCAGTCGCCGTAGGACCCAAGGGAACAACGGAAGCCCCGGCCGGTGTGCCTGTATTTGCCTGGAAAGGCGAAACCCTCGAAGAGTACTGGTGGTGCACGGACCAGGCCCTGACTTGGCCCGACGGCGCAGCCCCCAATATGATTCTTGATGATGGCGGTGACGCCACCATGCTCGTCCACAAAGGCCGCGACTACGAGATGGCCGGCGAGGTCCCTGGGGATTCCGCTGACGACTCGGAAGAATGGAAGGTATTCCTGGCCCTCCTTCGCAAGAGTTTGGTGGAAACCCCCGGTAAGTGGACCGCGCTCGCTGGCGAGATCAAAGGCGTCAGCGAAGAGACGACGACCGGGGTCCACCGCCTATACCAGATGGTTGAGCGCGGCGAGCTCTTGTTCCCCGCTATGAATGTCAACGACTCGGTCACCAAGTCCAAATTCGACAACCTCTACGGCTGCCGACACAGCTTGGTGGATGGCATCTGCCGAGCGACCGATGTGATGCTCTCCGGGAAGGTCGCGGTAATCTGCGGTTATGGGGACGTCGGCAAGGGCTGCGCCCAGTCCCTTGCGGGCCAAGGCGCACGGGTGGTCATCACCGAAATCGACCCCATCTGCGCTTTGCAGGCAGCTATGGAAGGCTACCAGGTGGCTCGTCTTGAGGACGTGATTGGCGAGGCGGATCTCTTCATCACCACAACGGGCAACAAGGACATCATCACAGCCGCGCACATGGCGGCCATGAAGCACAACGCCATCGTGGGCAACATCGGCCACTTTGACAACGAGATCGATATCGCAGGCCTTGCGGCAGTCCAGGGGATTGAGCGGATGAACATCAAGAACACGCTCGAGCACGCCAATCAGGTGGACCAGTGGACGTTCCCTGATGGCCATGCCGTCATCATCCTGGCCGAGGGCCGCCTCTTGAATTTGGGTTGCGCCACGGGCCACCCCAGTTTCGTCATGTCGGCCTCCTTCACCAACCAGGTGATGGCCCAGGTTGAATTGTTCCAGAATGCCAACCTGTACGAAAACAAGGTGTACACCCTGCCCAAGCACCTTGATGAGCGCGTGGCTCGCCTGCACCTGGAGAAACTCGGCGTACGCTTGACCGTTTTGACTGATGAGCAGAGCGAGTACCTGGGTATTCCAAAGGACGGGCCGTTCAAGCCCGAGCGTTACCGCTACTAAGGTCTCCTGGTGCGCGGAAGGCTAGCCCCAAGCCCAAGTGGCGACCTGCACCTTGGGCATGCCAGGTCATTCCTGCTTGCTTGGTGGCAAGTGCGCGCCCAAGGGGGCGAGCTTGTCCTTCGTATGGAGGATCTGGACACGCAGCGCTGCGTCGCAGGATCCGAGCAGTCGATCATTGAGGATCTGCAATGGCTTGGCCTCGATTGGGATGGAGAAGTTGTCCGCCAGAGTGACCGTGTGCACCTGTACGACCGAGCATTAGAGACGCTTCGGGCTGGGGGACACCTGTACCCTTGCACGTGTTCGCGGAAGGAATTGGCCGAAGTGGCAAGCGCGCCCCATGCAAATCTGAACCCGGGCAACTCAGCGGAGGGCGAACGGGGTCCCTATCCGGGAACCTGTCGAGACCGATTCCCGGACCGGGAGGCCGCGACTCGTGCGACCGGCCGGGCCGCATCCTGGCGCTTCAGGGTACAGCCAGGTGGGTGCGGATTCCGAGATCACATCTGCGGGCGTTACCAGGAAGACGTCTCCGCAACCGTTGGGGACTTTCCAATCTCCAGCAAGGACGGTGGAGCGGCATATCAGTTGGCCGTTGTTGTAGATGATGCGGACCAGGGTATTGATCACGTCCTACGCGGGGATGACCTCCTTTCGTCCACCGTTCGGCAGATACACCTCCAGCGCGCCCTGGGGCTTCCTTCCCCAGCCTGGTTCCACGTGCCCATGGTTGTCGACCCCAAGGGGACCCGCCTTGCCAAGCGCCACGACTCCCTCTCCCTAATCGGGCTTCGGAAGGCCGGTTGGGCAGCCCCCGACGTGGTGGCCTGGGTGGCCCATAGCGCGGGGCTGAAGGGCGGGCCGCGGTCCACCGCCTACGACTGGCTGGAGGGCTTTTGTGTCGAAAATTTACCTGCAGGCACCGTAACTTATCCCTAGGCATAAACGCCGGAACCTCTTATCGGGCCTACGGACCTTGACACATCCCCGCCCAGAGGTACCTTTCCCTTGGAGTCCCCGATAGCTCAGTTGGTAGAGCAACCGGCTGTTAACCGGTTTGTCGCAAGTTCGAGTCTTGCTCGGGGAGCCACTGTCTTTGCTGGAGGCAACTGAGGGCGCGCGGTGGTTGACGCCCTCGCCGGTTGCCGGTTGCCGCAAGTCCCCCACGCGCAGGAGTCTGCGACGTCTCCGTAGGTCTCTGCTGGGCACGTAGACCCTCATGCTCAAGAAAATCACACTCACGGCCGTTGCCGCTTTCATTATCGTCGCTGGCTGGATCGTGATTCGTCAGGTGGATGGGGGAGAGTCGACGCAGACTCTTACCAAGGACGCTGTCGATGCGCAGCTCAGCGACACGAGCGGTGACGAGCATGTGGCTGCCGTCGATGGTGGCGCCACCCCCGCCCGGACTGTGGCCACTACCGCGGACCAGCCGCCAAGTGTAGTTCCTGTCACTATGCGCGAGAGAGGTTCCCTGCGAGTGCGCGTTCGACGCAGCAGCGGTGGCGCCGCCGCGGGTGTACATGTGATCGTGACCTTGGCTCACGAATCCGCCTACCTCAGGCGTCAGTTCCAGCGGCGTTCCGATGGCGATGGTCTCGTCGATTTCACCGACATCCCGGTCGGGATGATCGAGCTGTCTTCGGATCGCGGTCAACCCGCGGAGGCAAGGCTGGTGGAGATCCGCGCCAGCGAAACGGCGCAAGCGACCTTCGTCGTTCCTCCGGGGCTGTACGTTACGGGCTTGGTCCACGACGAGAATCGGCTCCCAGTGCCCAATGCCGGCGTTTGGCTGACGAGTAGGGCCGATCGATGGGCTAAGGGAGCGGTCGTCGCGCGCACGGATGCGTCTGGGCGGTTCGAGATCCTCGACGCCCCGGCGGGGCAGTCGATCGGAGCGGTCGCCACAGGATTCCAGCCGAGTGCCCTCGTGGATTTGGATGGGGTCGATACGTCGGGCGGATCGGCAACCATCGAGATCGCCTTGGCCGCGGGTGGCGCCGCCATGTGGGGCATGGTGAGGAGCCCGGATGGAGAGCCCCTTGCTGGCGCCTTGGTTGCTGTTGGAGATGCTTCGGGGACCGGTGGGAGGCGCATCGGGGGGACGAGATCGGAGGTCTGGACAGCACGCACGGTACGCACCGACGCCAAGGGTACCTACGTTCTCGATGGGCTGAAGCCAGGCGCGCACCCGGTGCAAGTGCGCCACGCGGACTACGCGCTCTGGAGTAGTTCCATCGAGTTCGTCGGCGGGCGGCGTCATGGCCTGGATGTGATGCTCGAGGAGGGCGTGGCTGTCAGGGGTACGGTGAGGGATGCCCTGGGTGAGCCGGTCAAAGGCGCATCCGTGCTCGCTTACCACGATCCCCTGCCTGACTCCTATCTGCAGGGCGGACGGATTGTGTATCGCGGCGCCTTCCATGGCCCCGCAGCGGTCAGTGACGAAGGCGGTAGCTACGAACTCCACGGGGTCGCCCCCGGGTCAATGTTCCTCTATGCCTTCGCGCAGCGTTACACCCTGGAGGAGGATCATGAAGACCTGCCCTTTGCTGTGGCCAATCTCCAGCTTGCGCCTGGAGCGGACACCATTTGGAATCCCATCCTGGCCGATGGGCGCGTGATCGAAGGACGCACGCTCTATCGCGATGGGGAGCCAATTCAGGAGGTGTATGTGAGTGCCGCTAGCGCGGACGGGGAGGAGGAGCGCGTGGCCTACTCCATCGATGGCCACTACCGCTTCTTGAACCTCGGTGAGGGTCCCTACAACCTGCGCGTCCAGGACTGGCGCCGGCCCGAGGGCGCGCACCAGGCCAGCGCCGAGGGCATCTATCCTGACAGGCAGTCAGTGGACCTGGTTGCGACCTACGCTGCGCCGGAGTCATTCCAGGACGCCATCGTCAACCTTCGCTTGGACGTGGACTCCAATGAGTGGGCGGCTGAATCCATCGTGATCCTCGAGGAGGCAGAGCGTCACCGTTGGTATGGCGGCACTCGAGTGGGCAATGACTGGACTTTTCAGCTTAGCAGTCCTGGCATCTACCGCCCTGTCGCGCTCATCAAGGCGCGAGCGATTGCCACTGGTGCGGACTTCGTGGTGCACGAGGGCGATGCCATCGACTTGCCAGATCTCGTGCCGGGACCCAGCGGGACGCTCGTGCTCCGGATCCAGCGACCCTCCGATCCGGTCCTTTCAGGCGTGCGAGCCTTTCTACGGCGCAAGGTCACGAAACGCGCCGAAGTCTTCGAAGTTGGCGGGCTGGCGGAACTTCGAATCGACAAGCTCGAACCGGGGCCGGGGCGAATCACCTTCACGGGCGACAATGTGGCTTCCTTTGACCTCTGGTTCGACGTCCTCGCTGGCAAGGAAACCAAGCTCGATGTCCCGCTTCTCGCAGCGGTTCCGGTGACCGCTCAAGTCGAGTGGCTAGGCGGCGATGGCACGGGAACGATGACGCTCAGGTACGTCGACCGCGCAACGGAGTCTGTCACCTACGAGGTCACCCTCGATGATCTCACAGACTACACGAGCCCCATCCCCTGGACGGGCCTGCTCCCGATCGGCTCCTATACGCTCGAAGTCCTGATCGACGGACGCGCGCACTACAAGGAAGAGTTCGAAGTGAGCAGTTTGGATCCGGAGCTAGCGCCGAGTCCGGGAGTTGAGTGAACCAGCGCCTAGGAGCAAATAGCCATGTTTGGTATCGAACCCAACGCCGTGCTGTCCAGAAATAGAGCCGCGCATGCAAGCAAGCCTCATCTGCTCCTTGAGGACCCGATTCTCTTCGACTAGGTAGGCAAGCACATCGGCTTGATGTCGGTTCAGGAAGCCGGAGAGAGTGAGCAGGAGAACTTGGAGGGGGTAGACCTTGGTCGCCATCCGTCCAGGATACGTGCTCGGCAATCGCCGCAATCGCGGGCGAATTGACACGGCCGAGTTTACGAACCCCACGCGCCTGCATACTCTTCCCCCCAAATGTTGACCCTATCCGGTATCACCAAGTCCTACGGAGAGCGCACCCTGTTCGCGGCGGCGGCGTTGCAGCTCAATCGCGGCGATCGCATCGGCCTCGTTGGGCCGAACGGGGCCGGCAAGACGACGCTGTTCTCACTGATTCTCGGCGGCGAGCCAGCCGACGAGGGGCGGGTTACCATCGAGCGCGACACTGCGGTCGGCTACTTGCCGCAGGAGAGTGCGCCGGTAGGCGAGGAGACCGTCCTCGAGATTGCCCTCGCCATCACCGATGACTTCGTGCGCCTGTACCGCATCATCAAGGCGTGGGAGCAGGGACATCCGGACGAGTCGCAGCAGCCCGAGGACGTGCACGACGACGTGCACGATCGCTACAACGAGCTCAACGGCTACTTCGTCGAGGCCAAGGCCAAGCAGATTCTCGCGGGCCTCGGCTTCCGCGATTCGGATTTCGATCGCCCGGCCCGCGAACTGAGCGGCGGGTGGGTCATGCGGGCTCACCTGGCCAGACTGCTGACGCAGGAGCCCGATCTCCTGATGCTCGATGAACCGACAAACCACCTCGACCTTGAGTCGCTGATTTGGTTTCAGGGGTACCTCAAGGGATATCCGGGTGCGATCCTCGTCATCTCTCACGACCGCGAGTTCCTCGACGCGCTCGTCACCGCCATCGTCGAAATCCGCCACAAGAAGCTTGTGCGCTACACCGGCAACTTCACGAAGTTCCTCAAGCAACGCGAGGCGGCCGACGCGCAGCATCTCGCGGCCTACAAGACACAGGTGAAGGAGATCGCACACCTGCAGGCGTTCGTCGATCGCTTCAAGGCCAAGGCGAGCAAGGCCACGCAGGCGCAGAGCAAGCTGCGTCAGATCGAGCGGATGGACAAGCTCGAGGCGCCGGAGAGCGACGACAAGAAGGTCGGCTTTCGTTTCCCGCAACCGCCCCGCAGCGGCCAGAAGGTGGTCTGGCTCGATCAGGTGCACTTTGCCTTCGGCGAAAACAGGATCTATCGCGGCGTCGACTTCGAGGTCCAGCGCGGTGAGCGCATCGTGCTCGTCGGCCCGAACGGCGCCGGCAAGTCGACGTTGCTCAAGCTATTGGCGGACAAGCTCACGCCGGACCAGGGCGAGCGCGGGCTCGGCCACAATGTCTCGGCCGGCTACTACTCGCAGTATCGGATCGAGATGCTGGAGCCCGGGCGGACGGTGCTCGAGGAAGCGCTCGCCACCGAGGCGAGGGTGTCAGAACAAGCCGTGCGCAACTTGCTGGGGTCGTTCCTGTTCTCGGGTGACTCGGTGCACAAGCGGGTAGAGGTTCTGAGCGGTGGCGAGAAGAGTCGCCTCGCCCTCGTGAAGTTGCTGCTCGATCCGCCGAACCTTCTGCTGATGGACGAGCCGACGACGCACCTCGACATGTCGAGCATCGACGCGCTCGTTACCGCGATGACGCAGTTCGAGGGCACGCTGGTCTTCATCAGCCATGACGTGCACTTCATCAAGACCCTCGCGAACAAGGTCATTCACACGGCTGGAGGCCAGCTCACGTCGTACTTTGGCGACTACGAGTTCTACCTGCACAAGACGAAGGCGGTCTCGGCGCGCGCCGCACTCACGGCCGGCAGCGGTGCGGCAACGAAGACTCAGGGCAAGGCTGGCCAGCCAGGGTTGCGAAAGGCGAACAAGCCGCGGCTCAATCTGCAGAAGCAGAAGAAGATCGTGAAGACGCTCGAGAAGGAGATCGAAGCCCTCGAGAGCCGTAAGGTTGCGATCACCGCGGAACTGGAGTTGCCCGAGACTTGGAGCAACGGCCCACGCAGCAGAGAGCTGGGCCGCGAACTCGAGACCCACTCCAAACGCCTTGCCGAGTTGTCGTCGAAGTGGGAAACCGAGGCAGGTCGCCTCGAACTCAGCTGAGGCGGACAGGAACTCCAGACGCCGTTCCCGTGCTGCGGAGGCCGTTCCGCTTCCTCGCGGAGGGCCTCCTCAACGGCGAGGAGGGAAATGGTGGAGGCGGCGGGAACAGGATCGAACTCTTCTTGGAGGGCGCGGAGAGCCTCGACCGGGAAGTTCTGGAACGGCTCCTCGCTGCATAGGGAGCCGACGACATGGGAATGGGATACGACCGGGTTCTTAGATCCCACGGATCATCACCAACGCGGAACGTGTTCAGACCTGGGCTACGTAGATTGTGTTGACGTCTTCCAAGCTGTGCAGGGGATTGTAAAACTCGACGGCCTGCGCTTCGGCATTGCCGAAAACCCGCCGCAAGCGATCGAGGAACTCCGGAAGGACCTCTCCTGCAGTCCATAGCGCGAAGACTCCTCCAGGTCGCAGGGCTCTCCGCGCATCAGCGAGTCCCAGCGGGGTGTAGAACGATCCGTGACGTGGGCTAAGTAAGTGCTCCGGCGAATCGTCCACATCAATCAGGACAGCATCGTAACTGCCTCCGGTGCCGTCCTTTATCCACTGGAAACAGTCCCCCTGAACGATTCGGCAGCGGTCGTCGCCCGCCAACGCCGCAGAAGCCGGGACGAGATCGCGACGATGCCAGTCAATCACCTCCGGTAGGTATTCGACGACATCGATTGCACCCACCTGTTCCCAGGCCAACGCCGCAGCAGCGGTATAGCCGAGGCCAAGCCCCCCCACCATGACTCGCCACTCCCGCCCCTTGAGCCGTTGAAGAGAGAGCCGCGCTAGCTCGTCTTCGCTATCGTGGACAAGGCTAGACATGAGGAAACGGTCGTCGAGCTTCACCTCATACACCCACGTACCGGGCATGGACACCGGGATCCGACGGCGCAGCATGAGCTCGCCCAGATCCGTCTGACACAAATCAAGCTCTTCATAGAACGGTTTCATGGGATAGCCATCGTGCCCTACCTACGGATCGTTGGGAACGGAATAGTGCCGGTCTCAACACGGAGGCGATCGATGGCCAGCAGGACAAGATCTCCGCCTTGGTTCAACGACGCGAGGCTGGAGCAGCCGGAGGCACCCACTATCGGCGTCCAAAGCAGAACAAGTCACTCAGGCTCGCTCCAGAAGAGTCCCTGCTGTGCCGGCCGAGCATTGCGCCGCCCCATGATGCGTTGGTCAGCAAGGTATAGTTGCTCGACCTTGTGGCGCGCCCATTCGGTCTTGCGTAGGAACTTGAGGCTCGACAGGACGCTGGGGTCGAAGCTGAAGCAGCGGATCGGGATGAGCTCGGCGAGAACGGACCAGCCGTGCCGAGCCTCGAGATCCTCGACAATGGCCTTGAGGGTGATGCCGTGCAGGGGGTTGTTCGGTTGCTCGGAGGGCATAGCGACTCGACCTAGGAGCGCGAAGCCCCCACTCCGACCAAGGTTGCGCGAAAGCGTTTGCCCTTGATGCGCCCATTGTTGAGACGCCCCACCGCGGCGCGACTGAAGCGCTTTGAAACGGCAACGTAGGAGAGACGCTCCTGGACCTCTATCTTGCCAACATCAGCGCCGCGCAGCCCGCCGGCGTCTCCTGTGAGCGCACCGAGGATGTCTCCCGGTCGCACCCGATCCTTGCGGCCGCCCGAAATGAGGATCGTCTCCATCTTGGAGCTACCGGCAAGGGTCTCGAGCAGCGCTGCGAGGCCGGGGTCGTCGCGGGGCTCTCGCTCCAAGGTTTCGATGGGCCTGCCGGTGAGCCGTTCCGCGGCTTCAATGCGCGAGTCGCGCGGGCCCGTCGTCAGCGAGATGGCGACGCCTCTCTTCCCGGCACGACCCGTCCGACCGATGCGGTGCACGTAAATCTCCGGCTGCGCGGGCAGCTCGAAGTTGATGACAAGGTCGAGGCCTTCGACGTCGATGCCGCGCCCCGCGACGTCGGTCGCGATCAGTACGCGAACGCTCTGGTTGCGGAACCGGGCCAGCACCTGGTCACGATGGAACTGATCCAAGTCGCCATCGAGGCGGTCCACGCTCAACCCGGACCCGGCCAGGGTGTGGACCAGTTTAGAGACCGTCGCCTTGAAATTACAGAGGACCAGCGCGGACTCGTGCGGGTAAGCGTGGAGCACCCAGCACAGCGCGTGGAGTTTTGCGTTGGGCTCTACGTCGAGCCGTAGCTCCTGAATCTCGACGGCTGCATCGTCGGGTTCCTCGATGTTCACGCGCAGGGCGTTGGACTGGTGGGCCTGGCTCATGGCCTCGATAGAATCCGGGAACGTAGCCGAGAACAGGACCGTCTGACGCACGGGCGGTAGGGCGCGCAGGATCTTGCTCACGTCCTCGCCAAAACCCATGTCGAGTAAGCGGTCGGCCTCATCGAGCACCACCGTCTTGATCGTACGTGCATCGAGCGCCCCGCGTTGCAGGTGGTCGAGCAGGCGCCCGGGAGTGCCAATCACCACGTGCACGCCACGCTCGAGGGCCTCTCTCTGCGGCCGCGCCGGTTGACCACCGACGAGCTCGAGCACCGAGAGCCCCGC
>JAPKBO010000193.1 GCA_028823395.1 Planctomycetota bacterium | reverse complement strand
GGGGCATCTGGCTCGCCAACAGGGTCAGGTCCTGGTGCATGACGGCGGGGCTTCCGATCACATTGATGCTCGCCATCACTCCCGTCGAGTTGATGGTGGAGTTGCAGTAGTGATTGGCAGCGTCCGTCAGGCTCGAGGTTGCGACACTCTGATCGGTGAACTCCAGCCACTCGGTGGTCGTCACGTGATCGCGGGCGTCCCGAGAAGCCTGGCTGTCGTCCACCGTCACGTTGCCATCCATCAGGTACAGCCCGTATTCGTTTCGGGGACCGCGATAAACGGCGGTGTCCGTACCCGCGTTGCCTTCAATCCGGTCCGAGCCGCCCCGACCTTCCAGGCGGTTGTCGCCCGTGTTGCCGGTTAGGGAACCGGGCTGGTCGTTACCCTCCACATTGTTGTTCTTGCCTCCACCGATCTCAACGTCCGTGAGATAGCGCGACTTGTAGGTGTAGTCGATGCCCGCAGTGTCCTCGATGAGGAAGGTGCCCGAGAACTTGGGCACCAGCGTGGCGCGGTGCACGTGGTACTCAGGCGCAAACCCCTCCAGGATGGCCACGATCAGCGGATCGCCGGCCTCCATCTGCGCCCGGGTGGAGAAGACATACTCGCCGTTGTTCGGGTCGTGGCGCCAGAGGCCGTACCAGGTCTCCATAGTGAACGCGAAGTACTCGAAGGGGATGTCGACCTTGGGCAACCCGGAAGGAGGCGAGTACCAACCCTGGTTGACCGCGTTGGTCGCCGCCTGCTCAATCGCCAACTTCAACGCGGGCATACCCTTATTAATTCCGTAGCCGTGCGCCAGGTGCAGAAGCTCCTCATAGGAGGCATCCCGCCGAGGGTTGGCGTTGCTGGTGTAGTTTGAGCTGCCGGCCAGGATGATCTCATCTCCCAGCAGGTCCTGCATGGGAGCCTCGTACGCGTCCATGAAGTCGTCTACGGCCGGCGGCCCGTTCTCGAAAGCGTCCTCGTTCGGGAAGAAGATCATGGTCGCTCGCCGTATGCCCATGTTGACCCGCACGCTGGCCTTATCACTTCCGTAGAGACTGCCCGGGACGTCACGGAGGTGCTGCTCCATGATGCGCCTTGCGTGAACGATCTTGGGATTCCCGACGCCCTTGTGGACCAGGAAGTGAATCGGCGTGCCATCGTCCGCGAGGATCTTGGTGTAGCGGTCAAAGACATCGGTGATCTTGGGATGCACCGTACTCGGCAGCAGAACAACTCCATCGGGCGAGGTGGAGATGTCGATGTTCTCAAGGGAATCCACGAGAGGTCCACCAATCACGCCGTTCGAGTTGGCGTGAAGGGGGAGAGAAACCAAAACGGCCGTCAGCAGGAGCGGGGTGTACTTCATGTGGATATCGTCGGACTCGGGTCGGAGCGCAGACGTCCAGCATACCTCGCGCTCCCTTATTCGGCTGAACCGCCCTCTGGCTCGGCATGACTAACCGCTAGCACGCCGGCGAGAAGGGCTTGGATCAGGGGAAGGGCCACAGCAATCGCCCATATGCCCCACGCAAGATTTTGACCGAAGCTCAAAGCAACCCCAACGCCAGCCAAGGCGAGCATCACAATAGAGAGGGCCCCGCCCGTTGATATCCCTTTTCGGCTGGAGTTCCACCCCACCAAGAGAATCGTCAGGGCGAGAGCTCCATAGATAGTTGCCCCAATCCAGGCTTGATGAGGAGCGAAATTAGCCCACATGGTGGCAATGGCGAGACCCGGAATGGACATCCACACGACCGCGTTCTCCAGCCGCGAACGAACTGCCGGACTCAGGCTGCTGGCGGAGCGAATATCCCAGGAGGCAACCAAACCTATCGCCCCCGAAACCGCTTGGGTTCCACAGCAGATGAGGCAAAAGCCAAAGAAGGCGATCGTAATCTGCTGTTCCTGTATGAATCGGGCGTAGGCTTCTGGCGAATCCCATGTGCCTTCCGTGGTGAAGGTCATGATTCCCCAGCAAGCTAATGCCAAAAAGTTGATCGCGCCACTGACCAACCTCACTGCGGACAACCCAGGGGATCCCGACTGGATTCTCCCTGTAAGGCAACCCACCAAGGGGGCCCACAGCAGGAGCCAGAGGGACAGAAAAAAGCCGATCAGGGCGAGCTCTGGCAATACGGTCAGGCTGTCGTTATCCCCACCCACTGAGCCCACAAGTCCCGTATAGGCAAACCCTGCGGCGATGGGAGCAAAAACATCCCCGAGCTTCGCAATGATGGTTGCCGAGCCACCAGACCTTGAAGAGGCCTCGGTCGTGATCGCAACGGGACGCTGGCTCGCGCCGCCCGTCGGAGCGTTGGTGCTGGAGATCTCCTCCAAGCTGGACTTCACATCCCCAACGCGTTGGTAGCGGCGTTCCGGCTCTTCCTGCATCGACTTGAGCACCACCTCATCCAACCGCACGTCCACCTGCACCTTTTCTGATGGCGGCCGCACAACCCCTTGGGGGACAGTGCCTGTCAGCATCTCGTACAGCACCACGCCCAGAGAGAAGATGTCCGCCCGGTGATCCACCTTCATGGGACTGGTGAACTGCTCGGGCGCCATGTAGCGCAGGGTGCCCATGGCCTGATCGCTGGCGGTCAGGCGGGCAACCGTCTCGGTGTCCATCAACTTGGCCAGCCCGAAGTCAGCGATCTTCACCGCTCCGGTCTCGTCCATCAGGATGTTCTCGGGCTTGATGTCGCGGTGCACGATGCCTTGGTCGTGGGCGTACTGCAGCGCGGCACAAACCTGGGGCACGATAGCCAAGGCCTCACTCGGATCGAGCCTTTCAGCCTCCATCAACTGTCGGAGGTTCGAGCCGTCCACAAACTCCATGACAATCCAGGCCAGGTCCTCCTGCTGATCAAAGTCATAGACCGCAACGATCCCCGGGTGAGTCAACTTCGCCAGAGCTTTGGCCTCACGCAAGAAGCGCTCTTCCCAGCCATCAATGGGCCGAGGCGGTGGCAGAAGCACCTTGATCGCAACCTGCCGGTCGAGGCGCGACTGATGTGCCAAGAACACGACCCCCATGCCTCCCCGGCCCAGACACCCCTTCAGCTCATAGGCAGGGAGGTGCGCTTGCACGCGGGCCCTTAGGGAATCCAGGTCTTCGGGCTGCTTGGCAGCCTCTCTGAGGTGCTCGGCACCCAGTTTATCCGGCGTAGGCTGATCAGTCATGGCATAAGGTCTCGGGAAAGGAGGGGCTCGTCACCCCTCACACGGGATTTCCGACCAGATGTTACAGGCTAATTCGAACTCTCCGCCAATTCCCTGAGCCACCAATCAGGCATCCGCATCAAGGGCCAACAAGAGCGATCGCAATTCTTCTCCTGGATCGACCCCATCACCAAGAGTAGACCGCACCTCCTCCAGAATGGCGCTCCTGTAGCGCTCTCGCAGGCGGTGCAGTGCCACCCGCAAAGCCACCGGACTCAGCCCCAATTCCTGGCAGGCACGGCTTCTGTTCAACATGTCACCGCCCGCCGTCAACGCCTCACCAAGCTGATCAAACACGCGCCCCCGCCCACCGGCCAGATACTCTTGTTTCAAAATCGCCAGCGCATTGTCCAGGACCTGACGGGCCCAGGCACGTTCGAAAACCACTTCCGGATCTTCACCATGGGAAGGCTCCGCCCCGTATCGGCGCTCACCTTCCTCAGCATCGAAGGAGAAGGTCCGTACACCGCCCCCCCGGTGAAGCGCCCCCTCGTGCTCTAGCACGTCGCGTTCATGGTTGCGCAGGCAGGTGATCAACCACTGGCGAAAGGATCCGCCCTCTTCCGTGACACGGGCCAGGACATCCTTCTCTATGAGCTTCACGAATAGCCCCTGGACCATGTCCCCGGCACGGTCCGCGTCTCTACCGATCCGTCGCAGGTAGGCGTACAGGGGATACCAGTAAGCCTCGCAAAGCTCACTCAATGCCTTTTGCCGAACGCCTTCCTCCGCATCCCCGGCGCGCTGAATCACCGACCAATGCGTAGTGTTGAATCCTGACTTGGACATGCCCCAAGCCTAGCGATTCAGGTAAGGACCCGGTTATTGAACTCACTGGAGTTCAGGGAACGGGCGGGTCCTCGCTAGAGTATGCGTAGCCCACCCACCCTGATCGTCCAGCTCTTTGGACACCAACCGTGGAGCACGACAACCCCAAGACCTGCCATGGCACACAAGACCATCAAGTCCTACCTCGCGTCCCTCTCTCCTGAGAGGCTTGAACTGGTCGAGGCCATTCGCGCGGTCATTGCGAAGAACGTTGACCCCCGATTCGAGGAAGGCATGCAGTACGGGATGCCGGCCTGGTACCTGCCGCACTCGGAGTACGAACACGGTTACCACTGCGACCCCAAGCAGCCGCTGCCCTACGCATCACTCGCCTCCCAGAAGAACCACGTGGGTATCTACCTGTTCTGTATCTACGGCACACCCGCGGAGCAGGAGCGTTTCGCCACCGAGTGGAAAAAGACCGGCTGCCGGCTGGACATGGGTAAGTCCTGCATCCGAGTGAAGAAGCTCGAAGAGGTGCCTCTGGCCGTCATCGGCCGTACGATCAAGCGCGTCACCGCCAAGAAATTCATCAAAGCCTATGAGACCGTCCTGCCCGATTCCGTGAAGAAGAAACGCGCCGCAAAGACCAAGTCCTAGCGGAACCACTACCGCGCACACACACCCGCCCCCCATGCCGCACTCTGCCCCCAAACTCACCGCCACTCTGACCCTCCTGCTCATGTCCGCGTGCGCCTCTACTTCATCCGAAGTCCCTCAAGCCCCTTACGACGTCGAGCACAAGTCTCTGGTCGACCTGCGGGCGGATCTTCTAGGTGGACGGGTAACGTCCGAGCATCTCGTCGAGCTCTACCACGAGCGCATCGCCTTGATTGACGATGCAGGTCCGCAATTCAACAGCGTGCTTGCCCTGAACCCGAGCGCCCTCGACGACGCGCGCAGGCTGGATGCCGAACGCGCACGTGGTGAGATCCGCGGTCTCCTGCACGGCGTCCCGATCCTCCTCAAGGACAACATCGAATCGAAGGACCCTCTGCCCACCACGGCGGGCTCGCTCGCTCTGGCCGACAACTTCACGGAGCGCGACGCCCCCATTGTCGCGCGCCTGCGGGCCGCGGGAGCCATCATCCTGGGCAAGGCCAACCTGAGCGAATGGGCCAACATCCGCTCCTCTAACTCCAGCAGCGGCTGGAGCGCGGTGGGTGGACTGACGCGCAACGCCCACGATCCCTTGCGCACGGCCTGTGGTTCAAGCGCTGGCAGCGGCGTGGCCGTGGCCGCCTCTCTTTGCGCGGCGGCCCTTGGCACGGAGACGGACGGTTCCATCACCTGCCCCGCTTCCATGAACGGCGTGGTCGGTCTCAAGCCCACGGTTGGACTGCTCTCTCGTACACACATCGTGCCCATCTCCCACACTCAGGACACCGCAGGCCCCATGACGCGCTCGGTGCGGGATGCCGCCCTGCTGCTCTCCGTCATGGCAGGTAGCGATCCCGCCGACCCCAGCACCCTCCTCGCGGACGATTTTGCCGAGGCTTACCACGAGCGTCTCGGCCCTGGAGCCAACCCTCTCAGTGGTGCGCGGCTTGGAGTTCTACGGTTTCACACGCAAAGACATGACGAGGGAACACTCGCCGTCTTTGAAGCAGCTCTCAATACCCTGCGCGCGGCGGGTGCCGAGCTCATCGAGATCGAAGAGTTCTCCGGCATGCGCGACATCGGTGGCCATGAATTCCGCATTCTCCTGACCGAGTTGAAGGCGGACATGAACGCCTACCTCGCCTCGACTCCGCCCGCTGTCACCACACGCACTCTGGCCGACGTCATCGCCTTCAACGAGGCACACGCCGCCGAAGAGATGCCTCACTTCGCCCAAGAGTTCTTCGAACGAGCACAGGGCCAGCCAGGTCTCGACGATCAGGAGTACAAGAACAGCGTCGCTGCAGCTGCCCGTATGGCTGGTCCAGAGGGCATCGATCGTCTGTTGGCTGAACACAACGTCACGGCCCTCATCGCCCCCACCGCGGGTCCCGCTTGGCTCATCGACCTAGAGAACGGCGACTCCCACGGACCCTCCTGCACCACCCTGCCCGCCGTCTCGGGCTACCCGCACCTGACCCTGCCCATGGGCAAGGTGGAAGGTCTGCCCGTGGGCCTGTCGTTCATCGGAACGGCTTGGTCGGAGGGCAACCTGCTGAGGTTGGGGCATGGGTTTGAAATGGTGAGAGGCGAGTTCCGCTAATCCAGGGGGACTCCGTGAACAGGAGCCCGGCAAGGTTTCGTCACGGCTACTCAGCCGTGAGCGCCTTGAGGGCCTTCTTGGCCTCGGCGAGCTCAGGT
>JAPKBO010000021.1 GCA_028823395.1 Planctomycetota bacterium | reverse complement strand
CAGTCCCTGGGCGGCCTACCCGTGGACGGTGGGCGGATCAATATCCTCATGGACACTCGCGGGCACCTTCTGTCAGTGCACTCGACCGGCGCACCCGTGACGCAGGATCTAGCGCTGTTCCCAGCGATCAGCGGCAGGGCGGCGCAGGGTACGGCCCGGCTTGCGTTTGAGCGCAGCGAAAGGGTTCCCGCCATGGACGTGGGTCCGCCCCTCCTGCGCATCGCTCAGGTGCACGACGCGGGCGGAAGACGCGCCGTACTCGCCTACTCGGTAACCGTCACCAATGCTTATGAACCTCTTGGGTTCGAGTACACGCTGGATGCCATCACGGGCGAGGTTCTTGAGCGTGCGACTACTGTCCACTACCTGGATGTAACCGGAACCCTGGTGAGCTGGGCCACGCCCGGAACGGAGGCCGACCACTCGGGCAACCCTGAGGTCCAGATTCCCATGTCCTACGTCAACCTCTCAAGCTCAGCGGGGACGGTCCAGACCGATCGGTTTGGGAATTTCACCTTCCCCGGAGTGACGACGGCCCTCAACATAACGGCGACCTATAACGGCACTTTCAACAACGTGAACAACCAAGGGGGAGGGGACTACTCCGTCACCTTCAACAACGTACAACCCGGCCAGCCCAACACGCTGGCGATGAACCCCTCCAAGACGGAGTACGTCACGGCCGAAGCCAACTCCTATCAGCACATCAACACCGTGCGCGATTTCATCCGTGACACGGTGCCCTCCGACAACACGGCGGACTTCAAGGCGACATCCAAGCCCAACATAAATTCATCCTGCAATGCCTTCTACGACGGCAGCTCCGTCAACTACTACCGCAAGGCGGGCTCGTGCAACAACACGGCATTCACCTCAGTCGTCGCCCATGAGTACGGTCACTGGCTGAACGCGCGCTATGGCACTGGCAACGGAAGCGACGGCATGGGAGAGGGAAACGCCGACGTCTTTGGCATGTACCCCTTCGACGACCCAGTGATCGGTCGCTATTTCTCCACGAACGGGGGCTTTGTACGAACGGGCCTGAACACCCGTCAGTACTGTGGGGATGGCAACGGAGGCTGCTACGGCAGCGTCCACAATGATGGCGAGGTCTGGATGGGCGCAGCCTGGAAGGTGCGACGGAATCTGAAGAGCAGCCTGGGAACCAGCCTGGGCGGCGCGACCGGCAACGGCCTATTCGTCAACTGGATGAACGCCTACAACCAGTCATCCATCGACTCTATCATCGAAATTCAGTGGCTGACCCTGGACGATAACGATGGCAACATCGGCAACGGCACGCCCAACTTCACGGACATTGACAGCGGTTTCCGCGAGCAGGGCTTCCCGGGCTACGACCTAGATGTTCTGCAGTTCACGAACGTCACCGACTTGCCGGACGTACCCGCCGATGCGGGGCCCTACAACGTCACTGCCGACGTCGTCGCCCTGCTTGACCCGCCGGTGGTCAGCGTCGATATCCACTATCAGATCAATGGTTCGGGCTACCTGACCATCCCCATGACCAGCACCGGTGGGGACGGATTCGCGGGGCAGCTCCCCTCCCTCAACGGAACGGGCTTTGTCGAGTACTACCTTTCCGGCTCCGACAACAATGGCCAGAGCGAAACGTATCCCGCCGGTGGAGCAACATCCCCACTGGATTTCGTGGTCGGTGTCGAGCAAACCCTGGCCGCATGGGATTTCGAAGCGGGCACTGACGAAGGCTGGACGGGTGGGCTACCCGGCGACAGCGCCACCACGGGCCAGTGGGTGCGCAATGATCCCAACGGGACTGCCGCGCAACCGGCCAATGACACCACGCCGACACCCGGCGTCAACTGTTGGTTTACCGGGCAGCAGGCCTCTTCCGACCTGGGCGGAAACGACGTGGACGGCGGAACGACCACGCTCCTCTCCCCCATTCTGGACATGACCGGATTTAGCGGCGTGCGCGTCACTTATCAGCGCTGGTACTCAAATGACGAGGGCAGCGCTGCAAGCTCGGATACGTTCAAGGTCGGTCTCTCTAACGATGGTGGTTCCACCTGGAAAAATGCTGAGACCGTTGGCCCCACGGGGACCCAAGCGAGCGGTGGCTGGTTCCCAGGCAGCTTCATTGTGGACGACATCCTGCCCACAACCGCCCAGATGCAGTTCCGGTTCCGGGCCTCGGATCTCGGATCGGGTTCCATCGTCGAGGCGGCCATCGATGACGTCTCTGTGACCTACCTGGACGAGGGATGTGCCGCGCCTCTGAATTACTGTGTGGGTGCCCAGAACTCCCTCGGATTGAGTGGAACGATGCTTGTCTCCGGCTCGCAGAAGATCAGTGACGACAACTTCACCCTCGTCGCTATCAACCTACCGGCGAGCACCTTTGGCTTGTTCATCTACTCGGACACGACCAATCAGGTCGCCGTGGGAGATGGCTTCCTATGCCTGGGGGGCTCGATCTCTCGCCTGCCCGTCACACAAAGCGACTTCCTTGGTCAAATGACCTACAAGCTGGATTTCGCCAATCTACCCGGAACGGGGCCCATCAGTTCGGGTGATACCCGGCACTTCCAGCTCTGGTATCGGGATGCGGGATTCGGGACCTCCGGATACAACTTCACCGACGGAATCACGGTCCCCTTCTGCGACTAGGCACGGGCTGCACAGATTCTTTTTGGAATTTGATGAGGGGATCTGAGGTTGCCCAACGCATGAAGACATGCGGAGTCGACCATCTGGCCCCCTAGGCCTCCTTGTCACATTACTTTCGCGTCGACACGTCTTTGCCGGGCCCCCACAGGGCATACGGGCGTCCTGAGGACACATCCTCTGCCCCACCGGCCTTTTTTCCTTTCCCCAGTTCACTCAAGTAACTCACAGACCTCCCCATGCGTACACGCACACTCATTCTCGGTGCCCTTGCGATCACCGCACCCTTCCTGGTCGCGTCCAAGCCGAACGCCACCAAGCTCACATTCTCCCCTGCGGCGGGCTCTTCCCTGACGAAGACCTTCACCAACTCCGTCGAGTTCGCCCTCGACGACATGAGCATGCTCATGAATGGGGAAGAGAACCCGATGATGCCTCAGATCGAAATGGACATGGCCATGGAGAGCACCGTCGGCGTCACGGACACCTATGACTCCGTCTCCGACGGCAAGCCCACGAAGCTGACCCGCAGCTTTGATGAAATCAGCGCCGAAATGGACGTCGCCATGGTCGTGGATGCCATGGGACAGGTCCAGGAAGAGAACCCCACCGGATCGGGCTCTTCGTCCCTCGAAGGTGAGACCGTCGTCTTCAGCTGGGATAGCGACGAAGGTGAGTACGTCGTCAGCTTCCCCGGAGACGAAGGCGACGAGGACCTCCTGGAGAGCTTGGTGGAGGACATGGATCTGCGCGCCCTCCTGCCCCGGGACGAAGTCAGCGAAGGCGACAGCTGGGACCTGCCCCTGGTGTCCTTGATCGACGTCCTCGGCCCCGGTGGTGATCTGAAGCTGGACTTCAACATGGACGGCCAAGAAATTAGCGGCGGTGCCCCCCCGGAAATGATGGTCAACTTCCGTGAGATGATGGGCGACATGCTCGAGGGCCAAGCCACGGCAACGTTCGCCGGCATGACCGAAGTGGACGGCGTAAGCCTGGCCGTAATCGAGATCGAAATCGAGATCGACACCGCCAAGGACATGAGCGAGCTCATTGAAGAGCTCATCGGCGAGGAAGTCCCCGAGGGCATGGAATTCAACCTCGACCGCGTGGACGTGGAGTTCGCCTACGAAGCCGAAGGCCAGTGCCTCTGGAACGTGCGAGGCGGTCACGCTCACTCACTCTCGCTGGAAGGCGAGGCAATCGTCGCGCTGGACATGGAGGTCAACATGGATTTCGGTGGCCAGTCCATGGCCATGGAGATGTCCATGGAGATGTCCGGCGAAATGTCAACCGAGATGGAGACCGAGTAGTTCTCCAGAGGTTGCGAGTATCGGGCTGTCGCGAGACAGCCAGCAGAGAGGGGAGCCGCGTTCCAGGACGCGGCTCCCCTCTTTCGTGGTAGATTCTGCCATGCCTCCCTTCCTGATCACGGCCCTCCTGTGCGGCGTACTACACTCCCCCCAAGACGTCCAGGCCCAGGCAAAAGAGCTCTTGGAACAACACGACGCTCCCGGCGCCGTGGCTCTCCTCGAACGCTACCTGAAGCTGGAAGAGGGTGATGCCCAAACCCTGGAGCTGTTCGGCCGCGCGCTGAGCGAGGTCGAACGCAAGGATGAGGCTGCCCACTGGCTCGGAAGAGCCCGCGAACAATTCGAACTGGCCAAGAGCAAGCGAGACCTGTCCCGAGTAGAGAAGGCGCTTGCACATGCTGACCCGCTAGCCAAGAAACGAATCGGGCTCCTGATCGGACTCGTCCGGGACCTCACCCGTGCCGGAGACAAGCTCGTCAAGAACGGTCAGATCGAACGCGGGCTACAGCTCTACCGCCGCGCCTTGCCCCTAGCAGAAGGCAAAGCACGCGATCAACTGACGCAATCCATTGAGGACATTGTTAGCGCGGATGCCAGTGTGGACCTTGACGCGGCAGGCACCGGAAACAGCGGGCAGGAACAGCGTGCGCTATTTGAACTCGATACGGACCACTACCAGTTGCGATGCAATCTGGAAGAACCTGTGGTTGAACTGCTGGGCGTAACGCTTGACGACCTGTTCTCCAATTACGTGGACATCTACTTCGACGGCGACAGCAAGCGCGCACCTTCCACCCGCCCCACCGTGCGCATCCACGGGACCTGGGAGGACATGGTTAAGCTGTGGACCGACGGCGAGCCCTCTCCAGGATTGGGGGGCTGGTGGTCCCCGGGTAGCTTGGAGATTCACACCTTCGATGGACGTAGCCGAGGGGACAGCCTGCAAGGAACGCTCGAGACTCTATTCCACGAGAGTAGCCACCAATTCATGAGCGCCTTCGTCAAGGGAAGCCGCGTACCCACCTGGTTCAATGAGGGGACCGCCTGTTTCTTCGAGGGTGCCCAAGCCATGACCGACGGCCGAGTCCTGTGGCCGGACGTGGCCGAGGGGCGCTTGTCCGTCTTGTCCAACTTCCTGTATCAAGACAAAGGACCCAAGTTAGCTGAGGTATTGAGCTATCCAGGGCCAGGGTCCTACCCGGGCAACTTCTACTGCTTTGGTTGGGGCCTCGTCTACTTCCTGCAGCAGTGGGAAGACCCGGAGACCCTGCGCTATGCCTATCGCCCGCTGTATCGACGCTACCTGGATGAGTCCATGGGGCACCCGACAGAGGGCTTGCAACTGTTCGAACAGATCATCCTCGGAGAGGACGACCCCCTCGGCCACGCGGACCTCGCAGCCTTCGAGAAGACCTGGAAGGATTGGATTCTCAACACAGTACAGCCCTTCCACCTGTCCCTCGAGCAGCAACAGTTGGAGCGTCGGACCGACAGGGCGCAGCGCTACCTAGAAGCGGCGGAAGCCGTCTCGGGCAAGCGCAAGGCTCCTGTAACCGAAGAGGAACTGCTGCTGCGTGCACTGGGTGACTTGGAATTCGCCCGAGCCCGAATGGCGGAGAGTGGCAAGCTCAAGGCCGACCCGCTATTGGACATGGTCAACGTGCTGGAGAAGCTCGATCGACCGAGAGCAGCAGCCACTGTCCTGGAGCAATTTCTGGACGCGGTGGACGATGGCCAACTTGACCTCTCCGTCAAGGAGTACGAGACAGCCAACCGTCGCCTGGAAGGGCTCGACCGGGGCAACTACGCCCTGCGCTCGGCGCGCTCCAGGATGAAGACGCAGTACAAACGCATGCATACCCTCCTCACCCAGTACCGGGAGAGTGACCCGCCCTTGACCTTGCGTGCCTATACCTATGCGAGCCAACTGACCGAGGTGTTCGCAGACTTCAAGAGCTGGTCCGATGAGGCTGCGGCCCTGCATTTAGCCGCTCAAGAATCAGGTCTCATTCCGGGCAAGCTCATCGCCCTGACGGGTCCGCCCGAGCGGTGGATGAGCATCCAATCCGATGCGGCCAAGCGCTTTGAAGTGCTGGATGAGGGTATTGAGCTGGTATCCGTTCAACCCCATGCACGCATCTTCAAGGGGGCCGAAGTCGAAGCCGACTATGAACTCCAAGGACACATCATCCGCCTCGGAGAGAGCCATCGCGGCACGGCTCACGGGTTGGTGGTGTGCGGCGCCCTCGAAGGAGATTGGTTCTGCGTGGGAATTGACCATGAAGGCCACGTACGACTGTGGCATCTCATTCTGTCCGCACCCGGAAGCACACGGCTCAAGCCAGCGGGCAAGATCATCCTGGAGAACCCCATCGCAAGCGATGCCCAGCCCGTTCTGGCCGTACGGGTAGAGAGTGATGGAGCCCTGCAGATCTCCATCGATGGCACTTTGGTCGGTCAAGCGCAGATGCCCTTTGCACCTCACGCCAAGTCCCACGTCGGAGTCTTCGTACGAGACGGTGAAGTGCGAGTAGACCAGTTGGTCGTCAGCGACTGAACACCGGCCCGCCTACTTGGCTTCGGATAGCTGTCGCCGGATCTCAGCCTCGTCCCCAACCAGGACGAGTACACCGCCGTCGAGATTTAACAGGATCTTCGCGGCCGCATTCAAATCCGAGGCTGCCAGCGCCTGCGCCGCTTCCAATTCGGTAGCGACACTCTCCACATTCCGACCGAAGCTGGCCAATTCCTGGGCCGTACCAAGCGTCGATTCAAGCATGGCAAACGCCTCAATGAGAGACGTGCGCTGTGAGCGGCGCGCCTTGCTCAGTTCTCCATCATCGATATCCCCCGTGCTGAGGCGAGCGAACTCAGCGGTGAACTCCCTCACCCCAACCCCTGTGTACTCTGTCTGAACCTGAGCCGACGCAATGATGTAGCCCAGGGGAGGCACATGGACGAGTGTAGCCCCCGCCCCATAAGTGATGGCCTTGTCCACGCGCAAGTTGGCATTCAGCCTGGACGTATAGGTGCCGCCGAGAATCGTCGTGACGAGCTCACGCGTATATCTCCCAGGAACCGATTCGGCGGGCGCGGGTAGGACAAAACGAATCACGGTCTGGGTCGCCCCGGGACGATCGACGAATACCAAGCGCGGGCCCCCCGTCAAGGATGCGGGAGCCGGAATCGTGAACACACGGCGCTCGTCCCCACTGGCAAGGCCCGCCCAACTACCCAGTACTCTCTCCAGTGAAGTACTAAGGGCGGTAGCCTCAAGGTCCCCGGCAGCGAAGATGCGCACGCCTTCGGGACGGAAAAGATCCGAGAGCCACTGCGCGACGTCATTCAAAAGCAGGGGCTCGACCGTCTGCGGTGTACCGCCACTTGGGTGGGCGTATGGATGTTCCGCTCCAAAGAAAGCGCGCGCTCCGGCCAGCCGTGCTTGTGCCATGGGGTTTTCTGCACTCACGCGAAGGCTCGCTAGATGCGCGCGTTGCACGCGCTCCCAATCAGCCGGATCCAGCCGCGGCCTCAGGAGAGCATCCCCCATCAGGTCGAGGGCGGCGTCTAGGTGACGCGCCAGTACGCTCAGGTGCAACGTGGTCTCTCGGCGCCCGACACTCACACTCAGTTCGGCGCCCAAGCGCTCCATCGCAGCGGCGAATTCTCCCGCGTCGCGCTCGCCACCGGCCTCCACGAGCATCTGGCCCGCCATGTGCCCCAGCCCACCCTTGCCGGCAGGATCTTGAGCAGACCCGACGGGCAGTACAAGGTTCAGTTCCACAAGCGGAATCTGATCTTGAGGGAACACCTCCACCGCGATGCCGTTGGATAGCTCCAAACGCACTGGAACGGGAGCGGCAAAGGCGGGACTGGGTCCCACCTCAGGCATAGCGCCCAGGTGGTCTTCAAGTTGGATGGCCTCAGGCAAGACGCGCAGGATCACGCGGCCCTCTTGCCCCAAGACCTTCCGGCCCCACTCCACACAGCTGTCGACCGTAGCATTGCGATAGCGGTCGAGGTCACGCTTGAATGAATCAGGCTCGCCAAAATGAAACTGGTTGCGATTGAGAAGGTCCGCCTTCTCTTCCACGGATTCCAAACGCCGCAAGATCTGAGCTTCCATCATCGCCTTCTGGCGGGTGAGGCCATCCTCACTCGGGCCTGCGGCCAGGAACTCACGCACTTCACGCTCGATCACGGCCTCGACCTCATCGAGGCTCACGCCCGGACGCGCCAGGGCTGAGATGATGAACTCCGAGCCCAGAGCGGAAGAACTCTGGTAGGCCTCGACCTCTTCAACCAGCGGCGACTGCACGATGAGCGCCTGGACCAGAGGACTGGACACGCCTGTGGCCAAGAGCTCGCCGATCAAGTCCATTTCCGCGTCCCCATCCTCGAGGAAGGGAGGACTTACCCAGATGATCTCGGTGCGGGCAAAGGGCACGTCATCGATCAGGGTGTGCACTCGCCGAGAATCGAACACCACAGGAGGAGCGCTCACGTGCTGCACGTCGTCTCCACGTGGAATGGCTCCAAAATAACGCTCGATGCGCTCACGGGTGGCAGCTGAATCAAAGTCCCCGGCCACCACAAGGCATGCGTTGTTGGGCACGTAGTAGGTAGCGAAGAAGTCGTGCACGTCCTCTACCGTGGCTGCTACCAGATCAGCGTGGGAGCCAATCACGGGGATGTGATAGGGGTGGTCCGAGGGGTAGAAGAGCCTCTGGAATTCCAGGTCCGCTTGACCATAGGGCACGTCTTCATAGGACTGACGTCGCTCGTTGCGCACGACGTCCCGCTCATTATCCAGGGTGGCCTGATCGATGTTGGGGCCCAAGGCTTGCATGCGGTCCGCCTCGAGCCACAAGAGGGTGGGCAAGAGCTCGGAAGGTCCGATGTCGTAATAGTTCGTGCGATCTTGGCTCGTAGATGCGTTGTTCCAACCGCCGCCCACTTCCATGAGATCGTCAAAGCTTGAGCCGGGAGCGCGCTCTGTACCGCGGAACATCAGATGCTCGAACAGATGGGCGAATCCACTACGGCCGACTTCCTCTTCCTTGGCGCCGACCCAATACCAGGTATTGACGGCAACCTGGGGTTGGCGGTGATCCTCATGCAGGATGACAGTCAGACCGTTCTCGAGCTGGAAGCGCTCGTAGGGAACTTCCTGGGCAAGTGCGGACGCGGTCGCAGCAAACAGAATGACAGGGCGTAGCCACATGAATGAGAGTTGGTAGGGCCAGATGGGTCGCGAAACTAGTTCAGAATAAGAGACGGGCACGTGACGGCGGCTTCCATCTTGTGCACCTCGCTGAGGTTCACCTCCAAGAGGTTAAACCCCTCAGAAGAGAGCCGTTCATTCGTTCGGGGGTAGGCCGAGGAGCAGATCACATGCTCGCCCACCGCGAGGACGTTGGCACCGCAGGGTTCGCTGGGGTGGGCCTCGATAATACCTGAGTGTTCTACGCGCGAGAAGTTGAGCCAAGCTCTATGGAGCAGAATGCGGCCGTCGGGCAACGACGACATCGCGCTCTTGAGGTGCAAGCAATCGCCAAGCTCCACCGCTTTGACCCGGTAGCCGTGGTCGAGCACTAGGTGTGCGAGCTCCTTCAAACCTGCATGGTTAGTGCGTCCCCCTTGGCCCACATACAGCACGCCATCATGCAGGCACACATCCCCCCCATCGAGGGTGCTGGGGGTTTGCATGGTGAGGCACGTGCGCAGGGGCTCGAGAGTCTTGGCCATGTGCCCTACCTCGCCGAGCCGAGAAGAGGCGCCTGGCCGGGTCAACACGGCCACCTCGTCGAGAACGATGGCGGTGTCCTCCACGTAGACACTATCGGGGAATTCGGGAAGCGCCGGCAGGGTGATGACGTTCAGACCCGCTACGCGCAAAGCCGCCACGTAGGCAGCGTGTTGTGTAGCCAGCCGCTCTGCGTCGATCGGATCGCGCTGCTGGTAGGAGAGTTCACAGGCAGAGAGGTCTCCCCCCGGCTGCCGAACGATGGCTGTGGGACTAGGCATTAGTCAAATAGTGAGTCGAGGCTGATGGCAGACACGGCGTGATAGCCGGGCCTCGCCTTGCGATAGATGATCTCCGCGCGAGCGCGCCCCTCGGGCGTGGCACACAACTCCTCGTAGAGCGGCATCAGAAACTTGCGTCGGCCAACCGTAGTCAAGAATTCCTCCAAACGCTCGTCGGCCTTGGAGTACCCCTCCCTAATAGCCAGCCGCAGCCAAGCGAAGAGGATTTCGCTGTTGCCATTCACGCCGAAACCGAAGTTCAGGTCGAGCTCCGCCATGGCCTTGGCGCCGATCCCAACAGGTAGCCCATTCAAAAAGCGCAGCCACTGGCCGGTCACCCACCCATCACTATTCAACTCAGAACAAGGGCTTCCTTCCGCGAGGCGCTGAAGTTCTCCGTCCACCCGGGTCAGAGCATCGGACTCAGGACGGGGCGCATCAGAAGGGAGCCCAGGCGCATCTAGCCATTCGCCCACGTCCATCTGTGCGGATAGGTCTGGGAAAGCCTCCAGCAAGTACGTGCGCCACTCCTGGGTGCTACGGGATTGGAAGGAACCGGCACTGAACCACTCCTCCAGAACCGGATCAAGGGCCTCACGCCCCACGCACTCCTCCACACGCTTCAGGAACAGTGCACCCTTGTTGTAGGGCACGCCGCTGAACCCATCGTCGGGGTGGTGCCCGGCCAGGTCGATATTCAGCACAGTCTGCCAGGGTTCAAGGGCCTTCAGCTCCTGCTCAAGGTTCTGCCAGGCCAGGAGGCCCTCCATGTTCGCGCGCTCCTGCCCGTAGAGCTCCTCCATGATCCGACCTTCGCAATACACGGTGAAGCCCTCGTTCAACCAGAAGTCCTCCCAGGTGGCATTGGTCACCAGGTTGCCCGACCAGGAATGGGCCAACTCGTGAGCGATGATCGAAACCAGAGATTGATCTCCGGCAATGGTCGTGGGCGTGAGGAAGGTCAGCGTGGGGTTCTCCATGCCGCCGTAGGGGAACGCTGGTGGCAGCACAAGCAAGTCGTAGCGGCCCCATTGGTAGGCGCCGAACAATCCCTCCGCGCACTGAACCATGCGCTCCACGTCAGCAAACTCTGCAGCCGCCGAAGCGAGGACCCCGGGTTCGGCCCAGATAGCACAACGTTCGGAAACGTCATGGGATGCAAGCTCCCCGCAGGCCAAAGCGATCAGGTAACTGGGGATCGCATTCTCCATTCGAAAACGCCACAGGTCTGTTGGAGCCACGTCCTTGGACCCCTCGAGCACGGGCGTCGGACCGTTGCGCGAACCGGCGCTCATGAGAACAGTCAGATCACGCGGGGCGCGGATGGTGGCGTCATATGTAATGCGAACGGCGGGCGAATCCTGCAGCGGAATCCATGAGCGGGTGAGAATCGCCTGGCCCTGAGTGAACAAGAACGGCTGCTGGCCCCCATCCGTCTGGGAGGGCACTAGGAACTGCAGAGCCTCGGCCCCCTCTCCACTGCTGTAGAGCACTGAGACCGCGGCATCGTCTCCGATGAGTTGGATGCTGAGCGCGCGGCCCAGGCGTCCTTGCTCTTTCCCAAGGGTCCACTGACGCTCCCCACCATCGGCTCCGCGCACTGCTTCGATCACGAGCCCATGGGTGTCAAGGATCAGCGGCGCTCCAGTGTCGATGCGCTCCAGTTCAAGAGTCGCCCGGCCATGGACACGCTGCCCTTCAAAATCAAGGTTCAGATCCAGGCTGACATGTTGCACAAGCACCTGGTCAGGACGGGAAAGGCTGTGGGCATCCACAGGCGCGGGAAGGGGCCCCTGAGCGCAAGCTAGAAGGCCCGCAGCGGCAAGGGGGAATAGCGAGCGGTAAGACATGCTATCCACGATCCCCTACCAGCCCCCTGCTGTAAACGCCAAGGGCCTGGGAACGGCGAGATCGGAGCCCCCGTGCTACTTTGGAGGCCTCCCCGTCGCACGCGACCCTCTTCCTTTATGGACTTTGCGATGATCTCCAAACGCACTCCCGCCGGTATCAGCCTGCTCGTCCTTCTGACGGCTGCCCCGCTCACTACAGCTCAAGACGGGGAGCGAGCGCTGCTGCTCGTGGATCCGTCCAACCCGGAGTCCCTCTACGTGGCCAACCACTACGCGGAGAAGCGCGGGATCCCGCCCCAAAACATGATTTTCATGCGGCCGGGAACCACGGATTACTCCACCTTCGTGGCCACCAACATGCAGGGCTTCGTGGGTGAACTCGCCAACACAGGGATGAGCGCACAGGTCGACTTCGTGGTCATTCCCCCCAGCGACAACTACTACATCTCTGCTCCGGGCCTGATCACCGATCAGTGCTCGCCCGTCACTAGGTTCACGGTTCCCGGCGCCTACGGTCTCTACCGGCAATCCGCAGACATCCAGGCCGGCCTGCCCATCAATACGCCCAACCACTTCTTCAAGTCGATCTATTCCGGCAACGCATTTGACTCCGAGCAGACCTACTACCTCGGAGTCCCGAGTTCGAATGCCAATGCCGAGAGCTATCTGATTCCAACGATGCTCGGCTACACGGGCAACCGGGGCAATACCTTGCAAGAGGTGCTCGACATGATCGACCGCAGCGTGGCAACGGACTTCACCGCGCCCCTTGGGACGGCCTACTACATGGAGACGACCGACAGCGCGCGATCAAGCCCTCGGCACGACAAGTACCCGGTAGCGGTGGATCGCTTGAACACCGCAGGCGGGGCCGGTCAGCACCTGCTCTCGGTGCTGCCCCTGGGCAACCACGACTGCTTGGGCGTCATGACGGGCTGGGCCAGCCCCAGCATCTCCGACCCGGGCTTCAGCCTCCTGCCGGGCTCCTTCGCGGACCACCTGACGAGCTACGCGGGCAGCTTCTGGACAGGCTCCCAGATCAAGATGAGCGCGTGGATCACCAAGGGCGCGAGCGGCACGGCGGGCACGATTGAAGAGCCCTGCAACTACTCGGGCAAGTTCCCCCACCCCCTGCTGCACGTGGCCTATTACAAGGGCGTCACCCTTGGAGAAGCCTGGTTCCGGAGCACCGGGCTCATGCCCTTCCAATCCCTGTTCCTGGGTGATCCTCTGACGCGCCCCTACGGCAGCCCGCCCTTCGTGGACCTGCCCGGTGCTCCGCAGAATCCGGTCTCCGGCACGATCATCCTGTCGCCTGTGGCCTCGGGCACGACTATGGGCGCGACCATCGCCAAGCTAGACCTGCTTTTGGACGGCTTGCGTCTGGACACCACGGACGGAGTGGGCACCTTCACTCTCGACACGACGGAGTTAACCGATGGTTGGCACGACCTGCGCATCATCGCCACGGACAGCAAAATGCAACGCAACGTCGGCCGTTGGGCGGGCAGCCTGATAGTGGACAACCTAGGAGCCAGCGTCGGCTTGGCCACGGGTAACGCGAACGGCGACCTGGGCACGCTGTTTGGATTCACTGTCAGTCCGGCGGGCCCCGCCAAGGTCGTTGAGACCGTCCTGATGCGTGGCCACAGAGTGGTTGCTTCAGCGTTGGGCCAGAACACCAGCATGGCGCTTTACGGGCAGGTCCTGGGAGCGGGCGGTGCGGTGACGGTGCAAGCTGAAACCCGCTACGCCGATGGAACACGCTCGCGCAGCGCACCCGTCAGCCTCTCCATAGCCTATGCGGGTACGACCACGGGGAGTGCTCCGGGAGTCTTCTCCTTCAGCAAGCACGTGCGTAACGACTCGCCGTTCCTGCTGGAGCTCCCGGTCAACCATCCTGATGATCCCACAACGATCAACACCTCCGTTCTAACCAGTCCCTCCCAGTCCACCAATCTGGGCGGCGTAGGCAAGTGGCGCGTGTTCCAGCCCCTGGTGGGAGCCAATGGCACGGACACCATGACCTTTCAGGCTTCGGGTCCGGGCGGAACATCTGGCGTGGCGACGGTGACCCTGATCTACGACGATCCAAACCCCTGCCCCACCGGCCTGAACTACTGCGTGGGAGCCCCGAACTCCGTGGGCGCAGGAGCCAACATGGGCTACACGGGCAGCACCTCCATCCTGGCCAACGATCTCGTCCTGACCTGCGACAACCTTCCCCCCAGCCAATTCGGCCTGTTCTTCCTCGGCCAGGGCCAGACCCAGAACCCCGTTGGGGACGGATTCATGTGCATCGCGAGCAATCACGTGCGGTTCGGCGCCCTGCAGATCACCCCCACAGGGCAAGCGGCCATGGCGGTGGACCTTTTCAACCTCCCAGGATCGAACCAGATCCTGGCTGGAGAGACGTGGAATCAACAGTTCTGGTACCGAGATCCCGGCGGCGGACCGGTCGGAAATAATCTCTCGGATGGTCTGACCCTGGTCTTCTGCCCATGATCGGAACCCTACCCTAGAAAGGGCGCGCAGAGCATGCTGGAATGAAGGCATGCCCGACCCCTCTAAAGCAGAGAGCACCGAACCCAAGCGCTGCTCCAACTGTCAGGCCCAGTTGCCAGACACACCGGTGTCGATCTGCCCCTACTGCGTCATGCCTGTCGGGGATGGGAGTGGGGCCGAAGAAAAGGAGAGCAAGAACACGCCGCGACTGGCAAAGGTGCGCGACAGCGAAGCCTTCGCTGAGGCCGGCGAAATCGTTCCCCCGGAATCCCCATCCTTCCAGCACGGCGCACGCTTGGCAGGCGTGGCCTGGACGCTCATCATCTATGGATCGATGTGGCTGGCTATGGACGGGCTGATCAAGTCCGTGGATCTTTGGTCCATCCCGATGGGTGGCTTTGTAGTCCTACTCGGCATCATTCAATACGTGCGCGGCATGCGCCTGCGGAGCCAGGCAACAAGCCAAGAGCTCCTCTGTCGCCCGGCGGTAGTTCTTTCGCGCCGCAGCGAAGTAGAACTCAGTGGATTCTCAGGGAGCACAACCTACTTCTTCGAACTTGAGCTTGAGGATGGGGTGATCGCGGAATTCTCCTATGCCGGCCGAGGTCCCAACGCCGACGTCTACACCAACAACCTCTCAGGCATCGCCTACACCCGCGGCTCAACGTTGCTGGATTTCAAGCAAGTCCGAACCTAAGCGCACGACTCTCACATGATGGCCAAGCTTGGCATTGCCCTTCTCGGCTTCTGCGCTTTAGCCGCTGTGGGATTCTTCATCGCCCGATCCAACGGCGAGCTTTCGGAGTCGCAACGAACACGGTTGGAACAGGATTGGGAGGAGCTGCTGACCTGGGCCGGGAATGCAAACTCGGGCACCACCCAAGGACCCAACCTGGAACAGTGCGCGCAGGCCTGGAGCGCAGCGCGGAAGGCACATGAAGAGGCCACTCCTGAACTCGCACGCTTGCGAGCGTTACTGGCAAGCGGCGAGTACTCCTTGGAGGGAGAACCCTACGCTGGTGTGGAGACCTTGCAGCTTGGACGGCTGGAGTTGGAATCCGAAGGGCTGGATTCAGTTGGCTTGGGACGCATCCTGACCCTCGCCCGCCGTCTGCATCACGAGGGGCCATTGATCAGCTTTATGGTGGGTGTCAGCCTGACGAACCAAGCCCTTGAGCGGTGTCGATCGAACGCCGACCTCATCCCCACTGATTTGGACCTGACCAGCCCACAACCGGGCGAGTTCTTCTCGGCGGTCTGCAGGGAATTCTCGATGATGCCCGCAACCCTCAATCCCTCAGAAGGGAACGTCGAGGATTCCCTCCGTTCGCACGTTCATGACGCCTATTTTGCGATCGCTAAGCGATACCTCCCTCTCCGTGATCAACCCGAACGCTTCGGAGAGGTGCCCCCGCCGGAGAGACCCGGCTGGCTATTCAACCTGCGTGCAATGCTGCTCCCCAGACCTGACGATATGAGGCGTGTCCTGGAACCTCTCCTCACGGTGGACATGGAGTCCTACGGAAACACCTGGGCTCGCTTGGTGTCCGATTGGGACGCCGTTCTGAAGCCCTGACGCCTAGGCCTCAGGAAGCGTAGGCCGCCCCAGCCGCCAGGAGCGGATCGACCCCCGGGTCCTGGCCCTGTTCGGTCAGCGCGGCCCGCAAAGCGGCGAGGCAAAGGGTGACACTGTGTCGCGTGGCTCCCGCACCCATCAGGCCAATGCGCCAGGTGTTGCCCGCCATGGGACCCAGTCCGCCCCCGATTTCCAGGCCGAACTGACTGAGTAGAAAAGCGCGGGCACGCCCGTCGTCAATGCCATCCGGCACGGCCACCGCCGTCAGGGGCGCCAACCGTTCCTCTGCCGCGACTCGGGGAGAAAGGCCCATGGACTCGAGTCCGGCCACCAACGCCCGCGCGTGCAACGCGTGCCGGGCAATGCGCTCTTCCAAACCCTCGGTCAAGACCAGGCGCAGAGACTCGTGCAGCCCATACAGCATGTTGATGGGCGCGGTGTGGTGATAGGCGCGGTCGCTCCCCCAGTAGTTGGAGATCATGGAGAGGTCCAGGTACCAGCTCTGCACGGGAGTCTTGCGCTCCGCCAGGACGGCGCTCGCCCTTGGGCTGAAGCTCACCGGAGACAGGCCCGGAGGACAGGAGAGGCACTTCTGGGTACCCGAGTAGGCTGCATCCACGCCCATGTCATCCAAGTGCAGAGTGTGACCGCCCAGGGAGGTCACGCAATCCACCAGCAGCAGAGCATCGCACTCGTCCGCCACGGCGCGCGCTGGAGCGAGGTCCTGTAGCGCACCCGTAGAGGTCTCGGCGTGAACGATGCAGAGCAGCTTGAATGACTTGCCCCCTGCCCCCGCACGCAGTTCGTCAGCGCTGAAGGAGCGGCCCCAGGTCTGCTCCACGGTGGTGACCTCGGCCCCGGCACGCCGGGCCACCTCGGCCATGCGTGTCCCGAAGACCCCGTTCACCGCCACCAGCACCGAATCACCGGGCTCGACGAGGTTAACGATACAGGTCTCCATACCTGCGGAGCCGGTACCCGACATGGGGAACGTGAGCTCGTTCTCAGTACCCATCACCCGGCGCAACATACTGCGCACCTCGTCCATGATGACGAGGAAGGCCGGGTCAAGGTGTCCCAGGGTCGGACGCGCGATAGCTGAGAGCACGGCCGGATCGATCACGCTCGGACCAGGACCCAGCAACACGCGTTGGGGAGGCTGAACGGAAGAGGGCACGGTCATGTCGGTGGCGGGCATGGGATTTGACTGGGTAAGGGCAGGGTCGATGACCGAAGCGGTCGAGGAAATTAGTGGAGCAGGTGCTCTTCAATCAAGCGCCACTCGGTCTGGCGCGCGTGCCAGCGCTGCTCCTTGTCGCGGATACCGTGCCGGGCCTGGGGATAGGCCATCATGCTCCATTCCGTCTGCCCCGCCCGCTGCAGGGCGTAAGCCATTTTCATCATGTTCTGAAAGTGCACGTTGTCGTCCATCACGCCGTGATGCATGTGCAAGTATCCGTGGAGGTCTCCAGCCCGCTCAAGACAAGATGTCTCCTTGTAGCCCTCTGCGTTCCCCTGGGGTGTGGCCATGTAGCGCTCGGTGTAGATGGTGTCGTACAGACCCCAGTCGTAAACCCCTCCACCGGCGATACCTAGGGCGAACCGGTCGGAGGCCAGGAGCGCGTACGCGGACATGAACCCGCCGTAGCTGTACCCGGTGATCCCCACGCGCTCGCCATTGGCCCAGGGATTGGCGCAGAGCCAGTCCACGCAGTCCTCCATGTCACTCAACTCCATGACTCCCAGGCGACGGTAGCACTGACCAATGGCCCACTGCCCCTTGCCACTGGCGGTGCGCACGTTGACGCGCATCAGGATGATGCCCTGCTGAGCTCGGAACTGATCCCAGGCGCTCATGCTCCAACGGTTGCTCACACTGGGGCTGTCCGGTCCCGAATAGGTGTCGATGAAAACGGCGTGGGGCCGGGTCTCATCGAAGGGCACGGGCAACATCAGGGCCACATCCAGGGCCGTGCCATCCCGTGATTGGACTTCGTGCAATTTCCACATGGCCAACTCCGGCCCCCCGTCCACCGCTGGGATGGAAGCTTGGTCGAGCACTTTCAGTACCTCGCCGGTGACCGAACACAGTCGCATCTCTTCCGGCTGCTCAAGGGAGGAAACCCGGTCCAGGAAGTACTGCCGATCTTCAGAGAAAGAGAGCGAATGCGACCCGAGCCCGGCAGTGAGTCGAGTCACTTCGCCGCCGTTCAAGCTCGTGGAGTACGTGTTGCGATTCACGGCACCGTCCATCGTCGCGTCGAACGTGATCCACTCGGCCTCCTCGTCGACATGGGTCACCCCTCTTACCGCCCACTCCCCCTGGGTTACCGCTCCAAGGAGCTTACCGTCCGGCCGATAGCGGTAGAGATGGTTGTAGCCCGTGCGTTCACTCTCCCAGAGGAAGGTCTTGTCCCCAACCCAACGTGCGGGAGGCGGACGGTTCACCCAGGAATCAGACTCCTCGTGAATCAGCAAGCGGTCGCTCCCCTTGCGCGGATTGTAGGCGCGGAGGTCGCACGTGGATTGAATCCTATCCTGCACCATGTAGTGACAGATTCCGGCGGGTGTCCAATCCACCCGCACGACTAGCGGCTCCTGGCCTTCATAGGAAGAGAGGTCCGCCCAGCGCACCTTGCCGGTCTTCGTATCGGCGATCCCCAGAGCCGTCACCGGGTTCGGATCGCCAGCCTTGGGATAGTTGACCTCTTCAGCGCGCACGCGATGCGTGCCGTCCTCGATGTGGTCGACGAGCGTAAAGGAGTGCACAGCGGACTCGTCCAAGGCCAAGAAGGCCACATACCTGCCCTTGGGTGAGAGCCAGAAGCCCTTGAAGCGCCCACGGCCGTAAACTTCTTCCTGATAGACCCAGTCCAGCTTGCCGTTCAGGAACTCCGGAGTACCCGTATCCGTGACCCGCACGAGCTTGCCGTTCCCGACCGTGAAGACGAACAGGTCGTTGTCCTGAACAAAGCCGGCCACCGACGAATCGGCCGAGAGCGCGAGTAACTCCAGGGCGCCGAACTCTTCAGTAAGGCTGCGTTTGAGCTTGGTAGTAGAGATGCGGTCAGGCTCTTCCTCTTCTCGCTCCACCTTGGGCCGTGGTACAGGTTCACTCTCCAGAAGCGTGACCGGATCGAGCCAGCGTGCATCCTCGTCGCGCCCGAGAAGCACGTGCCGCCCGTCGTGAGCCCAGCGCACCGATTGTGCTCTAGCGGAGAAGGATGGAGCCGTGGCCCGGCCGGAAGCCTGCTCAAGGGTGAGCCCTTGCGCAGCAGAATCCGGCTCCTGCGCGCTGCCACATGGCTGGGTGCAGAGGCCACCCAGTAGGAAAAGCGCAGGCAGATGAAGATACTGGTGGAGCCGTTGGGCGGAAGAGATCAATACGAGCCTCGGTGGGGAAAAAGGGCGCGTATCCTAGCACCGCATCCACCCAGACGCCTGCGTTCTCCGAGCTCCCCGCAGTCAGTTAGAACCCTTCTGCATGCGCTTGAACCGCTCGAAGGAATCTCCCTCTGAGCTCTTCTCCCCCGAATGGGGAAGAGGCGCAGCTGGAACACTGCCCATCTTCGGGGACGGCGATACCAGAGGCGTGCCTGATGGCCCCTCGTTCAGCAGGGCTGTGAGGCCGTGGCGATCTACGGACCTATGCAAGGCTTCATCAGGACTGACCGTTCCGGACTGGACTAGCTCCGCAAGAGAGTCGTTCATAAGCCGCATTCCGGCCTTTCCACCCATTTGCATCTGGGAGGTGATCTGGTGCGTTTTACCCTCGCGGATCAGGCTGGCGACACCAGAGTTCACCAGAAGAATCTCGAGCGCAGCGCAACGACCACCACCCACCTTCTTGCACAGGGTCTGTGCCACGACGCCCTTGAGCGAGCCGGACAGCATGGTCCGGATCTGCGCCTGACGGTCAGCGGGGAATTGATCAATGATGCGATCCACCGTGGACGCTGCGGTTGTGGTGTGCAGGGTTCCAAAGACCAAGTGACCTGTCTCCGCCGTCTCCAGGGCAATTTCGATGGTCTCCAGGTCACGCAGTTCGCCCACCAGGATGATGTCCGGGTCCTCACGCAGAGCCGCCCGCAAGGCGCGCTTGAAGCTCTCTGTGTGGCCTCCCACTTCGCGCTGGTTGACGAGGCACTTTCGATCGCCGTGGACGAACTCGATGGGATCCTCAATGGTGATGATGTGTTCACTGCGCGTAGCGTTGATGTGATCGATCATCCCCGCCAGGGTCGTGGACTTACCGCTGCCGGTGGGTCCGGTGACTAGCACCAGACCTTTCGAGAGACTGCACAGGTCCATGACAGATGCGGGCAGTCCGAGCTGTTCGGCCGTCAAGATCTCGGCGGGAATCACACGGAAGACACCACCAGGGCCACGGTTGTCTTCGAACAGGTTGGCGCGGAAGCGCGCCAGGTTCTCAATCTCGTAGGCGAAATCCGTATCATGCTCGTTCTGAAACTGAGACACGTTTGCAGCCGGCGTGATTTCAAACAGGATCTGGCGCATCTGATCGGGAGTGATGGCTTCACACTCCTCGATGGTGACCATTTCGCCGTCAACACGCAGGACAGGCTTACGCCCCGAGGTCATGTGAAGGTCGGAAGCACCCACTTCCACCATTCGGTTAAATAGAGAGTCTAGCCACGCCATGCCTCAAGCTCCGTTTGCAGATCGGGGGCCGCGGCCCCGTAAACACTCCTCGACGGGCAGTCGGCGACGGCCCTCTCTCGGCCCTTTTGTCGGCAAAAAGGGATCGGGACTGGAGCGGTGCCGGATTTCACTCGAATCGGCGTCCCCCAGGAGGTCTCAGGGTGCTCCTAGGCCTCGCGCTTCTGCCCGAATTGGGACCAGGCCTCTTTGGGAGGCGGAGGGGTCGCCAGGCTGACAAGGATCAAAGTCAGAATGGACAAGCCGGCCGCCGGGAAGGTGGCCTCCTTGAGAATGGGATTCCAGCCGTCCATCGTTTCGGGCGACAGGCCGAACTTCCAGACCAAGGTCACCACGGCCCCCGCCAGAATGGAGGCCACTGCCCCCTGCCCTGTTGCACGCTTCCAAAGGAAGGCCGCCAACAGAGAGGGCGTGATCGAAGCTCCGTAGATCAGATAGGCCGTGTAGGCTGCCGCGAGCACCGTTGGAAACTGATCCACGAGCAGGTAGGCCACGCCCCCCAAGGCCAGTACCAACACACGACTGACGAACACGACGCGCTTCTCTGTGGCATCCTTGTTGATATAGCGTTGGTACACATCGCGCGTCAGGTTGGTGGCCGGTATGAGCAGGAAGGAATCGGCCGTAGAGACGATCACCGCCATCATTGTCGCCACGAGAACCATGCCCAAGAAGGTGGGCATGAGCTCAAGAGCCAACGTGGGGATGATGAACTCTGTAGCGTCCTTGCCCTGGGCCGCGAGATCCGTGATCAGCCCCTTCTCCGCAGCGACGGATCCGGCCAAGCCCAAGAAGGAGATGCAAGACTCCAACAAAGCCACGCCAACAACCCAGAACAGGATGGCTTTGCGCGCCGAAATGCCATCCTTGGCACTGAAGATGCGTTGGTACATGTTCGCGTCTCCAAGGAGCAGCAACATGGTAGGCACCGCGATGCTCAGTGCGATGATGGGACCCGACGCACCAGACGACGACTCGTTAGCCCAGTGCCCGAACAGGTCGAGCTTGCCGGCGGCCTGCGCCGAGGTCACGATCTCATCCACTCCTCCCACGGTCCAGACCACGTAGAAAAGTGTCGCCACGCAACCGATGCTCATCAGCACGCCATTGACGACGTCCGTGTAGACCACCGAGAGCATGCCCGCCAGAACCGTGTAGAGGATCGCGAATACGGCCGTGATGATGATCCCTGTCTGCGCCGTGATCTCGCCCTCGGTCACGATGGAGAGCACGCGCCCACCACCTTTGAACTGGTAGGAGACGATGGTCAGATAGGCGATCACCGTCGTGATCGTCGCGAGGGTTGCAGCCGTCTGCCCGTAGCGCGCCTCGAAGATGTCCGGCACCGTGACCTTGCCGAAATTCCGAATACGCTTGGCGATGAAGAAGACCATCAAGATCCCCATCCACGCCCCTAGGTTGGACCACAGTGCCGACGGGCCGTTGCGGAAACCCAGACCCGCCCCCATGAACATCGATCCGCTTCCAATCCATGTTGCCAGCAGCGTGCCGACGAGGATGTACCAGGGCAGGCTCCGCCCAGCCACCATGAAGTCGTCGCTGTCCTTGACCGACCTAGCCTTGTAGACGCCCACGCCCACGAGGGCCGTCAGATACAAACCAATGGAGAGAACAAAGGGATCGGAGAGCAGGTCGAACATGAGGAGAGGGGGGGCCTAGGTGAGAGGAGCGGACTGGAAGTGTAGCGAGGGAGCGCTCAAGGCTGCGAGAAACTACTCTTTGACCATGAATGAGCGTGCACTAGATGGGGTCGGGGCGTGGGGCCTAGCGGAGAACTTCGCCACCCTATGCGAGCTTGGGGCCCGCTTTGTCGAGGGCCGGGTCGACTCTTTCCCCGGTTGGGGTGCAGATTCCACGGACGAAGAGAGTGACGACGTGCAAGACGTCCTAGCCGGGCTCAATCGGGCAGGATTTCTCACCCTGGCCTCCGGGCGAGGGGATCCGGACCGTGAGGGGGCCGATGGCCGGGTCGAGCGCAGGCGGGCCTTCGTGCTGGGATTTGCCGGAACGGAACTCGTGGAACGCTTGAACGGCCTGGGCGGAGAGCTCTGGATACGGGATTTTGGAGCACGAGAGGCGGGAGGCGAGCCCGTTCCCGTAGGGACTCGCGGGGCAGACGTGTTCATGGAGGTGGGAGCCGGCGCTGGGGACGTGGAACTCGCGATCTTCGAGGGGGTTGTCGGCGATGGTGCCCTGAGAGACCTGGAGGAGAAGCGGTACGTCATTCTGGTTGGGATGGAGTGGGGAGTCGATGTGGGGTTCTGGGAGAAGCTGAGAGCAGAATTGCCGCCAGGGTGAGGCCTGGTCGGCCGAACAACCTTCCTAAGCTCACAGTGCGCACCGCCCTCCGTACATCAACGCCTCAAAGGCACCTCAATGACTGCACCCACCACAAACCCACCCTCTGGAGCCAGACTCTTCCTCACCCTGGCCGCCCTATGGGTTGCCGCCGGAGCCCTCTTCAAGCTCTTCGCTGGAACTCCGGCGGACCTGCCACCCACGATCCAGGAGTTCCCCCTCCTGCGCCCCGCTTGGAGCTTCCGACTGGCCATTGGTATCGAGCTGTCGATTGTCATCCTGGCCTTCTTGCGCCCGCGCTGCGGAGCCAAGCTGCTCATCCTGATGTTCATCGCATTCGATCTGCTCCTAATGCAGATGATGCGTAGCGGTGACGCGAGCTGCGGCTGCTTTGGTTCCAAGGTGCCCATCGAGCCCTGGATGATGATGGTCATCGACTCGGCTCTTCTAGCGGGCCTCGTCCTACGCCGCAGCTGGCGGGTGGGCCCCGAGGAGTGCAAGTCCATCGTCAAGCTCCTGCCCCTGTTCGCCCTGGTTCTCATCTACCCGTGGTTCAAGTTCACCGAGGCCAAGGTCACCATCGCGGTCGATGAGAACACTGGCGAGGAGACCCTGGTTGTGGACACCCAGGGGGCCGATTGGCACCACTTCACCCCGGCTCAGTGGGAAGGAGAGATGATCCACGACTTGGATCTGGTCGGTTTCTTTGAAGACCCGAGCGTGGTGGACCAGATCCCCCCGCCAGCACACGTGATCCTCTATCGCCTCTCTTGCGAGCACTGCAAGGAGCACTTCGAGAAGCTCATGGTGACCCCCATCGTCGACCGCCCCATCGTGCTCATCGAGATCCCTGAGAACGAGGGCGACGAGGTCACCGACGTGGTCAGCAGCATCAAGCCTCAGGCTCTCTTGGAGATCAGGCTGAAGCCCATGCCCCGTGGCTACGGCATCACGACTCCAGTCACCTTTGACGTGGACGATCTGTTCCTGGTGGAAAACGTAACCGAGCACGCGGAGTAGGCCTGCAAGCCGTTGGGCAGAGCCCCCCCGGAGATAGGTTGTTGTGCTGTTGAGACCGGCGCCACTAGGATCGGTCACTCCCCACCGCCCTCAGGGGTGCTACAGAGCATCCCCACACATCCCAAGGAACCCCGCCCATGGTCGCGCTCTCATCCCTCTGGCTGCCCATCCTGGTGGCGTCCGTTGCCGTCTTCTTCCTCTCCTTCGTGCTACGGATGGTGTCCACCCACCACCTGTCGGATTTCGACAAGCTGCCCGACGAAGATGCCGTCCGAGACGCCCTGCGGTCAGCAGGCGTGGGCGAGGGCCAATACGCGTTCCCCCACTGCGGCAGCTTCGCGGACATGAAGTCCGAGGCGTTTCAGGCGTCCTGGGCCGAAGGTCCCACCGGCATGATGTACGTCTGCCCGAAGGGACCGTGGACCATGGGCAAGAGTCTGGGCCAGTGGTTCGTGATGACGCTCTTCGTTTCCAGCGTTGTGGCTTGGATCACAGGCCTCGTCATTGCGCCCGGCGCGGAGTGGAAAGACCTCGCCAAGGTCACCGGCACGATCGCCTTCATGTCCTACGGCTGCGCCGAGATCTGTGGCCCCATCTGGAAGGCCGGCTCCTGGAAGGTCTGCTTCAAGGAATTGTTCGACTCAGCGCTCTACGCCTTCGCCGTCGCTAGCGTCTTCATCTACTTCTGGCCCGGCGCCTGAAGCGGCCCAACCCCAGGGAGCTACTTCTCTGAGACGAGGTACGCCAACCAGGCGTCGCAGTTCTCTCCAACGGGATCGGGGCTGAAGATGCCATCGCCCTCGCTCTCGTCATCGGGATCGGTTCCCTCAAAGTAACTAGTCACCTTGCTGAAGCCTGCTTCGAGGAGAACGTCACGGATTTCCGTCAGGTGCCAAAAACGCCAGTCGTAGGTAAAAGCGTCGGTCATTTCCGATCCGTCGAGGAAGCGGAAGTGGATGGAGCACTGGTAGCGACCGGTGCCCGGCTCCCAGCTCTTCTGGTCCCAGATGTAATCGAAGGCGCTATCGATGTCGCGCACCTCTTCCATCTCGTTCAAGGCCTCGGGACCACCGTACAGGTCCATGACCATAATCCCGTCCTCGGCTAGATCCTCGTGAGCCGAACGCAGGTAACCCAGCAACTCGGCACGCTCCTTGAAACCCCAGTAGGAGAAGTTGGCCGCGATCGTCACGTCCGGTGCTTTGTCCGCGGAGCTACGCACGTCCTTTTCATGCCAGGTCATGCGAGCGTCGCGGTCTTCGACACGGTTAAAGTTGTGCCCCTTGCCCCACTTCATGGGCTCGGGGTCCAAGTCGAAACCCTCGACGGTGTTCTCCGGATCGCGAGCAAGGAATTCCGCCGCTAGGTTTGCCGTTCCGCAGAAGTCCTCGCGCAGATGGGTCGGCTTGCGCCCGCGGATCGTCTCGTAAGCCTCAGTCAGAAAGTCCACGTCCGTTTCCGGCGAGTTGACCGAGCGCTGGTAGAGGTCAAACCGGTTGGCTGTCCCGGCTGAGAGACGACGATCTTTCTTGCGGGCGGCGCGACGCTCTCCACCCGATTTTTCCTTGTGGAGATGCGTCTTGTTCTTGGTGCTGCTGGCCATAGATGAAATTCGGTTTCGGTTCGATTGCGGTTGTGAAAGAAGGATCTTAGCGAGGAAGACGCCCCCTGGAAACAAAGCGGCGGTGCGCGATTTCAGAATTCAGCGTCGTCCGAGCTTGGGCTCACCCTCGTTCCAGGTGGGTGTCACCTGACCGCTCGTGAGCAAACGCGCCGCCTCCAGAGCCGCCTGGCCGCAGCGTTGCATGTGCTCGAAGTCCAAGGTGTCCACCTCATCCGTCACCTGGTGGTAGTTGGGATTGTCCCCGCCAGTGGAAAGGGTCTGCCCCACAATGCCTTTCTTGACGAACACGATGTTGTCTGAGCGCTCGAAGAAGTTCTGTTCAGGCCGCATGTCGGGGCCCACATCAAAGCCCGCCGAGACGAATAATGGCCCCAGATTCGTGCGCTCAAATCCGGTCAACCAGACCTTACCCACGCCCCCCGCGAGCTCATCCGGCATGCCCAGCATCTCCAGGTTCAGATTGCAGACAATGTGCTCCAGGGGCACCGAGGGGTTGTCGGCGTAGTAGTAGGTGCCCCACATGCCCATCTCCTCAGCGGCGCAGAAGAGGAACACGACCGTGCGTGCTGGCGGCGGACCCGAGCCCAGAGCCTCGGCCAACTCCATGAGGACCGCACAGCCACTGGCGTCATCGTCGGCCCCATTGCGGATCACGTCGGCCCCCTCCTCAACATCGCCAGTCAACAGGCCGACGTGGTCGAAGTGTGCGGAGAGCACAACGACCTCGTCCTTCAGCTCGGGGTGCTCCGGTGTACCCACCCCCTTCAGCACGCCCACCACATTACGTTCAGGGGTAGCCCGCCGCTGCCCGGACACACTCAGCTGCAAGCGTTCGAACTTGCCATCCCATAGATCCTGGGCCGCCTGCCCCATGACGGTCAACACGTCGGGCTTGTCCGCTGCTGCGAGCCAGGCGCGTTCAACCCGGGGTCGGGGCAAGCCCCGCGACTGCCCGGTACGCGTAGGACGCACGCGTACGATCAGTCCAAATCCGATTCCGTCCTCAAAGCCGTGCTCCTCCAGCCATCCGAAGCTCTTACGGCGCGACGAGTGCATGACGAGGGCCACACTCGAGTCGGCCTCGGTGGGCAAGTCTTCCTCCTCCTCCACGACGACAACTCGCAAAGCGGCTGTGCTACTGGGAGCGCCTTGGATACTGACACTAAACTCAACGCCCTCCTCAAGGGTGTGGGCATCCACTCCACCAGCGGCCCACACGCTCAGTTGCGGCGGCCCATCGAAGGAGGTTGTCAGCAGGGGCACACTCTGAAAATAACTATCACCCACACCCGGTTGCACGCCGGAGCGCTCCAAGCTGCGCGCTATGTAGGCGCTGACTCGTGCACTCTCGGGCGTCGCGGTTCCGCGGCCCTTGAGCTCATCCGAGGCGAGGAACTCAAGATGGTGTCGAAGAGATGAGCGGGTGACGCCGGGATCGGCCTTGGGAAGGGGATCCTGCGTAAGGAATGCGAGGGGCAGTAGAGCGATGAGAATCATGGCCCCAGTCTACTCTGACCTCAGATCTCCCGGGGGGGGCTGCGCGCGAGCTCTAGCGCGCGAGGAGACCCTGGTTGGCTCGAATGACGGCATCGACGACGCCGGTGTGTTCATAGAAATCGACGGCAACGATGTTGGGCCGGAAGCCCTCCTCTAACCACTCTGGAATCCACTTGCCCGGGAGCTTGAAGAGCGGCTGACTCAGCGAGCGGAGCCCCCCTATCCCAAAGAGCTTGCTCGCCACGATCGTCTCTAGCTCCGGCGTAAACGTGAGGTAGGCGCACTGCAACCTGTCACGGTCGCGCCCGCGCAGCCTCGAGTCCAGGCGACCGCGGAGCACCTCGACCTTGCGGGAATCTGTCCAGACGCTGTCGAGTAGGCGACGGCTTCTGTATTCCGGCTCGCGCCTTGCGAAGCCCGAGTGATCTACGATGCAGATGAGGGCTCGCTTCGCGGACCAGAGGTGCCCGAGGGTCCACTTGCTAGGGAGGGACGCTTTGGCGAAGAGATGATCTCCGAGTATCTCCTGGAGGAGTTCGTCGAGTTCGTCGTGCGCGCTCTCACCAGGCATAGCCTGAAGATCCAAGACCACGGGCTCGCGGGGCTCGTCCCGGGCAAAACGGCGCACGCCCGCGAGGGCCTCGTTCAGATCGCAGGAAACCAGTCCGTGAACCAACACCAAGCGGTCTTCGAAGTGAGCAACGCGCAGGTCGAGGTAGCGTACGCCGCCGCGGAGCTGCTCCTCCAAATTCTGGTCTTGGGTCTTCGACCAGGCGGAGGCTATGTCACCAACCTTGGCGTAAGCGTCCGGCGCACCTGGCGCAGGCGGGGACGACGGCGTGATTGCGTAGGAGCCCGAGTCGTGGGTGCCTGGAAGAACCAGGTCGACAACGCGCGTCTTCGGGTGTGCGGAGTAGAGCGCTGCGACCCACCCTTCTGAAGAGACCTGCTCCGCCGCATCCTGCTCGCCCTCTTGGGCAGCAGAGAAAGAGAGGAGGGTGAGGAGGCTGGGTGTGAGAATTCCCATGGACACGATCACATGAGACGGCGAGGACACGCGAAGTGTTCACTCCAAGAGTGGATCCCCCCCGCAAATTGCCCACCCAGGAGGTGGCTCAGGCGACGACGTCCCGCAACGTGTTGAGTAAGACTTCGTTGACCTTGGGGTCACGCACGTGCACCCGTACCTGACCTTCCATGTTGCGCGGAACGCTAATGGGGGGAGTGCTACGCTCCTCACCTTGGTCAAAGGCTTTGCCCAAGGCTGTCCCCGGGGCTAACCGGCGGTTCACTTTCCTGGCCAGATCGCTGGGAGATTCCACTTCCAGCAGAATCCAATCTCCGATGGAAGGCATCGTGCGCACTCCAGGGATCGTGGCCAGACGGGAGGAGAAGCGATCTTTCTCTTCGTGAACTTCGTAGGTCATCGTGGCTGGAGGTTGGGGCCGGCTGGGTCGCTACCTAGCGCGTCTGGGAAACATCGATGAAAGGCGCCCAGCATGGGCCTCTACCGGGGGCAGGAACCCCTAGCGAGTCGAGGTCAGCACCCGAGAAGCACCCCTGGTGGGCTCTGCCCACCCGCGTGTCCTCCCACAAGCGCCTATCCCCTAGTGCCTTTCCGCGCCTCTACTCTATGTAGTGGTGGCACCTCATTCAACCACTAACTGGAAGGGCGTTCTGGGTCGGAGTAAATCGAGGCGGAAATCGGAACGGCCCACCGAACGATTCAAAGACTCCTCGACGACCTATCTCGCCCCGCGACGATGCGATCCCCACAATGTGGCCCCATGCCAGCATCCCCCTCCCCCGCCCTGCAGGTGCGCGTACCCTGCTCCACTTCGAATCTCGGCCCGGGCTTTGACTGCCTAGGTCTGGCCCTCTCGATCTACCTGACCGTGG
>JAPKBO010000192.1 GCA_028823395.1 Planctomycetota bacterium | reverse complement strand
TTGACGATGCCAAGAACCCCGTTTTCGGTGAAGGCCGAGTTTATGGATAGCACGGCGTCCTCCAAAGTGCAGGAGTTAGGTGCTAGCGTGGATCCTAAATCGACGGACTAAGACAGGTCCGTGGACTTGGCAAGTAGCCAGCGGGTTTTGAGGGGAGCTACCGCCCGACCTCGGGAATGCCGACCTAAAACGCTCGTTCGAAAGCCTCTCCGTTGAATCGATAGACACCACTTGGTTTCGCACCAGCGATCCAAACGTCGCCGCGCTTGTCCACGGTGAACGACCAGACGTGGCTACTTTCAAGGCCCTCAGGAACGGAGAAGTGCGTCAGGGATTCGCCGTCGAATCGCCATGCGCCATAGTCTCTTGTTCCCAGCCATATGTTCCCGTCCAGATCTTCTTCGATCGCGAATACGCGATCGAGTCCTTGAGGGGTGAGCCTCGGATTCCCCAGGCCGGTGTCATAAGTTGTGCTGAAGTTCACCGTGGTGCCGCGATCTCGAATTAGGACGCCGCTACCGTTGTTCCCAATCCAAAGGCGTCCCTTGCTATCCGAGAGAAGGCTACGGATGTGCAGGTAGTCTGTCTTGCCGTCCAGCCCCAAGCTCGCGTTGTTGATGACCTCATGGGATTTGCCATCGAACCCGATCACAGCGCTATAGGTGCCAAACCAAACCTGGCCGTCTTTCCCTTTTGCAACAGGCGTGCTAACCGAGAAAGTGAAGCCTTCTCTATCACCATCAATTTCCGGGAAGGCTAGGAAGCTGAGCTTGTCACCGTCATACCGAATCGTGCCGGGAGTCCCTCCGGGATTATCAACTCCAACGCGCTCGTCTTCTTTGAACCAAAGGTCGCTCGGCGCGCTGCCCCAACTGTCCATAGAGGCATAGTCCCTTTCTTCATGCGCCGTAATTTTGAGACCGTCATAACTGCTAATCCCGTCGCCCGTCTCGAACCAGATATGCCCGTTGGCATCCTCTTGAATCGATCGCACCTGATTGTTGCTGAGGCCGTGCTCTGTAGTGAAGTAGGTGAGTTTCGCTCCGTCGAATTTGCAGACTCCCTCTTGGTGGCTGGCAAACCAGAGGTTTCCTTGGGTGTCTTCGAACACCGCGCGTACCCCCTGTTCGTAACGCAGGCGCAATGGCGTCGTCATGGGGGGCAAGCTTGCATCGTTGCCAAGATCGACCGCTTGGCTGTTGCCTGCCGTAGGCTGCAAGCTTTGGCCGCTGGGAGTAAGTTGACAAGCGCCGGTTAACAAGAGAAGTAGAACGAGCGAGTGGTGAAGTGTCATGGTGGGTGAATCGGGGGACGGCGCTCGTGTTTCAGGCGCTTTGACCTTGCAGCTTCCCGAGGATGGAAGGTGTCAGCTCGTTCGCTCTTGGATGTGTGCGTACGGCGGGTGGGTTTGCAGGCGCTTGTCCAAACGGGAGAACCCAATTCCCGCGGGTAGCGCACCTAGCGCCGACGGTAGAGCCAAACTCCTGACTCACGTGAAGGAGGTGCGTCGAGTTTCTTGATCTTCTTGCGGAATCGCTCGATCGATTCTTCGAGCCCCTGCACGGCCTCCCCGGAGTGAAGCTCTTTGAGGGCCTTGCGAGTCTCCTTCTTGGAGAGTCCGGCCCACTCCTCCAGCGATTCCTCGACTAGGACCTCGTATTGCGCTTCAAGATCCGCGAGTTTGCCCTTCCACTGCTTCAGCTTGGCAGCTTCCGTATCTGAGAGCGGAGAAACCCTCCCTGGAACCCGAGCAATACCACCCACAAGAAGGTCGAGGTCGCCGTCGCCGTCATAGTCGACGGGGTCCACGTAAAGCCCCTCGCTCGGTCCGCTGATCATCTTGGACTTGGGAATCAACGTCGTGGGTGCTCCGAAGCCCGGTGCGCCGCGCTGCCCTACATTAAGGAGCACGGACACTCCCCCTTTGAATCCACCGCAGACGAGATCCTGTAGGCCGTCGCCATTCCAATCCACGAGGCGCGCCGCAGTCAGCCCTCCACGCATCTCAAATGGCTTGCCATCCGCTTCCACGGGGATATTGACGCCGGTATAGGCCGGAGCGCCGGGCTTGCCATCGTTCATCTGGCGGTACAACGCTCCATCGTAGGCACCCAGGAGCAGGTCCAGGTCGCCATCGTCGTCCCAGTCAAACACGGTCGCGCTGACGCAGTGATCGCCGGAATCCTTCTGGCCCTTTGGGCTACGGTTCGCGTTCTTGTACTCGTTGTCCTCCATGTCGTAGTAGAGGGAGATGACAACATTACGGCCCTTGAAATCCTTCAGGTGCTGAGGCTCTCCCCACCCGTCGTCACTACCGGTCACCAGGAAGACTGTGCCTTCATAGGTGGCTGCAATGAAGTCCAAGTGACCATCAGCGTTGAAGTCCACGAACTGTGAACTCATGCCGATGCATCACCAGTTGTTCAGGCGTAGGGGTTCATCTCCACTCTTCATGGGATTGAGCTTGGACCAATGCAGGCCCTTATCCTTGCGAGTAGCAAACCGCATGCGACCGGGAAGGTCGCCCACTACCAATTCGGCCTTACCGTCTCCGTCAAGGTCCTGCAAAACGGGCGAGGGGTACATCTGGCCGGAGAAGGGACTGTCGTCCGTAAGCAGCACCTCGGGGGCGTCAAAGATGTCGGTTTCGTCGCCACCTAACCTGGACTGGCTGCGCCCCACAGCGACTGCGGAAGCGGCACATGAGAGGGTGAGGATGAAGAGGCTCTTGTTCATGACTCTCAAAATAGAGGCTTAGGCCGAGATTGGGTCCAACAAAGGGCCAACAAAGAGCCAACATCCCTGGCAGGCTCGCGGACGCCAATGAGGTCTGGTCCTCGCCTCATGGGTACGCCTCATATTGTGCGTATCGGGAACCGCTGACTTCTGGAACAATCGATGTCCGATCCGACTCCGGTCACCGCGCTGCCCCCTACCCCTCTTCGATCATTATGCGCCCTTCCTTGCTTGCACTTGGCTTCCTTGTCGCCACCAGCGCACACGCGCAAACGACGCTGCCTTTTCCCGCTCACATGATGCCCACCCAACCGGGGGGCGAAGTGCTGGAGTTCACGCAGGACGCCGGGATACTGGCCGAGTTGGCCGAGTTGCAAACGGTCACCCTCGTGGGCCTGCCCCTTCCTGTGGGATCCACGGTAACCCTGAAGCTAGCGCGACTGCAGTTCGACCCACGGCAGGTTGGCGTGCACGTCGATGGTGCCCGCGCGAGCTATGACCCTGGCGACTTGAGCCTCTGGGAGGGCGAGGTCCTGGATGCGAAAGGAAGTCGCGTCTACCTGGCGTTCTCCTCCTACGGCTCCTACGGCTGGATCCATGATGGGGTGGACTACACGCACGTTTCGTCCTTCGCCGCCCCGGACAATGACTGGTCGCAAGCGCGGATGCGCATGTACTCCAGTCGCGCACTGGCTGCCGCACCCGGAACCGGCGGCCCCGAATGTCAGTTGGACAGCTTGCGGGGAGGCCCGCTGGGCTCGGGGATCGTAAACCCCACGACAATTGATCCGCCCACGTACGGCGCGGCGACCATGCTCGAGTGCAAGATGGCAGTGGAAACCGACTACCAGCTGTTCAAGCTCTGGAATGATTTAGCTGCGGAGCAGACCTACGTGATGGCCCTCATCGGATCCGTCTCCAATCGGTTTGAGCAGCAGGTGGATGTGCGCATCACCTATCCCTACGTGCAGTTCTACACCAATGCTCACGACCCCTGGACCAGCCAGGACACGGGCGGGGGGTCGGGGGACCTGCTGAGCGAATTCCAGGCCGCCTGGGCAGGACAGTTGCCGGCTGGCGCCCACATCGCGCACTTCTTAAGCGGAGCCAATCTCGGTGGTGGCGTGGCTTGGGTGAACGTGCTGTGCAATACAACTTATGGGTTCGCGGTCAGCGGCAACATCAACGGCGGGACCTCGTTCCCCGTGACCCAGGGTTCGAACACATGGGATTTCTTCGTCATGGCCCACGAGACGGGTCACAACTTCGGAACCCTGCACACCCACGACGGCTACTGCCCGCCCCTGGACGAGTGCGCCACCAACTGCAACGGGAACATCCAGTGCACCGACAAGGGCACCAACATGAGCTACTGCCACGGGTGTAACGGGGGCATGAACAACATTACGACGTACTTCCATCCCACCGTAGTGGGCGTGATGCGCGCCGCAGCAGACTCTTCATGCCTGCCGGACCTGGGCACAGGCACTCCCATCGTGCTCTTCGCTGACGACTTTGAGAGTGGGAATCTGAGCTCTGGCGGCTGGACGACCTCCAACAAGAAAGCTCAGGTCGTGACCGGTGCGAAACACGACGGTCAGTACGGCGTCCGCATCCGCCGCAACCGTTGGATCGAGAAGACCATCGACACAACGGGCTACAAAAATATCACCGTCTCCCTGTGGCGTAAGACCAAGAACTACGATGCCGGTGAGCACCTGCGCCTGCGCTGGCACGATGGTACGGATTGGCACACGCTTGAAGATGCCACCAACCCCGGCTGGGCAACGCTATTCTTCGACCTCAACCACTCAGCCGACAGCAATCCAAACCTACGTCTGCGCTTCCGGTCCGTGTCGAGTCAGGCAAACGAGCGTGGAGACCTAGACGGAATCGTGGTCACAGGAGAGTTATAGCGCTCGATTGGAGAGGCTGAGTGGACTGGAAGAACCCTGTGCGGATAGGGTGCTCTGCATGCAAGCTGCCCCCTCGGAGGTTCCGCCACCTACCACGCCTCCGCACGGATCCGTGGAACGCTGGTGCTGGGATTTCATCTGCGAAGCGCACCTGCAATCCAAGCTCGCCCCTCCGGCCACGCCCGACCTGACGGTGGATAGTTCATGGGAGCCAAGGCCAGCCGAGCGGCGCTTGAGGCAACCCGGCCGACCACCGGAACTGGAGGTGATCGCCCGTAGCCCTCGCACCCCCAGCGGACTGCACCGTCCGGAGGCGCGCCTGCGTCTGATGCACACGTTTCTCCATCACGAACTGCAAGCGGCGGAACTCTTCGCCTGGGCCGTGCTTGCCTTCCCCGAGGCCCCACGCGAGTTCAAGGCGGACGCTGTGCGCCTCTGCCTAGAAGAACTGGTGCACCTGCACATGTACGCGGACTATCTCAAGGACCATGGGGCCGCGGTAGGCGACTTCCCCGTACGCGATTGGTTCTGGGAGCGGGTAACCACTTGCCCAGATGCCTTGTCTTTCGTCGCCCTCCAAGGTCTGGGCCTCGAAGGCTCGAACCTCGATCACTGTGCTCGCTTTTCCAGGATGTTCGCGGAATCCGGTGACGAACAGGCAGCCGCAATCATCGAGCAGATCGGGCGCGAGGAGGTGGGCCACGTGGCCTTCGCACGTGAATGGTTCGAACGCTTCTCAGGCAGCCCCCTCGACTACGAGCAATGGCGCCGCGTCCTGCCTGCACCTCTCACCCCGGCCCTCATGCAGGGGCGCCCCATGAACGATTCCGCGCGCCGAGCGGCGGGAATGGATGATGACTTCTTACAGGCCCTCGCAAACGCAGGGCCCACCACAAGGCGTACGTGAATTCCGCCGCACGCTGCTGGGTCTTGAACCTCGACGCCGAGCACGAGCTTGAGACACTGGGCGCCTATACGCCTTCGGCACACATGCGCTCGGTCGTAGCCGCCCAACAGCACAAGTTGATGGGCACCCTGCTCGGGCCGGATGACGTCTTGCTGACCGAGGCCAACCTAGACGAGTACACGAAATCGGGAGCGCTGCGCGGCATGCACGGCCTGGCCTGGTGCCCAACGCCCCGTGCTCTGTCGATTCTGAATGCAGTGGGCGCCATTGTAGAATCCGCACCATCTTTGGACGTCCTCCGAAGGGTGAACGCGCGGCCCTTTGCCAGCGAGGTACGCGCCCCTCTGGTGCAGGCAAGCTTCGAGAAACACCTGGCCACCCACCTGGACATGGCTGTGGAGCAGCTTGCACGGCCCACCGCACTGGGCTGGTTGGTGCGGCGTGCCTTCGGAGCTGCGGGACGCGGCCGGCGACGGTTGGCGGTGGGCAAACCTACCGCCTCCGACCAAGCCTGGCTTGTGGCGAGTCTGCGCTTGGGGCCCCTTACCATTGAGCCTTGGGTCGAGATTGAAACGGAGTACACGCGGTCGGGTTGGGTGGGAGTGGACGGCAGTGTGCTAATCGCGCCGCCGTGCTTCCAGAAGACCACTCGAGAGGGAGCTTGGGAGCGCACCGATACCGCCGCCCCAGACCTCGTAAACAGAGAGGACGACCGACTCCTCCAGCAAGCCGTGGAGCAGTCTGGCCGTGCTCTGGCCTCGGCCGGTTACTTTGGAGCTTTTGGGATTGATGCGTTCCGCCACCGGCTCCCGGGCGGAGATGCGCGCCGACTCGTGCTTAACCCCATGAGCGAAATCAACGCGCGTTTCACCATGGACTGGGCCCTCGGGATGAGTGACCGAACGCCCCATC
>JAPKBO010000191.1 GCA_028823395.1 Planctomycetota bacterium | reverse complement strand
GGGATCACGGTCGGCGAACCCTTGGGATCCCGGAAAGTGTTTACCCCAACGATCGGCAGCTCCCCCGAGTGCTTGCGGGTCTCATACAAGAGGGATTCCTCTTGGATTTTGGAGCGCTGGTACATGCGTTCCATTGCACCCAACACGCCGCCGCGCTCCGAGAGGCTGCGGAATTCTTCCAGCACGGCCTCTTCCACGAGGTCGGTCATCTCATCGATGATGAACGCACCCTGCAGTGGGTTCTCGTTCTTGTTCTGTCCCAACTCCCGATTGATGATCAACTGAATGGCCATGGCACGTCGCACGCTCTCTTCCGTGGGCGTAGTGATGGCCTCGTCGTAAGCGTTGGTGTGCAACGAGTTGCAGTTGTCGTATAGAGCGTAGAGCGCCTGCAAGGTGGTACGGATATCGTTGAACGCGATCTCCTGAGCGTGCAGTGAGCGGCCGCTGGTCTGGATGTGGTACTTAAGTTTTTGGCTGCGCTCGCCAGCACCATAGACGTGCTTCATGGCCTTGGCCCAGATGCGCCGGGCTACGCGACCGATAACGGCGTACTCCGGATCGAGCCCATTGGAGAAGAAGAAGGACAGGTTGGGAGCAAATGCGTCCACGTCCATACCGCGCGAGCGATAGTACTCCACGTAGGTAAAGCCATTGGCCAAGGTGAAGGCCAGCTGGGTGATGGGATTCGCGCCTGCCTCCGCAATGTGGTAACCGGAGATCGAAACCGAGTAGAAGTTGCGCACACCGTTGTCGATGAACGACTGCTGCACATCGCCCATCATCCGCAAGGCGAATTCGGTGGAGAAAATGCACGTGTTCTGAGCCTGATCCTCCTTGAGGATGTCGGCCTGGACCGTCCCACGCACGGCCGAAAGAGTCTCCCGGCGAATCCGTGCGTAATCCTCGGCAGCAAGCACCTGATCGCCGGAAACACCAAGCAGCATCAATCCGAGTCCATCGTTGCCCTCAGGGAGGTCTCCCTGATAGCGCGGGCGCTCGACACCCAGATCGGTATAGATGGCCGCGATTAGCCCTTCGACTTCTTCTTCCTTGCCTTGCTCGCGAATGTACTTCTCGCACTGTTGGTCGATGGCCGCGTTCATGAAGAAGGCCAGCACCATCGGTGCTGGACCGTTGATCGTCATGGACACTGAGGTCCGCGGATCCGCCAGATCAAAACCGGAGTACAACTTCTTGGCATCGTCCACTGTGCAGATGGAGACACCAGCGTTGCCAATTTTCCCGTAGATGTCCGGGCGGCGGTCCGGATTTTCACCGTAGAGGGTCACCGAATCGAAGGCAGTGGAAAGGCGCTTCGCTGGAAGGTCGAGAGAGACGTAGTGGAAGCGACGGTTCGTGCGCTCTGGCCCTCCCTCCCCCGCGAACATCCGCGTCGGGTCTTCTCCCTCGCGCTTTAGGGGAAAGACGCCCGCTGCGAAAGGGAACGAACCGGGTACGTTCTCAGTCAGGATCCACTCCAAGATTTCGCCCCAATCCCTGGACCTGGGCAAACAGACCTTGGGTACGGCTGTGCCGGAAAGGGACTCAGTCGTCAGATCCTTCTCGATGGCTTTGCCGCGCACCTTATAGGTGTAGCGCTGCGCCTTGTAGCGACGTACCTGCTCGGACCAACCCTCAAGGGCCCGGCGACAGTCGGGGTCTAAGCGTTCACGTAGTTCGGAGTAGTGCCCCAACAACGAAGGCATGCTCTCGTCATCCCCGTCCTTGGCAACGAGGGCGGAGGCCACCTCAGATTGCACATCCAACTGGCCCGTACGCAGAAGTTCGATGGTGCCCATCAACTGGAACATGCGTCGTGCGAGGGAAACCTGGCGAGCGACAAACTCTCCATACTCGTCGCTCTTGTCAGCGATTTCGGCCAAGTAGCGAACGCGCTCAGCCGGGATGACAGAACCTAGACTGGCCGCCTGCGGCTCAGGCTCGCGGTCCGGTTCAAAAGTCCCCGGGCTCTTCTCTGTGAGCGCTGCCATGAGGGCCACGTACAGTGAGTTGATTCCCGTATCGTTGAACTGCGAAGCCACCGTTCCATAGACGGGTAGGCTTTCAGGATCCGCGTCAAAGGCGCGACGATTACGGCCGACCTGCTTGCGCACGTCCCGTAGAGCGTCGAGGGATCCCCGCTTGTCGAATTTGTTGATGGCCACGAAGTCGGCGTAATCCAGCATGTCGATTTTTTCGAGCTGGGTCGCCGCACCATATTCGGCAGTCATCACGTACATGGACACGTCACAGTGCTCCACCACCTCGGTGTCGGACTGCCCGATGCCCGAGGTCTCTAGAATGACGAGGTCATACCCGGCCGCCTTGCAGATATCCGCTGCATCCTGCACGTGCTTTGAGAGGGCCAGGTTTGACTGACGCGTGGCGAGCGAACGCATGTAAACGCGAGGGTCGTGGATCGCATTCATACGGATGCGGTCGCCAAGCAGGGCTCCCCCACTCTTACGGCGACTAGGATCAACCGAGATCACCGCCACCGTCTTGTCCGAAAAATCCGCGAGGTAGCGGCGTACGAGTTCATCCACTAGTGACGATTTGCCTGCACCACCGGTGCCGGTCACGCCGAGAACCGCTGTCTTGGCACCTTGACCGTGACGGCTCAAGACCTGACGCAATTCATCAAGACGCTCGGGTTCGTTCTCCGCCAAGGTGACGAGGCGCCCGATGGTCTGGGGGTCGCGCTCAACCTTTCCCAAGCCTTGCACGGTGCCCGCGACAGCAAAGTCGCAACGCTCGAGCAGGTCATTTATCATGCCCTGCAAACCCATGGCCCGACCGTCATCCGGTGAATACAGGCGCTCTACCCCGTGGGCCTGCAGCTCCTCGATTTCCGAGGGCAGAATCGTTCCTCCGCCGCCACCGAACACCTTGATGGATGCTCCCCTCTCGGCGAGCAGGTCCACCATGTACTTGAAGTACTCCACGTGGCCACCCTGATAAGACGTGATGGCGATGCCCTGCACGTCCTCCTGGATGGCGCACTCGACAATCTCCGCCACGGACCGGTTGTGACCTAGGTGTATCACCTCCGCGCCCGATGCCTGCAAAATGCGGCGCATGACGTTTATGGCCGCGTCATGACCATCGAATAACGAGGCTGCCGTGACAATGCGCACGGGGTGCTTGGGACTGTAGGGTTCCAGGGGAGCGACGGATGCAGTGGTCATGATGGGTCCGCTGCAGAGAGTCACTAAAGATGGACCCTGCAGGGGGGGCCATGTTACCGCCCGGCGAGGGAGAGCCGCAATCAGCACAGAAGACTGCTCCACGGATCCTGGCCTATGCCGCTTCTCAGAGACATCTGGGAGGCCCCGCATCCCTCCAGCGCCCAGCATGCTTGCCAAGTTGCAACCACGCCGGGTCTGTATGCGCTTATTCTCCGAGCCCGTCAGGGGATTTGCATAGAGTGGATGCAGCCGTCCCCCCCCTTAGCAGGCATCTGAATGATCACCACAATCAAAAGAACCGTCGCCACTTGGCTGATCTCAATCACCGGACTGCTGCCCCTGGCGCATGCCAATCTGGACACCGATCCCAGCGGCGAAAGGCCCAACATCCTCTTCGCCATCGCCGACGACTGGGGCTGGCCCCATGCCGGTGCCTATGAGGACGCAGTGGTTAGGACTCCCACCTTCGATCGGCTCGCCAAGGAGGGAGCACTCTTCCACCACGCCTACGTTTCCTCCCCGTCGTGTACGCCATCGAGAGGGGCCATCCTCACCGGACAATGGCACTGGCGACTGGAGGGAGCTGGCAATCTGTGGAGCGTCCTGCCCGACCACTTCGATACTTACCCCGAGATCCTCGCCGCTGCTGGATACGCGATTGCTTCGAAAAGCAAAGCTTGGGGACCGGGCAAAACGGAAACCCCGGGGCGGCACCCCGCCGGCCGGCCTGGCTCCAAGACGCTCCGAGAGTTCGTTGAGTCCGTACCTGAAGGCAAGCCCTGGTGCTACTGGCTAGGAAGCCATGACCCACACCGCAGCTTCGTCAAAGATTCCGGTGCCAAGAGCGGCATGGACCTCACCAAGATCCAGCTCTTCCCCCACTTTCCAGACTCAGCACAGATCCGCGGCGACGTGGCGGACTACTACCTTGAGGTGCAACGGTTCGACCGCGTCGTCGGAGAGGCGCTCGCCGACCTGGAAGCGCTCGGACAATTGGATAGCACGCTCATCGTCATGACCGGCGATCACGGAATGCCCTTCCCCCGCTGCAAGAGCAACAACTACGACAGCGGCGCCCGGGTGCCCTTGGCCATCCGTTGGCCCGCAAAGGTGAAGGCGGGCACGGTACTGAATGACTTCGTCAGTCTCATTGATCTCGCACCGACCTTCTACGAGTCCGCCGGGATCCCCATTCCTTCCGACGTCAGCGGACGCAGCCTGCTAGCGCTATTGGCAGGAGTGGACGAAAGCGATCGCAGCTACGTCTTGCACGGCAAGGAACGCCACGTTCCCGGCCAGGAGGCTCCCAGCACAGGCGGCTATCCGACCCGCGCTTTGCGCACCCACGATTTCCTCTACCTGCACAACTTCTTTCCCGAACGTTGGCCCAGCGGGACGCCCCATTATCAGAAAGCCACCATCCCCAACGCATGGCTTGCCGATTGTGACAATGGCCCGACCAAGAGCTACATCTTCGATAACCGGGACAAGGATGAGCAGCACCGCAGGTTCTATGACCTGTCTTTTGGTAAACGGCCCGCCGACGAGCTTTACGACCTCAAGAAAGACCCAGGCCAATTGGTCAACGTCGCGGCCGACCCCGACTACGCTCACACGCTGAAGGAACTGAATACGCGCCTGTTCGCCGAACTCAAGAAGACTGCAGACCCGCGCGTGACCGGCAAGGGACCGGACTTCGACCAGTTCCCCTACCTTGGAAGCGGGCCCCGATTTCCAGGTGCGGGCAAATAACCTCAGCCTCTACGCTTGTCCCGTGCCGAACAAAGTCCAGGCCAAGCCCCACAAAGGGTGAACGCCCGCTAACCCGGTATCCGCAATTCCCCTGCCTACAAACAAAGGGGCGCGCGTATGCTGGAGATCACAGGAGTCTTCTGCTTTGCACTATCCATCATTGCTCTCAAGTCGTGTCAGCGTCGCTTGCGGTGCCGCTCTGGCCATCGCGTTTTTACTGTCGAACTCCTTCGCCATCTCATCAGATGACAAGGATGACAACCCCAAGGCTGCCGACATCGCGGCGGCGGGCAAACTGTTCAAGAGTTCGTGCGCGATGTGCCACCTGCCGCCGGATCCCAAGCACCCAACGGATCGCGCCTGGCTCAACCAGGTGAAGGACACGGCCTGAAGCAGCACACCCACAAAGGCCCGTGCGGCCTTGATCGAGTACCTAGAGACCAAACCCCTCGAGCTACCAACGGAAGTGACGAAGAGGAAGAGCATGCGCAAAGGCGAGGGGACCCTGAGTTCCAATATTGCCCGTGGCGACCTCTTCCTCACCAATGCTCAGGGCAAGGCCTATCGACTCTCTTGGGACAACAAGAGCAGTTCTAAGAAAGACCCGCGGACCCTACCCTCCGGGAAATACCACCTGCGTACTTATCGTATCGAACACGAGGAAAAGGGCGTCAGTTGGCACATCTCTGGGACCGCCCACAAGATTCAAGAGATCGAAGTGCTGGCCGGCAAGGATGCAATGGTCGCGATCGATTCCCGCATCCACATGGGTTCCCGAGTATCAGGGAAGCGGGGCATGATGAAGATTAGCGGCACAAAGGGCGCAGGTCTGACCATCTACCGTTCAGGAGCCCGCATCCCAATTGAATACCGCGTCCTCGATGCGGACAAGAACGTATTGGCGACAGGCATGATGGAGTACGGCTGAGGCGGCGGAGGTTCGACTCAGTTGGAGTCCCACGTGAAACACGCCTCGCTAGAACTGATCTACGCCACACCACCGTTCGAAATTGTCGGAGGGTAGCGCCCCTTGGGCAAGCACCCCCCACAATTGACGAGAGTTAGGGGGCATGGCTCGGGGAGACGGCATTAGGCCACGGACCAAAGAGATCGTTGCCAAATGAGTTCCCTCCGGGAGTGTTCGGCAAGGCAGAATAGAAACCGTGATCATGTTCAATCGACCCCGCGGTCAGGGCGGCGAAGGAGAAGCCCAATTCGCCCCTGGAGACCTAGTCCGTCACCGCCGTTACGGCTACAGGGGCTTAGTCGTCGCCCTCGACGTCACCTTCAGTGGCAGCGAGTCCTGGTACCAGTCCAACAACACACAGCCGAAACGGAACCAACCCTGGTACCACGTCTTTGTTCACGGCTCTCACCAGACCACCTATGCCGCACAGGACAGCCTGATGGAGGAAGCCCAGCCGGCCCCCATCGAGCACCCGCTCTTAGGAGCCTTCTTCTCCTCCTTTGTGGGCGCGCGCTACGTGCGCAATGACCGACCTTGGGAGCTCATCCAGTAGGGCCGTCAACTTCAACACCCCCGCCCCATCCCTCCAGGCGCGTTCGCCT
>JAPKBO010000190.1 GCA_028823395.1 Planctomycetota bacterium | reverse complement strand
CCCTTGGCTCGGCATTCAGCCGAAGATCATGAACAGCATGTGCGCACTGAAGCCGGCGAAGAGACCGCCAAGGGCGTGACTGGCGATGGCCACGCTGGTCAAGCTGCGTTCGCCGATGCCGTCCATCATGCCCACGTGGGTACTTAGGAATCCGGCGTTGCAGATCCCGATGGCCGTGTAGACGCAGATGTCGTTGGCGTCGATTATCCCGCTCTGCAAGAACTGAGGAACCATGGCCAGGGAGGCTCCCACCGATCCGAGAGACGTGACCGGGAAGGCAATCGCTTCTGGGGACGTGAAGCCGAAGACGGGTTCGATTATGAACGATAGTTGAGCTCCCACCCAAGGAAAGAAACCGACGCCCTCGCGCAGAGCACCGGTGTATCCCTCCACGCCCGGTCCGTAGGCGAGCATCATGACCGCAGTCGTGATCACGATGATTCCGGGCATGATGTCCAGGCCGGTCTTGACTCCGTGGACTCCACCGTCCAGCAATGACTGCAGCACGCGTTGCATGGCATTCCCTGGACGGACTTCGCGAAAGCGTAAGAGGTCATAACCCTCATCGCCTTCCGCGACAACGGCCGCATCCTCCCCGTATTTCTTTTTACCGAAGCGACCCATGAGTCGGACGCTCACGATGCCGCCCATGATCGCACCTAGGTTCCCGAGCAGTACGGCTCTGCCCATCGATGCCGCGTCCGTGGACTGTGTCAGCATGAAGGTGGTCACGATCAAGCCCATGCCAAAGACTGTTCCGAGATTGACAAGGGTCGTGACTTCCCACCTCTTGAAGTACTTCAGGAAGCCTTTCTCCGAGCTCAAGGGCATGATGGCCGGATTGTCAGATAGGTAGGTCGCGACCACGCCGATGGAAGCTGCGCCCGGCAGTCCGAAGAGCGGCTTCATGAGCGGAGACAGGACGCGATTGGCGATGCTCACGATTCCGAACTCGGACAGGAGTGATGTGAAAGCACCGGCCAGGATGATCACGCTCATCAAGAACAAGACCGTGTTGAGCATCAGGTCATGGGCTGTCGCCATCATTGTCCCGAACATGTTGGCCAGGCCCATGCGCCATGCGATGAAGCCAAAAGTGCCTCCCAGCGCGACCAGGGCGACTAGCGTTTCGGCGGTGATTGCCTTGATGACTTTCTTGTCTTCCATCGACTCTGGCTTGTTCACTCCGAAACTCATGCGTGACGTCCTATGGGAACTGGGTTGGAGTTTGTTAGCCGTGAGGGTAGGCGCTTGAAGGGGAGTTCGCCACGGGCAAGAGGTACGACCGCGAACCGAAGCAATCCTGCTAGCAGGATTCTCGTGGTTGGCCCATGCGTTCTGGGATTGGGTGATGGGTTCGTAGGGGGAGAGAGCGATACTCTTGTACTCCCTCTGAGCAGTTCCCATCTGACCCAATGGGAATCCCATCACCGCGAAGTTCTCCGCCGAGGCTGGCCCTCCTACCCGAACATCACCCAACCCATGTCCTCCAAGATCCGAAGCAATCGTCGTGATTTCGTGAAGAAGTCGGCTGCCATGACAGCCGGTTTCACGATCCTTCCCTCCTATCTCATTACCGGCGCTCGGGCACAGGATGGCAAGTTGCCACCGAGCAAGCGAATCAACCTGGCCGTGATCGGCGTAGGTGGTCGGGCTGCGCGCGTCGTTCCCGAGATCTGCTCCGGCGGCAAGGCGCATCCAGTGGCCTTTTGCGATGTCGACTTTAGCGCGAAGCGTGTCGAGGACAACCTGAAGAGATATCCGGGCGTACGGCAGTTCACCGACTTCCGCGTGATGCTCGAGGAGATGGACAAGGACATCGACGCCGTAAGCGTAGTGACGCCGGATCACACGCATTTCCCTGCAGCCATTCTCGCCATGTCGATGGGCAAGCACGTCTACGTGGAGAAGCCGCTGACTCATTCCTACCGCGAGGCGGACATGCTGATGCGGGCCGAGAAGAGGTTCAACGTCGTCACGCAGATGGGCAATCAGGGTCACACCTCGGGCGCGTCCGCCCAGTTCCAGCGAATGGTCGAACAGGGTGTCGTGCGCGACATCACCAAGGTCGACGCATGGAAGTCACCGAACATGTTCTTCATGGATGCTGCGCAGCGATTCTCGGTGTACCCCAAGGAGGAGAAGGCTCCCGAGGCCTTGGACTGGGACCTGTGGTGCGGGCCGGCGGAGAAGAAGCCGTTCAGTGCCAGGTACCATCCTTTTGATTGGCGTGCGTTCTGGCTCTACGGGAACGGCATGCTGGGCGACTGGGGTGCGCACATCATCGACTTCGTGCACGACTTCCTGCAGCTGGGCCAGCCCACCAAGCTCACGCCGCTCCGTATCGACGACCACAATGACGTCCTCTTTCCGCTGAGCTCGCACCTGAGGATGCAGTTCCCCCGACGCGGCGAGCATCCGCCCCTGGAACTGACCTGGCGCGACGGGGCCGACTATCTCCCGCAAGTTCCCGAGCAGTTCCACGAGAAGAAGCCGGACGGCAGCCTCGAGGCTCCCAAGCTGGGCGGAGCCGGCACGGTCCTGTATCGGGCGGACGGAAAGTTCGCGATTACGCGCGGGTCCCATTCCGGAAGGTCGCACGTGATTCCCGTTGACCAGGCCGAGGAATACGCGCAGGCGCTCGAGGTAGGGGAGCCGCGCTTCGGCCACGCGTCCAGTTTTACCGCGGCGTGTATGGATGAAGACAAGACGCGTTCGCCCTTCAGTATCGGAGGCGACTTGACCAAGACCCTGATGCTTGGCGTCATCTGTCAGCACCTCAACGAGGAGCTACATTTCGACCGCGAGACCGAGCGCTTCGTCGGCAATGACAGGGCCAATGCAATGCTGGACGGCCCGCCGCCGCGCCCCGGTTGGGAGCAGTTCTACAAGATGGGAGGGTAGGGGATAAGAAGGGGTGCTGGGTGGGGGGGCCTGGCGCTCGTACCTGAAGATCAGTTGATCAACCCGGAGATGCCCTTCGAGAACCGCGAGGGATTCATGCCGTCGCGGTGCCAGTACTGGAAGCGCCAGGTGTTGCCGTTGCACAGAGAGCCACCGATCGTGGGCACGCCGCCATTGGGGGCCGAGGCGGCGTCCAGGAGGTCTATGCTGAAGGTGCCTGATGAACTGATGGCGCCGGCATCCTTGCCGTAACGACCGATCGTTGAGCCGGCCAGGCAGAGCTCGGAGACTCCAGTGGGACTCACGGCCGTGGTACCGAGGCCCACGAGGGGGTAGGTGAACTCGCCCGGGAAAATCGTATTCAGGGCGAGTGTGATGGCGCCATTCGAACAGTCACAGGTGCTCAGGGAGACGTCCCCCTGGTTGTCGCCATCGGTGTCACAGAACGTGATGTTGCAGCTGGGGATCCCCATGAGGTTCTCGTGCCAGGCGATCTTGCTGCCGTAGTACTGTGCCGTCAGGACGTCGGCGTCCCCATCGCTGTCCAGGTCCGCAGCGTAGACGCACCAGGCGAAGTCCGCCTGGTTGGTGATTACCTGAAGGGGACCAAACGAACTGCCGCCGAGGTTTTCGTACCAGGCGATCGTGTCGTCCATGCGAGAAGCCGAGAGTACATCCGCATCCCCATCCCCGTCGAGGTCTGCGGCGTACACGGACTTGGGTGAGTCGAGGGCGGTTGTGATTGTCTGCAGAGGTCCGAACGAACCGCCGCCCAGATTCTTGGCCCAGCCGATCTTGTTGTCCCACAAGGACGCCGTGAGCACGTCCGGGTCGCCATCTCCGTCCAGGTCTTCCGTGTAGACGCACCTGGGACCGTCGGCCTTGAAGGTGATCACTTTCTCCGATCCGAAGGATCCACCGCCCAGATTTTCAAACCAGGAGACCCGGTCAGAGTTGAACACCACCATGAGTACGTCCTGGTCTCCGTCGCCGTCCAGGTCCTCCGTATGGACAGAATCTGCACCCCCCGCGCCAACTATGAGAAGCTGCTGTGGGCCGAATGTTCCGTTGCCATCGTTCTCGTACCAGGCGACTTTTCCGTCAATGGACGATGCTGATAGCACATCGGCATCTCCATCATTGTCGAGGTCCGCTGCAAAGACAGAGCTGGGGTTGTCGACATTCGTCGTGATCACCTGCTGCTTCCCAAACCCCTGGGCCTTCTTGTTGAGGCGGTTTTCATACCAAGCGATCTTGTCGTCGAAGGGCGATGCAGAGAGCACGTCGGCGTCCCCATCGCCATCCAGATCGATGGCGTAGACGCGCTGGACTCCATTGGCATCGGTGGTGATCACCCGTTCAGGGCCCCAGGTCCCAGCGCCCAGGTTCTCATACCAGGCGACCTTGTCATTCAGGTCCGCCGCGCCCACGACGTCCAGGTCTCCATCCCCGTCCAGGTCCACGGGATACGCACAGCGGGCTCCCCCCGCTTTAACGGTGATGGTCTTTTGGGCGCTGAAGTCCTGGCCGCTGGCGAGGCAGACGGAGAGGACGGCTGGACAGAATGAGAGCAGGCGGCGGGTATGAGTATGCATGGCGAGTGGTAGGGGCCGGGAGGGCTTCATCGTCGCACATTCTCCCCAGGCCGCAACGCTGGGCTGGGGTAGGGCTCCTAGGACACCTACGGGCAGGACGTGATCATTAGCCCGTCGCTCGTGATCCGCCGTCAGGGGGTGCCGATGACGAGGATGTCGTCCACTTCCCCTCGTTCCTTTTGGCCCTTCGCATTGGTAACAAAGCGCAGACGCAGGTCAGGATTGTTGGCTGCGCCGGCAGGCAGAGAGAAGGTGTACTTGTCCCATGCGTGCTTCTCAACCGTGGCGTAGGACTTCCAGGTCGAGCCGTTCCACCACTGGAAATCTAAGTATTCGCAGCCGAGCGTATTGTTGCGGAAGTGGGCGGCCAGGTTGATCTGGACGGAGGAGTAGCCCACGGTGCTGAAGGACGGGGATTCGATCCATGTCGCTTCAGTACCGACGGTGCATGCGGCCGTACCGGCTCCTCCTTTTTTCAGCCGGCCCCCGAAGGTCCCCCCAAAGGAAGCCTTGGTCTTGACCGTGCAACGGTTCGCATCGGAAACGGTCCAGCCGCCAGCCCCAAAGCTACCACTCTCGAAGTTTTCAGAGAGCAAAACCTGTTTCTCCGAACGAAAGTTCGTGAACGTGGGTGCTGCCGTGTCGAGGCTAAGACCATTGTCCGCTGAATCTGGGGCGGTATACGGTATGCCCAAAACCCAGCCGTTATAGGTGACAAGCGGCGTAGAGAAATACTTGATGCGCGAGCCCGGGGAATACGCCATGACCGTGCGGTACTGGTTGTTTGGCGTACGGTACCCGTAGGAGTAGGTGTAGGCCGCTCCTCCCGCATTGTCGCGATCGTGGGTGCAGCCCATGTTGTGGCCAAGTTCGTGCCCGAACGAATAGTATCCCGTTGAGCAGCTATCCAGCGTGACACTGAAGGCGCTGCTGGCAAACCCCTGACTCACGTTGGTCATGAGATAGGCAATGCCGCAGTATTGGCCAGCACTCGTGATCATGGCTACGAAGTCCGCTCCGACAAGGTTGCGTGCTGCATGGACCTCGTCGTACCAGCCGTCTGATGTCGATCGCAAGCGACCAAGCACCTGGCTCATGTCACTCGTCTCATCCTGTACCGTCTCGAGAGCAAGGACCAGCCGCAGATCTTGGGACACGATTGAGTTGTTGTAGGCCTGGTTCGTCTCCAGCACCGCAAGGTTGATCAGTGACAGGATGCCGTTCGGGCCACCATTTGAGGCGCGAGCCTGTGGCGAGTAGGCGACCAAGACGTCCGAGTACAGCGTGCTACCTGCGGAGGACTCAGTCTGGTCATCCGGTGTGTGGACTTGGTGGCTGTGATCCGTACCGCAGGGCAGGTAGTTATTCTCGTCGACCAGAGTTAGGCCGTGCACGCCGTTCGATCCCGGGCCGATGCGCAGCAGCTTGCCGGCGTGCCGGATGCTGGCCGCCACCTTGTCCCCGTGAACGACCATGCACACACTGCCGTGGGGGTCGCCAACGACCTTGCCCACCCAGGTGAGTCCACCTTGAAGGGTGCTGCCGGAAGACTCGTGCTGAACCTCGATGGCCTCATCCCCGAAGAGGCTCATGCGCAGCAGGCCGTCACCGCTTTGAGCCGATTCGAAGAGCAGGTCGATGCGCACCTCAACCGGCCGGGTCAGGCGGACCTCGGACTCCTGGCCGAAGTCGGAAGCCAGTGACTGATGGGAGGCGAGGAGGAGGTCCCGATCCATTGCCTGACGGGTCTGCGCAGCAGTCAGGGACATGAGAGCAGCGAGGGAACCGATGGCTAGAAGGGATTTGAGCACGAGTTGGATACTGAAGGAGGTGTTGTGGGGGAGTCGTGGAGGGAGGCGATGACCGCGAGGGTCTAAATTCAACGCCACTACGTAGGTAGGAGTGATCCTGCGGAAGCCGAGTTCCGTTCAATCATGACATTTCCTCCGGAATGGCCTGAGCGGAACTCACTCAATTCGAGCTCCAAGGCGCAAAAGGAGATTGACCTCGAGGCCTGAGTCAGCAGGGACAGGGATTC
>JAPKBO010000189.1 GCA_028823395.1 Planctomycetota bacterium | reverse complement strand
TGGTGCCCAGTGTTGCTCCCTCACCTGCTGCACTCTTCAGGGCATGCATCTCGTCTCCAAGAACGGGTTGCTGCCCTAGCTCCCAGACGCGAAACCAGATGCCTAGAAGGACAAAGGGCAGGGTACTCCAGGCCCATGATCCCCATGTGGCCGCCTCTGACCTCTGGGCGGGCTCTTCTGTTGGTTTCTGTTCAATCATGCTCAGCATTCCATTCCATGTACGCTTCTTTCGCGCCCGGTTTAGTGGAGAAGATGGCGACCAATTTTGTGCGGAGAACAGGCAGGTATGTGGGGTCGCTATCGAACTCTTCGATCAGTCGCGCGGCTTTGCCCTTCAGTTCTCGCTCAGTTTTCGTTCCCGCCAACGGGTTGCGCGACTCCTCTCCGCTCACATCCATCAACCGACGGCGCTCACTAATGAAGTCACGGTGGACGACGATGTAGTCGATGCCTTCTAACCCGATGCCGATGGACTGCTTGAGGGGGCGGATCGAGCTCAGCTCGATTCCCTGCGACTTGCCCTTGTACGTCGCTCGCCGATTTAGGAGGACAACCCGCTGTCGATGCCTGACCTGGTAGCTGGCGTAGAGGTTAAGGCTAGCGGGGCTCGTCGAGATGCTCGGGGCTTCCATGATTGTGAGACGATCGTCACTCTCAGCAAGGAACCTGTAGAAGCTTGGCCAGGCGGGAAGGGGGACGTGTTTGAGGTTGGCGGGACCGGTGACCCGCTCGGGCCATATACCTGTGAACGAGTTGGACCCTTGAAAGAGATTGGGCAACGGCCCCGTGTTGAGCACGCTGGGGACCATGGCGATGAGGGCTGCCGGAGCCCAGAGTCCTCCCCAGCGAGCCTTGCCGCTAAGGACCCGTCGGATCAGGGCGAGCTGCAGGTCAATGCCTGTTGCAATCAGCAGCAGTGCGAGGGGGTACAGCACGAGGAGGTAGCGCATGATGCTGAATGTGCGGCCACCCCAGGGGACGAACAGGACAACGCATCCCACTTGGATAATGGCCATCACCACAAGCGTGAATCCCAGCGAGCGGCCCCCTGGCTTAGGGCTTAGCAATCCAATAAGCAGGCTAATGCCAAACCAAACCCGCAGACCCGGATGCTGCGTGAAGGAGATGTATTCGAGAACCAGCGGCCAATCAACGGGTGTGCCTTTCGATTGGGTACGCAGCATGAGGTTGTGAGCCTCGGGCAGCATGCGAAAGGCCTGGGCAAGCCCTGCAATCAGCGCCAGGCAAACGACGACCATCAAGGCGGGGCCGACCATGCGGCTATCACGCACGACCCTGGGGGGGCGCAGAGCGCTCCATCCGTTCTGTTTAATAAGGAGCAGTACCCCGCACCCGTTTGCCGCGGCCAATGCGGGAGCACCGGTAGGGCTCAGGCTGATTGCGAAGAGCGTACTGAGAATGGCCCACCAGCCACGCTTACGCTTGCCCGCCAGTTGTTGTTGCCAAAACACAACGGTCAGCAAGCTCAACAGCATGATCGGCATGTAAGGCCGCGCGAAGCGACTGAACATGACCAACTGGGGCGAGAGGGCTGCGAGCCAAGCCACCAGAACTCCCGTCAGTGGGCTGATCCGCCGCCACGCAAAGACCGGCAGGATGACGAGGGCGAGCAGTCCCGCCAGCAGGACCGGGAAGCGGAAACCCCACTCGGAGAGCCCTACGGTTTGGATCAGCAGGTAGTCCCAGAGGGCCATGGGTATCGATACGTCGGGCAGGCCCTTCTCAGCCAGAATCGTACGCACCGTTCCCGACCCGGCGCTCTTCAGCGCGTGGACTTCATCTCCGACCACGATCTGCTGACCCACCTGCCATAGTCTCAGGTAGGCACCTGCAATCCAGGCTCCGGCCAGTGCCCAGGGCATCCACGCAGAGGAAGCCCCGATCACGCTCGACCTCTCGCCTCGCTCTGCGGGGAGCGGGCTTTGATTTGTGTCTAGCTCATCCACCTTGTTATTAGGGTACCCCAGTGCATGCGTCGAAGTGAGTGCGTGGGGTAGGCCATGCCTGGGGGCGCTGTAGAGGGTGAGCCGGGAAAGAAATACCAGTGCTGGTGCCCCGAATCGGAGCTCCGGAGGTCAGAACGACCATCCAAACCCGACAGTCAGGTTGCGCCCGGGTCGATTTAGGCCCGAGCCGTGGATGCGGTAGTCCTTGTCCGTGAGGTTCTCCAGGCCCAGGTGCAAGTTGGCGTTCGGTAGAACCTGCCAGCCCAAGCGTAGGTCCAGGGTCGTGAAAGCGGGGGTGCCACCGGCGGGGATGCGCGTCGAGTCGTTCACGTCGCGGGTCGAAAGTCTGTCACCTCTGGCTGCGTGGGCGACCAACCCCTCCACCCAGAGTTCGTTGGACTTATCCTCCCATCTGAGGCCAAGTTGAGCCGTGAATGGCATCAGTCTGTCTAGGTACTCGTCCTCCAACACGGGGGCCGAGGTGGGGTAGGTACTCTGTTTTCCGTGTAGGTAGGTGGCATTACCAAAAGTAGACCACTGCTCGGTCATCCTGTAGGCCAGGCCCAATTCGATGCCTTCGACGCTGCCGTTCCCCACGTTGTCCTTGGTGATTTCTCGTTCTCCGGATGCGTTGGTATTTCCCGTAGGGAAGCGCAGTATTTTGTCGCGGATGAGCGTGTGGAAAAGAACGACCTGGGATGACCATGAATTATCGCGCCTCTTCACCCCCAATTCGAAGTTGGTGTAGTACTCGGGATCGAGGTCGGGCGCAGGAAGTTCGAACTCATTGCTGCGCGCGCTGTCAAAGCGTGAGAGGTCTGACAGGTTGGGTGCACGGAAGCCTTGGGAGATTCCCCCAAAGAGGTTGGTCGTTTCCGGCGTGAGTTCATAAAGGAATCGTGCGCTGCCCACGACGGCATCCCACGAGTCGTCAATGGAAATACGCGTGTTGGTGAGTGGGTCGCGCACGCTATTGGCATCTGCCCTGGCTAGGTTCCAGCGCACGCCCAAGATCGTGCCCAACTTCTCGCTCAACGGGAGTTCGTTTTGAACGAAAATGCCGAGAGTGTCGTAGGTCGCATCATCGGCGACCGGCCCCTGGATGTCGTCGGCTGCAGTGTTGCCCGCTGCCTTCGTCAGGTAGGAGTCGACGTTATCGCGGTAGTACTCCGCGCCCCAGGTCCAGCGCCCGGTGTCTGTGCCTTTGTGGAAGTGCGCAAACAGGCCGAGGGTTCCCACGACGAATCCCTGGAATTCCTGGGAGCCGTCGGATTTGATTCGATCACGATCCTCGGCCTGGGTCTGCCAGGAGATGCTGGTTCTGACTTCATCCGCGAGTCCGTCGAGTCCATGCATGTGAGTCTGAAAGTAGGTCAGCTCGCGACGCTGGTCGAAGTCTCGCTTCAGATCACTCCCAGACGAAAGTCCCTCCCAGTCGATCCCGTCGGTTGTCTTGTGGGTTCGGGGCACGTCGGTCTGGTCGACGACTTGGTGGGCGAGAGTGATGCGTGTGTTGGGGTTGAGGAAGTGCTCGAGCTTCAGGTCGCCGTCAAACTCGTCGTAACCTGTGCCCGGTTGTGCACCTACTTGTGATCCACCATGCACGTCGCCGAAGGATTTGCTGGTGAGGCCAATCAGAACGCCGCCGTCTTGACCGTAGGTGGCGGACAGGTCGATCCGGGATTGGTCAAAGTTGGCGGCGTCGGCCCAGCGGTAGCGCACCTCACCGGAAATCGCGGGCTCGTCTGAGTGTCCCCAAGGGGAGCGGGTCCGGGCGTTGACGGTGCCACCGATGGCATCGGATCCGTAGAGGACGGAGCTCGGTCCTTTGACGACCTCAAGGCTGTCGATGGAGAACGCGTCGATCGTGTTCCAGTACTGATTGGGCCCGGGGCGAAAAACGGAGTTGTTGAGACGGATGCCGTCGACTAGTGCCAGGGTGCGGAAGCCGGTGAACCCACGGATGTAGGGCGAGCCCTGGCCGTGGGATGTTTCCTGAACGAGGATGCCGGGAATGTTGCGTAAGGCCTGGGGCAGAGTCCGGTAGCCCTTTGCGTCGAGTTCGGTTTGGTCGACCACGTGGGTGGCGTAGGGCGCGTCGAGCTGATCCCCGGGGCTGAGGGTGGGGGTGACGACGGTGGTGCCGAGATCGGCGGGGATGGGTTCCTGCAGCGGCTGGGGGAGGAGGAGGGCAAGGAAGAGCATGCGAGTAGAACGGGAGCAGCTGGGGGAGGTTCAGAGGTTGCCTGTTTGTCGGCCGTAGAGGGTTGGGTGGCTTCGAATTCTTCACGGTACGCTGGGGCTTGGATCTGGGGTCGGGCTCGTAGCCGCTGGCCTCCATCCCGCTTGACTCGCAATTCCACGGGCTCTCTCACCTCCGCTACGGTATCCTGCGGACCATTCAACCCATGAGCACCCCATGACCCGTTTCACCCTCCTAGCGCTTCTCTTCCTCCTCCCCGTGCTTACGTGCTGCAATAGTGAGGATGACGAAGAAACGATTGACTACTACGCCCTCCGGACTCCCCCGCACCCGGTTGCCCCTACATCCAAGATTCTGACGAAAGGGAAATGGCTGGTCTACCTCGCTTCCGAGGCCAACTACACACCGGCCGGGACCGACATGAATGGTGATGGGGACGTCATCGATGAGGTCGCCGTGCGAGTCAACACGTTCTCCAATAAACGTACGGAGCTTGGTACCGCCGTGCAGGACATGGCGCTTGTCAACGGGACTTTGTTCCTCGTCGTGCTTGAGGCCAGCGACGGCCGGGATTGGACAGCGGATGGGGACACGGCTGACCGGGTGCTCGTGTACCAAACACCGTCTGCGGCGCTGCCGACGTTCTTTGCTGAAGTGGATCTGACTTCTGCAACGGTCCTGCAGGGACTCCAGACCGAGGTCTTCTTCACCTCGGCCACGGCTCCCACAATGCCGGGCGACACCAACCTCTTCGTCGCCTCCGTGTCGAGCAATGGCTCTATCCCGACGCCAGCTACACGCGTTACCACCGCCGTGGCCGCGGACGGTGACGGTGTCTCCGTTCGAATCCTCGACGAAGCCGAGGACATCCTATTCCTTGGCATGGATGAGAACCTCGACGGCGATCTGAACGGGGATGGCGATGGTGTGGATGCACGGATCCTAGCGGTCCTCGATGCATCCTCCATCGGCTCGGTCATTCAAGGCACCTCCCTCGCTCTTGGAGCAACGTACTCCCTGGCGGCCGTTACATCCGGTGCGGATCGCATTGTCGCCTTCCTAGTGAACGAGACGGCTCAAGGGGTCAACCTGAACGCACAGAGTCTGTTCAGTGCCACTTGGCAACCTCCGGGCTGCACGGCGCTTGGGGACGTGGACTTTGATGACGACGTCCTGCACTGGCTGCTCATGGCGGACTTCGAGGCCGGTGGGTCGATTCAAAACACAGGCCTTGTCGGGACCGCTGGAGAGCGCCTGCACGTACACCCCAAGGGCTACGTGGCCTGCACCTCCTTGGAGGCCGATGAGGGGCTCGGTGCGGGTTGCGACATGAATAACGACGGCGACGTCAATGACCGTATCTTCCGCTGGATCAGCGCGGCCAACCCAGGGGGAGTCGTGCTGCCTGAAACCGACCCTTCACGCTTGATGGCTCTCGTCACCAGCGTGCCAGGGTCCGTGGGAGATTCGACTGGTGGAGTGCTGGTGGCCGGAAAGCTCTGGGTCTTGTTGGTGGACGAAGCAGCGGATGGCCGTGACCACGATGGGGATCCTGGAACGGACAACAACCTAGTCGGAGCAAAGGATCCGAGCTTGAATGGACAGGGCTGGAATTTCGGGCACACCTCCAAGGCTGTGCCGGTGGGAGTGACTTGGATGGCGACCGACATCCAGACGGCCAACCGGAACCTCATGGCCGTTGAGGAGTCCGTGATTGGCATTGATCAGAACGGGGACGGGGATCTTGTGGATAGCTTCCCTACCTTTCCGAAAGTACTGAGCGGGTCGACGCTGACTTTCCCTGGCCTCGCTCTGGCCACATCGGGTACCAATGCGGGGATCGTCACGGCTGCGGGTGTTGGTTATTTCCGGGTTTCCGAGGCGGCAGAGGGTGGATCGGACTTCAACACGGATGGGGACGTGAACGACTTCATCCTAAGTCGAGTGGGTGTGTCCAATTCCGAACCCCTTGTTCATATGGCCACCTTGAACAACCTTGATCGTCCGGCCGTTCAATTCGACTCGACGAGTGCACCCAAGTTCGGTGTGATCTTGTTTCAGGAATCCATGCAGGGGGCCTCCGGTAAGGACCTAAATGGTGACGGGGACTCCAATGATTACGTCCCACGCTACTTCCGCATCGACAACTGAGGGTAAGGCTAAGGAGTTGGTGCTACGCCGGGGAAGTGTGCTCGGCGGTCGGATCGGCCTACCAAGCTTGACCCGCTCGGATCGAATTTAGAGGATGCCATCGGTTCTTGAACTCATGCGGAACATCCCTTTCATTTCAGAGCGCACCTTCTTGGGGGGAGGTGTGCGGTTGCTCTCCCCCCTGGAGAGTTCATGAACCGCACCTTTCAGATCTGCTTGGGGCTGGCTATCGCCGTCGCCGTGCTGCACGCCCTGAGCTTTTCAACT
>JAPKBO010000188.1 GCA_028823395.1 Planctomycetota bacterium | reverse complement strand
TTCAAGGAGATCAGGGCTCCCTCAGCCCCGGCCCCCGACAGCCCCCCAGGGTCGGCCCGGTCCGCAGGGACCCCCACCAACGCCAACGCGATTAGCACGTATACGAGTATCTCAGGGCGCCATGACATACCCCTCCTGTCGTCAAAGTCCGAAGCCGGGATTTAGGCCCGACCACACATTCGTGCACCCCTCCCCCGTCAACGGCCCCAGACACGTCCTATACGAGGCCACGGGCTCCCACCACCGCTCGTAACCACTAGAATGCCCCCACGATGCACCTCCTCCCCAATCACCTCCCCGTTCTGATCTATGCAGCGATCCCCTGGCTCCTGGCCTGCTGCCTCATAGCCTGTCACGGACCCGAGTCCACCCCGGAGTCGGACCCGACGCCGAACGGAGATCAGGATGAAACCTCGACGCCTTCGACCCCGGCCACGCGCACAGATCTCGAGTGGAAGGAGATCCTCAGCCCGCTGCAGTATGAAGTCGCCCGGGGCGCCGGAACCGAGCGCGCATTCACCGGCATTTACTGGGACACCAAAACGGCGGGCACCTATCAATGTGTCTGCTGCAAGGCGCCTCTGTTTCGTTCAAACTCCAAATTTGACTCCGGCTGTGGATGGCCCAGTTTCTTCGAACCGCTCGAGGGCTCTCGGCTCGTTGAGATCACGGACGAAACATTAGGCATGCGGCGCATCGAAGTGCGCTGCAAGGGATGCGACGCGCACCTGGGCCACGTCTTCCCCGATGGGCCAGAACCCACAGGCCTACGCTACTGCATCAACTCCGCATCCCTATCCCTGGTCGAGGATGCCCCCTCAGACTGACATGCAACGGGACTCCCCGAATCAAGAAGTCGGCGAGGTCACCCGCCTGCTTGAGGCCGTCAAGCAGAAGGGGCGTGCTGCGGAGGATAGCTTAATGGAGCTGGTCTACGGTGAGCTGCATAGCCTGGCGCGCTCTCACCTGGGCCATGAACGCCACGCTCCGACGCTCAACCCGACCGCCCTGATCAACGAGGCATGGCTCCGACTCCAGAGCAAGCCGGAGTTCTCCAACAGGCGCCATTTCTTCGGTGCCGCGGCTGAGGCCATGCGCAGAGTTTTGGTCGATCGGGCGCGGGCTCGCAAGAGTCTGAAGCGCGGAGAAGGTCAGGAGCCCTTAGATCTGGACCTTTTTGAACCACACTGGAATCCGCCCGGTCTCGACATTCTAGCCTTGGATGAGGCGCTCGGAAAACTGGCCGCAGAGTCCCCACAGAAGGCTCGACTGGTTGAACTTCGGTACTTCGCCGGACTGACCTACGATGAAGCTGCAAACACCCTAGGCATATCACGTGCCACTGCGGAGCGCTGGTGGGCCTACTCGCGCGCCTTCCTTTTCGCTGAACTTCACGACGACGCAGGAGAGGGTCGTGCCTGACTCAGAGGAACTCTTCCACCAGGCTTTGACACTCTCCACTCCGGAGCGTGAGCATTTCCTCGACAGTGCCTGCGAATCACATCCGGGGCTGCGGCGTCGACTCGAGGCACTCCTGCGAGCGCATCACTCATCCGGGGAATTCCTGGAGACGCCCGTGCACCCCAGGCTCCCATCCGTTGAACCCGCCGCGGCCCTAGGCACACGAGTCGGGCCTTACCTCCTGCAGGAAGTACTGGGAGAGGGCGGCTTCGGAGTGGTCTACAAGGCGCGCCAGGAGGAACCCCTGCCCCGCAACGTTGCGCTAAAGATCATCAAGCTCGGCATGGACACACGCCGGGTCCTCGCCCGCTTTCAAGCCGAACGCCAGGCTTTGGGCCAGACCGATCACCCATTCATATCGACCGTGCTTGATGCAGGCTCCACCCCTGAGGGTCGACCCTACTTCGTCATGGAGTTCATCGACGGAGTGGACCTTTGCCGCTACTGCGCAGAACAGGAACTGAACGTTCCCGCGCGCCTACGCCTATTTATTGACGTATGCCGCGGCGTGCAACATGCGCACCAAAAGGGCTTGATCCATCGCGACCTCAAACCCTCCAACGTCCTTGTGGTTGAAGAAGATGGCCAGCCCAGTCCGCGCTTGATTGATTTCGGAGTGGCCAAGGCCATCAACCCTAGACCGGCTCTGGAAACAGCCCACACCGAAATCGGGCAGTTTATCGGCACCCCCGCCTACATGAGCCCCGAGCAGGCGGGCTCGACAAGCAGGGATGTGGACACGCGCTCGGACATCTATTCCTTGGGCGCCCTCCTCTACGAGATCCTGACAGAATCCCCGCCATTCGATTCTGCTCGCCTGCGCGAGGCCCCCCTACTTGAGCTACAGAGGATCCTGCGAGAGGAAGAACCGCCCCCGCCCTCGGAACGTGCGCAATCCACTCGCCTGCGAGGCGACCTTGACTGGATTGTCATGAAGGCCATGGAGAAGGAACGTGGTCGACGATACTCCTCGGCGGAGGCTTTAGCCGCCGATGTGCTGCGCCACCTGAATGACGAACCTGTCCTGGCCAGCCCCCCCAGCACGGTCTACCGCTTGCGAAAGTTTGTTCGCCGCAACCAGCTCAAGGTGATCGCCGCGGGCGCCGTGGTGTTTGCCCTTCTGGTCGGAGGCACCCTGTCCTTTTGGGGTTGGCGCGAGGCCATCCGCGAGCGGGATCAATCTGATAACCGCAGCCACTTTGTAGAGTCCCTCATGGCCGGCGCCCTTCCAGGCAACGAATTGGCGGAACAAGCCCGTGCGATGTTTGGCTCCGACCATGGCGCATTCGCTGCGGCCCTGGAGTTGGGCGCAGAGCAGGCACGTGCCGAGGGTGACCTGGGTACGGCAAGGCTGCTACAGCGCCAAGCGCTGACAACTTGGACCCAAATCCACGGCGAACAACACCTGAAGGTGGCCTCCTCCCACGGCCGCCTGGGCGCTCTATTGCAAGCGGATGGAGCCATTGACGCGGCTGAGAGTCATCTACTTCAAGCCCTAGCCATTGCCAGGGAAATCGACGGCCCAATACACGCATCCCTGCTCGAAGTAAGCACCAACCTTGCGGCCATTCACCGTCGCCGCGGGCGCTTGATCGATGCCGTCGCCCTCCTGAAGAATGTGGTGGAAGTTCGCCGTTTGGAGTTCCCCGAACAACAGGATGCCCTGGGGCTCACCCTCGAAGAACTGAGCGACGTACTGACTGCGTCAGGGCAACACCAGGAGGCTGCCGAGATCCGCTCTCAAATGATTGACGCCTTCCAGCGCGCCTTCCCTGAGGAGGCTCTCATCACAGCCGATCGTCACATTGAGTTTGGAGCCTGGCTCTACGGCGCGTGGTTCAGCACCGGCACCCGACTGGAGGACGCCAACGGCCACCTTCGGCAGGGGTTAGCGTTCTACGAGGCCAATCCTCTCCTGCAGGGCCCCACCTACGGAACGGGACTGCTCGCCCTCGCCAGCCTACTAGAGGCGCATGGATCCCCCGACCCCGAGGTCGTCGAGCTTCTGGAGGAGGCCCTGGCCTCCATGGCGCGCCTGCACGGAACCGAGTCACTGGAATATGCGCGCGTGGAAGTCCGCTTGGCCCAGGTGTGCGTCGCCAACGGGCAGGTCGAGCGTGCAGCACGCCTGCACAAGCACGCCTTTACGCTCCGCGCTGCTGAGTTAGGCAAGGATTTTCGGCCGACAGACTCCCTCCTCGCCTTGGGTTCGCTAGTGCGGGGTATCGCGCAGAGGAAGGAGGCTGCCGCCGAAACCTACGCCGTAGCTGCCGAATTGGTGGAGTTGATAATCATGCACTCCCCCGAACGTGGAGAGTGGCAAGAACTACACCGGCAGCTGGTGGCTAGCAGGGACGCGGCCAGGGCCAAGGATCAACCCTAAGGACCGAACACCTCAAACCCCGCGTCCCGAAAATTCGGTGCGAGGTCAGAACGGATAAGGCAATTCGCCCAGGTTCCCGGGCCTGCGACACCAGGCAAGCTTGCACAGCGATAGCCCTGAACCAGTTGCTGCAGGATGGCGCCCTGAGGCACATCCGGCCCGAGGATTCGCGCCCAATCATTGGGGTTCTTGGCCAGGGCCCCCAAGGCGTACAAGTGACAGGACTCCCCCCTGTAGGGCAGCGTATCTAGATGGAATGCACCGACGCGCTGCGCTATGGCCATATCCAAGGCATCCCGACCAAAGCCAACCCGGCCCGGGGCACTCCGGTGCGCGATGGAGGTTTGAGTCAGACCGGTCAGATCCATAACCGTCAAACTCGGTGCGAAGTACCTCAGCGCTTGATTGTGTCTATGGGCGACGACGTCCTCGGGGAGTGCACGCAAGAACCCCTCGGCCAACGCCTCTTGTGGTCGAGAGTCCCAAGGGGACTGAGCGCGCACGGCCTCCAAAACATTGCCCAACTTCGCGCTCGGATCCGGAAGTACTTCCGTGAGCCTTGCAACGAATACAACCGCGAGGAGAGATGCTCCCCACGTGGCGGAACGTTTACACGAACTGCCCGACAGCTCCACTAAGGTCAATGTCGCGAGCCAGAAGACAGGGGCAAGCAACCTGAGTCCTCTGTACCCATCCCCTCCAGAAACAACCACCACAAGCAGGGAGGCCGTCGTGGCCCAGGCGAGGACAGCCAACCGAAGACCGCGGTCGCCCGGCGGTCGACAACTCGCAATCCACGGCCCGGCCAACGCGATTAGGAGCAAAGGGCAAACGCTAAGCCAAACCGTAGCCTCAGGTAGCGGGCCAGGTCTTCCGGAATTTGCCACAGATGCGATCACATAGTTCACGCCATCCATGAGTTCGCTCAGGCTCGAATCCGAGCGCTTGGCGAAAAAAGAGTTGGGAGCCCATGTCCCGAAGTTCAGAAACCGCCAGGCAAGCAGTGCACCAGCAACTCCCGCAACCCCGAGGACAGGTCGCCAGCGCGAGCGACCGGTAACCATGCGGGTCCTCCCCGCCAGGAACACAGAGGCCACCACGAACCCCTCGGGGCGAGCGAGCAGCAGGCAACTGGCCGCCGCGACCACGGCCACTTCCGGCCAGAAGCCCTCCTCCCGATTAAGTACGGCATGCGCAGCCCACAGCAGTAGGCCAAGGTACAAGGGAGTCTCAAGCATGTAGCTCGTCCCCTCAGCTAAGCCGGGACAGAGGACCAAGGCACCAAAACCCAAGGGCCAAACCCTCCCACGCCGAGGAACAAGGGCACAGGCCATCAAAAGACCCAGGTATAGAGCGCCATTTGTGCGCCAGAGGGTGGTCTCCTCACTCGCGGAAGAGAGCGCCAGAAGCGCAGTCTTGAGAAACAGATCCAGCAGACTCGTTACGCTCTCCACTGGCCCCTGACCCGTCTGGACCTCCCAGCCAGCACCCTCAATTAGGCTCCGAGCCTGGACGAGAAGTACGAAGGCATCATCTGTGCTCCCAGGGTGCGTACTCGCCAACGCCAAAACGCCGGCCAGCAGCATGCCCGTGATGGCCATGACAACAAAAAGGGGAGACGGAAGGCGCATGCCACTATGCTAGCCCCAGGCTCCAGGGATTCCCCCGTTGAGCCCGCCTCTCCCGCTGCATTCCTGTGCGATTCTGAACATAAAATTCGCACACCCCCCCTCCTAGGGCCGCTGCCAGGCGGTGGGAGGCGTGTAAAATCCGGGGACCTGAGCCCAGTAATGGGGCTTGACGTTGCCCTGAGGGCTTCCCCGTCCTAATCTAGGGTGGACAGCGCTTTCTTTGGCCTCCCCGGAACGGCGTTTGCCTGCTGGGGACGGCAAAGTCATCGCTGCTCGAGAGATCGCCCAAACACGCCACGCAGTAGACTGGCCCCCTCAACACGCCCTGACCTCCCTCTAGGGCGGCGCTGCAGACCCAGTAACCCATCCCCATGATCCGCACCTCAAACCGTCGATCGATGCAAATCCAACCCCTTGGTCTCCGGACCACCACGCAGCCTTCTGAAAAGTCAGGGCTTAGCCTGAAGCGCCTCCTACTGGGAACTTGCGCCGCTGCCACCATCTTAGCTGGTTGCAATAGCACCGTATCACCTGATAGCGGAACGAATGAAGCCGGCGATATCGTGCAGGACCCCGACACGGGCCGCTACGTCATCGTCGATAAGTCCTTTGGCGGGGCAGGTAGCGAATTGCGAATCGCGCGTCATGCATGGGGCCGACTCGTTGATGTGTACGGCATCGATAACGACGGATCCCGCGTCCTCATGAACGAGAATTTCTTGATCGACCCGAGCTTGCTCTCAGACAACTTCAACTTCGTACTCGAGACGAGTCCGGTCACCTCGCAGCAAGCCCTGATCATCCTCTACAACGTGGATGACACGAGCCAAGGCGGCGGACGCAGCCTGTTTTACAACTACCTGAAGCTTGCCGAATCGGGGCTCAAGCCCGTGGACGACACCGGGATCTCGGGCAGTGGCCTTTACTCCATGGTCCCGCGCAATGCCACGGTCATGGTCCAGTTCGACGACCTGCTGGACGCCTCCACGCTGGACGCCACAACCCTTCGGATGCTGACCGGATCTCCTTCGATCATGCCCTACGAGGCGCGCATCTTCGTCGATCCCAATCACGGGGACCTTGGAGACTGGGACAGCCAGTCGGGTCAGGAGTTCTACTCCACACGTATCCTGATCGACATGACGGTTTCCGAGTTGGAGT
>JAPKBO010000187.1 GCA_028823395.1 Planctomycetota bacterium | reverse complement strand
ATCGGATCTCCGAGAGCCGTTCCGGTTCCATGGCTCTCGATGTACCCGATGCTCTCGGGCTTCACGTCGGCCATGGCCAAGGCGCTGCGCACGACTTCTGTCTGACCGTCAACGCTGGGCGCGGCGTAGCCCACCTTGTCCGCTCCATCGTTGTTGATGGCCGATCCCTTGATCACCGCCAAAATGTTGTCTCCTGCCTCGATGGCATCCTCCAAGCGCCGCAAAGTAACAAGGGCCACGCCGCTCCCTCCCACCGTGCCTTCGGCTTGGGCGGAGAATGCGCGGCAGTGGCCGTCCGGGGAGTAGATGCCTTGTTCCTGGTGGATGTACCCACGCCCCTGCGGCACGACAATGCCCACACCGCCGGCAAGCGCCATGTCGCACTCACCTGCCAGCAGGGACTGACATGCCAGATGTACAGCTACCAGGGAGGAACTGCAGCTGGTCTGCACGTCGAAGGCGGGCCCCTTGAGACCCAGCTTGTAGGAAACGCGCGTTGCAAGGAAGTCATTGCCGTTGCCAAAGAGCACGGGCAACGAGCCACGATCGACCTTTTCGTTCGTCAGTATATTTTTGATGAAGTAGCCGCTTTGGCTCACGCCACCGAAGACACCCACGGGCCCGGGACAGCGGTCGGGGTCGTAACCCGCACTCTCCAGGCTGACCCAGGCGTGCTCGAGAAACAATCGCTGCTGCGGATCGGTCAACTCTGCTTCGCGCGGGGTCATACCGAAGAAGCCCGCGTCGAATTTGTCTATGTCGGCGAGCTTTGAGGCCGCGCGTACGTAGGCCGGGTCTTCCAAATTCCGAGGATCCTCGCCAGCGGCGAGCAATTCCTCGTCGGTCAGCACCGAGATGCTCTCCACCCCTGCTCGCAGGTTAGCCCACAGGCCGTCCACATTTTCGGCCCCTGGAAAACGACCCGCCATCCCAATGATCGCGACCTCGAACCCTGTCCACTCGCGGGGCTTGTCTGCGGTACTCATGCGTCGGCTCCTCCAGGCTTTTGGGAATCGCTGATGGCGTCCATGATGTTAGAAAGATCACTCGCGCTCCAGTCGAATTCGCTGAACTCGGAAGTGTCTAGTTCTCCGGCGCCGGTAGCGATGCAATGGTGGATGATCGTCTCAAGGGTGGTCGAGAAATCCTCCGCTAGGGCCTCAATGGTCTTGGCATCGTGCAAGTTTTCACTGTACTCAAAATCAAACTCCAGCTTGCCCTGGCTGACACGGCCGTAGACTTCAAGCACGAAGATACGGGTCCCGTCCGGCCCAAGCGCCGGACCGAACGATTCATCACAGTAGCTGAAGCGCGCACCTTCCCCGAACAGCTGGTCAAACTGTCCCAAGTAGTTGAACCCAACAACAGGAGTGGGAAGTGCAGCGAGCTCGTCGCGCAGTCCTTTCTCCGCACACAGGTAGCGCCCCAACCCGTAGCTGAAGCCCTGACTCGGAATGGCCATGAGCTGTTGCTTGGTGGCCTGCAAGGAAGCTCCAGGATCAAACTCCCCGCTAGCCGGCTTGAGGAGCACCGGATAGTCACTGGTGAACCAACCCACAGTGCGGGAAAGGTCGACCTGAGCAGGAATCTCCTGGCGGCCGTGACCTTCCAGTGTGAAGAGGACCGAAGGCCCACCCATCCAATTGGCAAAGGCACGGGATAGCGCTGTGAGCAGCACGTCGTTGATCTGGGTGTTGTAGGCCCGCGGAACCTCGCTCAGGAGGGAGCGGGTGAGGTCCCGGCTCAGGCTCGCCCGCACCCGCTTGGCCGAGGATTCCAGGTTGGCTCCTCCGGGGTGATCCACCGGCAGCTCGGAGATGTCCGCTTCAGCCAGGTGGGACCAGAAGCGAGCCTCCTGGGCTAACTCCGAACTGTTCGCGTAATTGGTCAAACACTCGGACCAACGCTGGAATGAGGTGGTCTTGGACTGCAGGGCGACCGCCTCACCACGCTCGATCTGATCGAGGGCCCGCTCCAGGTCCTCAAGCAGGATGCGCCATGAGACGCCGTCGATCACCAGGTGGTGCACAATCCAAAGCAGGCGATCAGGTTGGTCGTGGCCACGCTGGACGAGAACGGCCCGTAGGATGGGCCCCCTATTTAGGTCGAAAGCTGCCTGGTGGCGGGTGGCCAGTTCTTCAAAGACCTCTGCTTGCTGCTCGGGTGCAGTGGCGCTCAGGTCTTCACGGATGAGAGGTTCGCCTGGCTGGTCGAGTTCAATGCGTTGTTTCCACTCACCGTCTTCCTGCACGAAGCGACTGCGGAGGACATCGTGGTGTAAGACAAGAGCCTCAAAGGCCTGCTCTAAGTGAGCGGCGTCCACGTCGGCCCGCAACTCAAGCAGGATGGGCATGTTCCAGTACTGGGGGCGCGGCAGGTTCAGATCAAAGTACCAGTGCTGCACGGGAGTCAGGCGCACCTGGCCCTGGACGGTACCCTGCTCCTCTTCAGGTGCGGGGGCAGCATCCAGATCAGCCACAGCCACCAATTCGGCGATGGTCTGATTCTCGAACACCTGGCGCGGCGTGATCTTGATGCCGGCTTGACCTGCCCGAGATACGACCTGAATACTGAGAATGGAGTCGCCACCAAGCTCGAAGAAGTTGTCGTTCACGCCCACCTTCTCGATACCCAACACATCAACCCAAATACCAGCGAGGCCTCGCTCGGCTTCGCTCGTAGGAGCCTCGAACTGATTCTCAAGTTCCGGCCGCTCGCTGCCCGGTTCTGGCAACGCCTTGCGATCGACCTTCCCGTTCGGAGTGCGCGGCATGTCGTCCAAAAAGACGAAGACGGCGGGCAGCATGAAGTCCGGGAGAGTCTGGAGGAGGAACTCACGTAGCCCACCGACACTGGCCTTCTGACCCGCCTCGAAGAAGATGTAGCCCACGAGGCGTTTCTCTTCGCCCAAATCGGCCAGTGCCAAGACGGCAGCCTCCTTGACCGCAGCGTGTTTCACGAGGGCCACTTCGATCTCTTCAAGTTCGATGCGGAAACCACGGATCTTGACCTGATTGTCGAGTCTCCCCAGGAACTCCATCTCTCCGGCCTCGCTGAAGCGAGCCAAGTCGCCAGACTTGTAGAGGCGCTCGTCGGCTCCCTCCCGGAAAGGGCTGGGAATGAAACGCTCAGCCGTCAGTTCGGGGCGCCGCAGATATTCCACGGCCAGTGCAGGACCGCCGAAGTGCACCTCGCCGGGAATGCCAATGGGGCAGGGATGGAGGTGCTCATCGAGAACGTACATCTGCATGTTGTCGATGGGATCGCCAAGGGGCGCGATGGGTTCGGTTTGCTCAAGGCAGTCGTAGACCGAACTGAACACGGTCGTCTCGGTGGCTCCGTACTCACTGAACAGGCCCACTCCCGGAAGCAACTGGCGATGGTGCTCAACCATCTTGAGAGGGCAAGCCTCGCCCGCCACGATAGCCGCACGCAATCCCAGCAGTTGTTCAGGCTTACACTGCTCAAGAATGTGACGGTAGAACGAGGGCAATGTCAGCAGATGGGAGGCACCGTGCTCGGCAATGTACGCTGGGATGCGCTCGATTTCCTTCTCAAGACCCTCGGGCATGAGAAGTAGAGAACCGCCACCGCAAAGACTCCAGAAGATCCCCACTACGGAACTGTCGAAAGCCACGGACGAGAGCAACAGGAACGAATCGGGGCAGTGGCCAAACGCCTGCATGCGCGCGTTGTTCGAAATGACCAGCTTCTCATGAGTGATCACTACGCCCTTGGGCTTGCCCGTCGAGCCCGAGGTGTAGATCACGTAGACCAAGCTGTCTGGTCCAGCCGCGCAAGTGGGCGCCGTCGTCGGACGTGCGTCCAGGCCTTCTCGATCCCCGTCCATGCAGAGAAGCTGAGCCGTCCCGCCGCTGAACTGGGACGCCAGCCGGGACTGGGTCACGAGAACAGGAGCACTGGTGTCTTCGATGATGAACTGGATGCGATCTGTGGGATAGGCAGGATCCACGGGCACGTAGGCACCGCCGGCCTTGAGGATGCCCAGGATGGACACCACCATGTCCAAAGAACGGTCAATGCACAGCGCCACCATGACGTCCGGCCCTACGCCCATTTCCTGCAGCTTGTGCGCAAGCTGATTAGCCCGAGCATCGAGCTGGGCGTAGGTCAGAACCTCCTCGCCTTGCCGCACGGCCGTGGAATCGGGAGTCATCTGCGCGTACTCCTCGAACCAATGGTGAGCGCACCTACCTCTTGGGTAGTCCGCTGATGAGTCGTTGAAGTTGACGATGAGTTGTTCCCACTCCCCGGCACTCAGAATCTCTAGCTGAGAGAGCGGGGTGGAGGCGTCAGCCATAGCGCTGCGCAACAAGGCGCGGTACTGGCCGGAGAGGCGCTCGATCAGGGCCGGAGTGAATAGCGCACCGTCGAACCGCCACTGGAACTTGAAACCGGCAGCCTGCTCCTGGATGACAAGGTGGCAGCGCTGAGGTTCGGCCTGGACATGACACTCCAGGATGGAAAAATCCACCCCGCCAGCGCTCGAACTCGTTGTAGCTGGACGGACCTCGAATCCGAAAGGCAGGCTATCGGGCAATCCCAACTCCTCGGGCTGCAAGCAATCCTGCCAGGCTATGGCGCCTGAGAGTGCGTTGGCGCCCAGCTTGACCAACTCCGCAAATGTGGGATCGGTGGACAGGTCGAGGCTAATTGGAAGGGTACGTGCCAGGAGACCCAGGGGATCTTCAAGCTCCTCATAGCCACGACCGGGTACGCACACACCCACAAGCACATCCTGGCTGAGCGTCATACGTCGCAAGAGTCCGACCCATGCGGCAAACAAGATGGATGGCGCATCGAGGCCTGCTTCGCGCGCGGCCTGAACGACGGCGGCAGAATCTTCGGCATCCAGGCTGCATGAGACTGTTTCCATCGCCTTCTCTGCGTTTTTCTCCTGCTGATACGGCAACTCAACGTCCGCCCCGATCGTGAAGTCGCGATTGGCCCAGTAGGTTCGGCCGGGAGCTGACTCGGGTGCGCCCAATAGCTCCCCTTGCCACTCCACAATATCCAGGTACTGCATAGCGTCGCCCGCTGGTTCACGTCCGGCGCAGCGCTCCCCATAGGCCAGTTGAATCTCATTCACCAAATTAGTGAGGCTCACCGCATCAGCCAATCCCGCAGGCAGGCCAAGCTGGAGTTCATGTTCCTCCGAGGACGCCGCATGCACATGGAAGTGGAGCCCCCACCCCCTTGCTCGGATCGCGTCTGCCAAATCCCCGCCGTCCGTCACTTCTTGGACCCCATCCTCTTCGTGGATGAACTGCAGGAGCTCCGCGCTCGGACCCGCTATGCGAATCTCAGTGCGGAGGACCTCGTAAGCGCCGGCCACGTCCGAGAGCGCCTGGAGCAGGAGCTCCGCTTGCAACTTGCCCCTGAGTTTCACCCGGCAGATTGCAGGCGCTAAGGATTCATGTCCACGGCCAACGCCGCCCATGAGGCGGCGCTGTTGAACAGACAGGGGGAATCCTTCGGAATCCATGGAGGCATGTAGCGGTGAAGATTTGTGAACGGAACCGTCGGCCTAGGCAGAAGCGTCGGCATTCGGGCGCAGGTCGAAAATGGCGCTGTAGGCGATGGAGAGATCGTGCTGAGCCTTGCAGGTCCAACCGGCCTCTGCGAAGAGATCCTGCCACTCAGCCACGTTGGGAATGAACTGCCCCATGAGGTCATGGGTGAACTCGAAGCCCAGAGTAAAGATCGGTGTATCACCGGGAACGGGCAGGTCAGAGCGGTAGGTGTCGCTGAACAGGAACCGCTTGAGATTGGGGAAAGAAGTGCGAATCGACTGGAAGGCCCTGAGGCAATTTGGCCGTGGCCAGAGATCATGGCCCATGAAAAAGCAGAACAAGACTTCCACGTCCTCGAACTCCGGTTGATAGACGAGGTTCTTGACGTCGAAGTGAACCACCTGGACGCGGTCGGACAGACCAGCCTTGTCGATGGAGCGGCGCGCAAGGTCTACGGCGCCCTTGTTGACCTCGACGCCCACTCCGCGGAATTCCGGGTTGGCTCGAGCCAGACCCATCAGGCGTTCCGCACTACCGCATCCAAGGTCCGCAGCTACCTTGAACGGCTCTGCATTCATGACCTCGGTAAAATGAGGGTCGACGAACTTACTCCCGTAGTCCCTTCCCGACATGGCGATGTACCTGCCATCCCGGCCGATACCATCGGTGGTGCAGTTGTTCTCCTTGACGATGGTCCCTAGGTTGTGGAGCAAGTGCCCGTAGCCCCGGATCAACCACAAGAAGTAACCCTTGTTGTCGTAGGCGTCATCGAACTCCGTGGCCGGCGTGGCGGTCTGCAAATCGTCGGAGACCGCGACGATGTCGAAGCGGTGCAAGACGCGCAAAATCGAGGTGACCGACCAGACGCTCAGCTCGTTGTCGGCCGAGAAGCTGGCAATATCCATTGAGCCCTTGGACTTGATCTCCTCAAGCAGACCAAGCTCAAAACTGGCGGTGATGGCTGATGCCCCGATTGAGGCGTTGAAGATGCGGGTGGTTTCGTTGACCATGGCTAGGTTTATCGGCAATTCGGGTCGCCGTGACATACCGAAAGCGCATCTACTATGCCCAGAAGAGCATTAGTACGGCGATTCGGGCGGCTTGAAAGGG
>JAPKBO010000020.1 GCA_028823395.1 Planctomycetota bacterium | reverse complement strand
CCGTCCGTGGGTTCCAAGCGAGGGGAGACGGGCGGGCCCATGTGCATGTGGCGTTCACTTGCACGCGCAGGAACCGTCCCCTCCCATGCGTGATAAACCCGCCGGCAGAGGGGACTCAACCATTGGTTGGCCTTACCCACAACCGAATTGATCTCCAGAAGAGCCATGGGGATTCCCAGGCTTCGAGCCGCAAGCGCCACAGGGGCCGTGACGAAGCCCCCAAGACCCAAGACGACCTGAGTGCGGTGTGCGCGTAGGGCCAGCCGTGCACGCTTCACACTGGGCACGGTCCGCACCGCCAATCCAAACCGGCTCGGCGCACCACCGGAAGGCGGCTCGAGGGCTAAAGTGAGAACTTCCACGGGCGCGTGGCCCGTGCGTCCGGTCAGGTGCTTGAGCACGCGCGCCTCTACCCCGCGCCCACTACCGAACCAGACCAGGTCTCCGAGGCCACCGCCCGACTCACGGAGGTGCTCCAGCAAGTGCAGGCCAGGAACAATGTGTCCCCCGGTTCCACCACCACTGATGGCGAGGCGCAGACCGGTACGCTCAGCGGTCGCTAGACCTCCCGGATCGGCGCCTGCTAGAAAGCTTGCGGTGCTTGACATGAAGGTCCCCCCGGGCCGCGTGTCGTGATCAGAACGCATCGTGCCCAAGACATGTCTTGGGCGGAAAGTGACGTGCGCTGGCGTTATAGGGCTACCGAGCCCCGATCTAGGGTACCAACTGGTGCTGCCCAAGCGAACGCTGAACGGGACCGTTCCCGCCAACGACTTCGGGCAATTCGCTCACCATCCCTAGATTCTGGGCCGTGAGAATACGCAGACACGTGGGCGCGTAAAGGCCGACAAGCAGCAGCCCTGCCAGTCCCAGAGCCCACTTCGTGCGGAGCCTCAACGACCCACCCGGGCGCTGGCAAGCAAGACGGGTTCAGTCGCGCTGAGCCCGCCACCGGGAAGGTTCAGAACCTGCCCAACCCGAATCTTGGTCGGATCGCTGATATTGTTGAGTGCCATCAACTCCTCCCAACGCTTGGATGTGCCCAAAGTGCGCTGCGAGATGGCCGAGAGGCTGTCACCGGGCTTCACGACGTAGGTACGGCTGGATGGCGCGGCTCGGTGGCTCGCAGCTCGGGCCGTAGGGGCGCGAGTACCTGCACCAGGCAGCCTCAGGACCTGCCCCTCGCGGATACGGTCCGGATTGGTGATTCCGTTGAGCGCCATGATGCGCTTCACCATTTTTGAGTCCCCGCACTCCACACGGGCGATTCGACCGAGGTTGTCGCCACGGCAAATGATGTACTCGTGCGTGCTCTCCACCGCAGCCTGCGGAGAGAGGGTCGCGCGAGAGGGAGTTTTACGCTTGCGCGAAACAGAGAGGGGGCGTTCAGGTGATGTAAGTTTTTGGGCCTCTGCGTAAGCCAACAATTCCGCGTCGCGGTTTAGGCCCTGCCCAAAGACCGCGCTGGACGCGCGGGTCCGGTCTGGGCCAGCGCCCCTCTCCTGCCGAGCGGGCAGGCTTCGGGCGGGCGTCGCGTTCAGAGGCAGGCTCTGGCGTTGTCCACGAGTACTAGACCGGGTTGGAAGAACCCGATGGGACGCCCTGGCTTCCTGGGCTGTGGCAATAGGCTCCCCGGCCGCGCCGGTGGGCTCCCCGTCGCCCCAAAGGGCCACAGTGGCCATAGTCACGACGAGTAGCAGTAGGGCGATGACGCCCACACGTTCAATCTGTTGCATGAAGAGTTGAGTCGAAGTGGAAAGGGCCCTAGGCCCCTTAGATCAAGGGGTCAAACCACCCTGTTCCTCGCGGGCAGCGCCCAAAGCGAGGCCCACGGCCAGGCAGGAAGAGACAAGTGCAGTACCTCCTTCGGACAGGAAGGGAAGAATCATGCCCTTCGGAGGGGCAAGACCTGTGACAACTTGCATATGCAACATGGCCTGGAAAACCACGGTGATCAGTAATCCGAAGGCTACAAGCGACGAAAAGCGGTCCTTGAGGCTGCCCACGAGCCGCAGGGTGTATACGAGCAGGGCCCCAAAGAGGCCCACCACGATCAGCATGCCCACCAGCCCGAATTCCTCCCCCACAAGGGAGAAGACATAGTCCGACTGCTGATACTGCAAGCCCGCTGTGCGGAAGCTGCCCTGGGTAAAGCCCGCACCAAACCAACCGCCGCTGGCGATGGCGTCGAAGGCGCTGGAGACCTGCTCGTTGGTGCTATCTCCAAAGAAGATGCTGAGGCGCTCGCGGATGTAGCCCACGAAGCTCGCACCCAGCAGCAAAGCCGGCCCGATGATGAGCAGAAGGCCCCCACTGACGTGCCTCCACTGCACCCCTCCGACCCACATGGTGGCGCAGTAGCTGAGAAGCAGGAGCATCGCACCCCCGAAGTCGGGCTCCACCACGATCAGGAGAAAAAGAAACAGGCCGAAGGCGAGCAAGGGCAGGGCGCCACGCCAGGCATCCGAGACGTTGGGCCCCAACTGCACACAGCGGCGAGCCGCCCAGAGGACTGCGACCACACGCGCCAGCTCGGATGGCTGCCAGCGAATCGGAAAACTCAGCCAACGATGGGCGCCGTTGCGGGCATAGCTCACCCCGGGCACCCAGACGAGTAGGAGCAGGATGATGGTCGCGGCCATCAATGCAGGGATCAGGGGTTCGAGCCGGCGGGGTCCGACCCTGGCCGCCAGGAGAAGCCCACCCAGAGCAAGGAGCCGATAGCCACAGAGCTTGGTGATCTGCGCGCCCAGCTCCGAGGGAGGCACCGTTGTGGCCAAGTGGCTGACCTGCAACAAGAACCCGAACCCAATGAGCGCCAGCACCACGAAGAACAGACCCTTGGCAGGTACACGCGGGTCCGCACCCGCGATGAGCCCGTCACGCAGAGCCTCGAAGGACGAGTGCAGCGTGAGCTGACGCGGGTTACGAGCGGCGGCAGCTGAACGGGTTGAGCTTCGCACTCGCCCCATCTCAGCGCACCTTCAGAAGAGCGAGACTCAGGAGGGCACATACTCCGGCAACAATCCATGCGCGCACGACCACCGTCACCTCATGCCAGGGTGCCGCCGAAGCGCTGAACACCCCCCCCTTCAGCTGCAGCCCGTGATGGATGGGCGCCATGGTGAAGAGGCGCTTGCCACCGGTGCGTTGGAAGTACACACGCTGGAGGGCACTCGATCCAAGCTCAACGAAGAACACGAAACCGAGTAGCGGGAGGACCAACTCCTGCTTGGCGATCAAGGCCATCCACGCCAGCAGGCCACCGATGGGCAGCGACCCCGAGTCTCCCATGAACACCTTGGCAGGGAAGGCGTTGTACCACAGGAAGCCCATGCAACTCCCGCAGAGCGCTCCCCCCACCACCGTCATCTCGGCCGCCTCGGGAATGTAGGGCAAGCTCAGGTACTCGGTCCAGTCAAAGCGCCCGGTGACGTAGCAGAACACGGAAAGGGTCAGCCCCGAAATGATCATGCAACCCGCCGACAGGCCGTCCATGCCATCGGTAATGTTGGCCGCATTGGACGTGCCGACAATCACAAACCAGGCGAAGATCACAAACCCAATGCCACTGAGCAGCCCACCGGCAAAGGAGATGGAGACGTCCTTGAAGAATGGTGGATAGACGGTCAGTAGCGAGTAGCGATCGGAGGCGTGGGCGTACCACACAAGAGCTAGGACCGCGAAGAGGGTGACCGCGGTCTGGCCGAGGAGCTTCGCCCCGGTGCTAAGCCCGTTGGAGTGGGGTACCGTCAGCTTCTTGTAGTCGTCGATGAAGCCCACGGCCGCCAGGCCCGCGGTGAGCACTAGGCCCAGAACCACGTGCAGGTTGTCCAAACGGCACCAGAGCGCGACGGACAGCAACAAGGAAAGGACGAGGAAGGAGCCCCCCATGGTCGGCGTCTTGTGCTTGCCCATGCTCTCGGCCAGGCGGGCCAGGTCGATGGAGTCGGTCTTGCTCACGTCCTCGCGCACCTGATGGGCCTTGAGCCACTCGATCACCGGGCGGCCAAGCAACAACGCGCACAGGAAAGCCGTCATGGCAGCCATGGCGGCGCGGAAGGAGATGTACCCGAAGAGCGAGACATCGAAGAACCGGTCGAGAAATACGGTGAGCATAGTTTTGTCCTTCGGTCTAGCCGGGGTGGCCCTCTCCACCGTGTAACCGATCGATGCACTGCACTAGGTCCTCAAGGCCCGCGGCCCGGGATCCTTTAACTAGCACGACATCTCCGGCACCAACGAACTCATGGATAGCCTCGCTCGCCCGCTCCACACTAGGGAAGTGGCGCACGCTGCCTGTGCTCATCCCCGCCAGGCCCGCACCTGTGGCGATATCCAGGGCATCCACCCCGATAGTCACGAGCTGTTCGACCTGCGCCCGGGCGGCGAACTCTCCGAGGTCGCGGTGCTCCTTTACGGAGACTGCGCCCAGCTCGTGCATATCCCCGAGAACGAGTACGCGCCGTGATGCAGGAATACCCATCAACACGCGCACGGCAGCACGAGCAGAATGCGGGTTGGAGTTGTAGCTATCGTCGATCAGGGTCAGCCCGCCCACCCGCCGGCTGTGCATGCGTCCCCGGCCATCGCGCAGGGTCCCCACTTGCTCTAGGACCCGGTTGAGGTCTTCGCCCAAACCGACGCATGCCGCCAAGGCCGCTAGCAGATTAGCCACGGCATGCTGGCCGAGCATGGGCAGTCGCACCTGGCAGGAGATGCCCACGAGTGGAACGTTCAGTTGAAAGGTGGTCTGCTCTCCCTCGAAGTGCAGATCGCTTGCACGGACATCGGCGTCGTGCTCGATTCCGAAAGTCAGGACCCGCGCGGCGGTTCGAGCGCGCAGGGTATTGCTCCAGGCACTATCAGCGTTGAGCACAACCCAGCCTTCCGGGCCGATGCTCGCGGGCAGGGCGCCCTTCTCATGGGCCACGCCTTCTTCACTCCCTAGGCCAGCCAGGTGCGAGGCGCCCACGTTGGTCACGATGGCACCCGTGGGCTGCGCCGTCCGACAGAGAGCCTCAATCTCCCCTGGAGCGTTGGTCCCCATCTCCACCACCAAGACCTCACAAGAGGCCCCGGCGCCGAACAGGGTGTGCGGCACACCGATGTCGTTGTTGTACGAAGCTGGGCTGGACACCACACGGCGGTAGCCGCCCAACAGGGAGGCCAGCATGTTCTTAGTTGTGGTTTTCCCACAGGACCCAGTGATGCCCACCACCGGGACTTGCAGGCGCGCGCGATGCCAAGCCGCCAACTGGGAGAGCGCCCGGCGCGGGTCAGCACACAAGACCACAGGCGTCTCGCCTGCGGGTAGCTTCAGGTCCTCTGCCTCCCGCAGAACGAGGGCGCCAGCCCCAGCCTGCAGGGCACGGGAGGCGAATTCGTTCCCATCGTGATTGGGGCCACTGAGGGCCACGAACAGATCACCCGGCTTGAGGGTGCGCGTGTCCGTAGAGACGCGGCACAATTCCCCACAGTTCGCCTCGCGTGCCAACCGCCCCTCGCAAGCCGCGAGCACATCACTGAGTTGAAAGGGGATCACGCGGAGCTCCCGGCGCACAGCGCCTCCTGAATCACAAGGCGGTCGTCGAAGGGCAGGGCCTCACCGTCGACCCACTGTTCCGTCTCGTGTCCTTTCCCCGCCACCAGGATCACGTCTCCGGGACGCGCCTGCTGCAGAGCGAATTCGATGGCCTTGCGCCGGTCCAGCTCCACGGTGCACGCATCCGACTGCGCCTTGGTGAGACCGCGCAGGATATCGTCAGCAATACTCGCCGGGTCCTCAGAGCGTGGGTTGTCGCTGGTCACCACCAACCGGTGGGAGTAGGCACGGGCCACGCGGCCCATCTCTTCACGCTTGCCCCGGTCACGGTCTCCGCCGCAACCAAAGACCACCCAGAGCTCCGGATCGCGCCCATCCGTATTCTGCAACCCCTCGCGGGCGGCACACAGCGCGTGCTTCAAGGCATCCGGCGTATGCGCGTAATCCACGAAGATCCCGAGGTCACGGCCGCTGCAAGGAACCGGCTCCAATCGGCCCGGTGCGGGCTGGAAGGTTGCGAGCCCCTCCGCCAACTCGTTGACGGAAGGACTCGCTCCCAAGCAGTGCGCAGCTGCGATCGCCGCCAGGGTATTCTGCACGTTGAACCGACCTCGAAGGGGTATTCGCAGTTCCGTCGAAAAGATCCCCATCCCATCGAAATTGAAACGCGATCCATCGGTTTCGGTTCGCAGTTCAGAAGCCCTGAAGTCGGCCGCCTGCTGCACGCTGTACGTAATGATCTCGGCCCCTGCGGTCCTGGCCACGCCCGCGAGGTATTCCCACGCCGGGTCGTCTTTATTGAGCACCGCAGTGGTGCCGGAAGCCAAATTCTGGAAGAGCCGCGCCTTCGCTTCGAGATAAGAATCCATCCCGGAGTGATAGTCCAGATGATCCCGGGTCAAATTGGTAAATACTGCGACCCTAAAATCCACTCCGGCGGTGCGCTTCTGGTCGAGCGCGTGGGAGCTGACCTCCATCACGACACTCTTGCCCCCGGCTCGCTGGTGACGAGCAAGGAGGCGTTGGATCTCAGGCGCAGGGGGTGTGGTGTGGGTGGATTTCACCACCCCGTCCCCATGCAGGCGGTGCCCCGCGGTCCCCAGCACGGCAGGTGCCAGACCAGCAGAATCGAGCAGTTGCCCCAGCAGATGCGCAGAGGTCGTCTTGCCGTTTGTACCGGTGATGCCCACGATGTCCAGGCTGCCCCTGGGCGGACCCTGCGCTCGAGCGGCCGCATGACCCGCGGCCTCGCGCACGCGGTCGTGGGTCCAATGCGCCACGCCCGAAACTTCGGCCGAAACTTCGCCCGGCCCTTCCTGCCCGCTCGCGCCACGGCTGAGGACGGCGATGGCCCCGCGGGCGATGGCGTCCTTTACATAAGCACTCCCGTCCTCTCGGCCGCCATGCACCGCGACGAACAGATCGCCGGGCTGCACATCTCGGGAGTCCAACTGCACCTCGCGAATTGTGAGCTCTCCTGCACAGGGTGAAAGCTCCCCGCCAAGCTCTTGTACGAGTCCTTGAAGACTGATCAACGGCCTTTCTCCGCCCAGGACTGCTGGCCCACTCGCAAGGCGCCAGGGACGACCGAATCCAAAGGGAGCAGGCTCGGATCCGAAAGAGCACTCGCACCTACCCCGGGAACTCCACCCAGCTCAGAAGTCAGCCCCATCGCCACCCTCAGAACGCGCATGGCCGGAGGCCCGGCCACCCTGGATCCAAAGTGGCTAAAGGCCGTGCGCTTGCCGGGATCCTCAACGACAATGAAGGTCATCAACTCGCGATCTTGCCCCTTGGCGCGACCCACGAGACAGATAGACGAGGTGTAACAGTTATCGTGATCCGAGTTGCGCGATCCTCGCAGCTTGGCGCGCTGTGCCCGGGTCAACGAGCGACCCTCGGCAGCGGCGGCCTCAAGGGCTCGATGCTCGTCATGCAAGCAGCCCTCCGTGCGAACGCGCTGGGCCGTACCCGTCTTCGTGAGGAGCAGATCAAAGTCGACCCACTGACCCGCGGTGACGCTCTTACCGGTCCCCTCACGGGCACCCAACTCCATCATGGTGCGCACTTGATCGCAGGCCTCTTCGCCCAGAACCCTCTCGCCATCCGGGGCAACGAAGCCGATGCCTCCTTCCGGCCCCTGGCGAATGGCGCGCACAAGTCGCAGGGGCAACTGCTCCCCACCGCGCACCACGGTCGACATGGCCGAGGCCATCTGCCACAGACTCACACTGAGTTCGTGCCCCATGGATACAGAAGCGTGGGTGAAATGAGGGCTCCACGAGCCCTTGGAATCCAGCGCGGGGAGGTACCCGGAGGCCTCGGGTCCGAGGCCTACCCCAGGACGCTGGCCGAGGCCTAAGCGGTGGAGATAGTCGCGCAACACCGGAGCGGGCACGAGCGCTCCGATCTGAACCATGACGGCATTGACCGAGCGGGCCAGGGCCAAGCTGGCGCTGATCTCCGGCTCCTTCGGCGCGCCGCGGGCCTCGGAAATATGCCTAGAGCCGAGCTGAATGCCCTGCTGGTCCGCGAAGGTCTGGAAGAGATCGTCGGGTTGCAGCGCGCCCTGATCAAGAGCGGCAGCCATGATGAGGGCCTTGATCGTGGACCCCGGCGTAAAGATGTGCTGCAGAGGGGCGAAGCCACTGATTCGATAGGCGTGGACCGCATCCACGGCCAAAACCTCCCCTGAGACGGTATCCACCACGATACCCATGGCCATGACCGCACCCTGCCGCAGTACGGTCTCGTTGAGCTCCTGGTGCAGGTACATCTGCAAGGGCGCGTCCAGCGTGGTCTCCACCTCAACGGGAAAGGAGCCCCCCTCAGCGCTGACCAGGTCGAAGGGAATAGCCAGGCCTAGGTTGGCCCACAACTTCTTCCGGTCTCTGGGAAGCACTCGCCTCCCCCCCTGCATCGTGGAAGGTCGCACTTGCGGCCAAGGTTCCTGGTTCAAGAAATCCCGAGCGAGGAGCTCGAGGCCAGACATGGGCCGCGGCTCGTTAACTAACCGGTCGACCAGATCGTCGAGCGGGTCACGAAGGCTGCGCCAGTTCAAGCCCCCCGGCTCCACGTCGAGCGTGCGATAGGCCCGCGCAGCTGCGGCCAAAGGGTCCAAGCGACCCCAGTTCCCAAGAACCGCAATGGGATCGTTGGCGGCCATGGAGGCCACCTGCACGAAGGGAGAAGGCTCGTAGTCCGGAGATCGCAACGCATAGGTTCGCTGCGACTGCATATCGAGCTTCATCTGCCACGGAGACACCGCCTGCTCCTCGAGCATCTTCCGCAGTGCTTGCGCGTGCCTTGCATCGATCAACTTTCCGGCCACGCGATACTGACAGGCAAGCAACTCATTCCAAACGGCATCCCGTGACCGCGCGCGAACCTGAGAGGCCGCCAGGCTGGACCAGCCCTCACCCGAACGTAGCCTGACGTGATCGTGCACCAAAGCCGGCCCCACGAGTGTGACGAGATCGTCGAGCAGACGATCCACCCAGTAGCGCGCACTCGTGCCTTCACCGAAGTGCTTCTCACGCAGGGAGCGGGAGAGGAGAAACTCTGGGGTCCATTGAATGGTCCAAGCGTCGGCGCCGGCTAACTCCACCAAACGTATCCCCCGAAGAGCACCCCGGGCCGATTGATCCTCAAGAGCTCCGCGCTCAATCCAGTCACGGACAGCACGGACCTGTGGTCCTCCGAAACGCAGCAGCTTGGGATCCTGGACGGTCAGAACCCGGGGCTCACCTACCCGGGCGGAGCCATCATGCTCCAGGAGTCGGCCAAGAAACTGCCGCACCTCCGCAGCAGATAGGTCCTGCACCTCACGGTCCTGCATGAGAGCCAGAATGGCGCGCGACATGAAATCGGGCGTGTGACTACGCCACATTGATTGCGGCGAGAGCGTCAGGGAATAGACCGGCACACTCATGGCCAGGATCCGCCCGTTGCGATCAGTGATCGTCGGGGCCGGAGTGAAGCCCTCCACCTCCGCCTGATTGGACGCGGCCTGCGCACCCCCGCCCCACTGACCGGTCCAGAGGCTCATCCCAGCTCGTAGCGCGACCGCGCAGAGAATGAGCCCCACCATCAGACCAGCCGCGACGGCCGGTCCCATACCTCCATCGAAGCCGGGGCCGAACCCCGTCCTCCCCCGATGTCCCCCCGAGCGTGCGGCTCGGCTTTGTACGTTTGGTTGTCGCGTCCCCCCCATGACCTCCTCTTTTATCTAGGTGGAGTCTGCGAATCCCCAAAAGGAGATTCAATTGAGAGTTGCTCCATTTCAAGCCTTTCCACCCTATTTCGCAGATGCAGGATCGCGCCCTCATCCTGAATGCGTTGGCGCTCAGCCTTCCACATATCGCCGCCCCGCTGGCGGTTGGAGGCCTCACAGGCGACGGTTGCGAGCGCCACGACAAAAACGACGATGCACAGGAGCAGGCTGGCTGTACCGATTTCTACTCGCATTCGCCCTCTCCACGGACACGTACCGCCCCACGCAGAATGGCGGACCGGGCGCGGGGGTTCCTGCGTTGCTCCTCACGGCTCGCTTGAACAGGCTTCTTGGGCTCTTGGCGCCAGCAGTCCCGGGCCACACCATCCTTCAGGAAGTGCTTGACCTCACGATCTTCTCCGGAGTGGAACGAGATGGCCGCCAGAATGCCCCCGTCGGCCAACCAGTGCTCGGCCGTCTTCAATCCGGCCAATAGCTCATCGCCCTCCTCGTTGACAGCCCTCCGCAAGGCCTGGAAGACCCGGGTGGCTGGGTGGGTCTTGCCCGTGCGCCCCACGATCCGAACGACCAGCTCAGCCAGGGCTCCAGTGCGCTGGAAGGCCGCTCGGCCCCGGCAACGCACAATCTCAGCAGCGACCTTACGCGACCGCTTTTCGCCGCCCTCGTGATAGAACAGATCGGCGAGGTCATCCTCATCCCATGTGTTGACCACATCGGCGGCCGTACGGACACGGCTGGGATCCATGCGCATATCCAGGGGGCCATCCTCCTGGAAGGAGAACCCTCGACTGGGCGTGTCGAGCTGCAGGGAGCTCGCGCCAAAATCGAAAAGGAAGCCCACGGGTTGCTCAGCGCGCAACTTGCGCAGGAGCCGCGAGAGTTCCGAAATCCGGCATTGCACCAAACGCACGCGATCTTCATAGGGCTCAAGTCGTTTCCGCGCGCATTCCAGGATCGAAGGATCCTGGTCCGTGCCAAGGACACGGATGCGCGGGAAACACTCAAGCAAAAACGCCGAGTGCCCCCCGGCACCCAGCGTCGCGTCCACGATCAGGCCTGAAAGGTCCAATTTGTCGCCGCTACCCCCCAGCAGGGCGACTACCTCTTCAGCCAGAACGGGGACATGCACATCGTTGAAATCAGGAGTCATCAGCCAAGGCCTCCCCTTGAATTCCATTTCTCGTTTTCTCTCCCCCAGAAGCTCCATGGGCGAATCACTCGCCTCCCGGGGGAAGTGCCGAGTTGGACTCGGCGTTGAACGTGTCGAATGCTCCATCGAGCTCACCTTCCACGGCTTCAAGGCGCGCGGGTTCCCAAACCTCCACGCGGTTGCCGCAGCCCACCATCGTCAACTGCCGATCGATCCCCGCCTTCTTACGCAGGGAGTCGGGCAGGAGCAAACGGCCGGACTTGAGCTTGATCTCCTCCACCTTCCCGTAGAAATCCCGTTGGGCCTGGAGTTCCGCCGGTGAGGGGAAGGCGCTGTCCGAGAAAGGCTGCCGCGCCAGATCGAAATCATGGTGTCCCATGAGATATAGGCAGCCCCCCGGCCCAACGGTCACGACCACCGTGGCATCCCCGCACGAGTCCTTTTCAAGCTCGGGCAAGAAACGCACAGGGAAGAAGACCCGACCCTTGTCATCAAGAGGGTGCTGGGAGGTTCCCAGGAAGCGAGTCGCCCGGCGCGGGCGAGGCGAATCCTGCTCCACTTGGCTCCACTTTGCTCCATCTGGTGACATTTGGGTATTATTGCGCTCCCCCCTGCCGATTGAAAGACAAGTCTTGGAAAAAGGGCTCTCCGTCCAATGGGATCTCGCGGAGCCCGTGACTCTGATCACCCATCATCCTGTGGGTCGCCAAATCCTCACCCACTAGGGGTGGCGGTTGGGTCCCGCTGTGGAGCTCCGCTCACAGAGGTGGACTTCCGGTGGCAAAAAAACCTCTCGCCCTGGGCCGACGGCGCTACGCCCTCTACCAACAGGAACGAGGACTCAGGAGTCTGCGGCGGCCAGATCGCTGGAGTCGGACTCAGGGTCGACTTCGGCGTCCGACCCGGCCTGAGCCTCGGACTCAGAATCCGGCGCGTCGGCGGTGCTCAACTGTATTCCGCCCTCCCCTTCCGCACCGTCAAAGATAGCCTGCAGCTCGGTACGCATCTCGGCCATGCGGTCGGCATCGAAGTCGTACACGTACACCTTGTAGCGCTCCTCATGGCGGGGCCGGCGCACCAGGAAGGCCTCCTCGCTGCCATCCCGGATGAGCTTCTGCACCTTCAGGCGCCGCTTGCGCATCAGCAGCAGGCACAGGAGATAGCGTAGCTCCCTCAGACCTTGCTCCTCGCGTCCCTCCAGCTCCAGGAAAAGGCGCTCCAGGGCACCCAGATCCAGCTGAACGGTCCGCTTACGGTCCACAAGATGTCGGCCGTACCACCAGAAAAGGTCCTGAATCGCCGATTCAGAGTCCTCACCCGACTCCGCTTCGAGCGCCTGGGCACGCTCTCCGCAAGCCGCCGAACACTCCTGGGTCGCACAGCCCTCCTGCTTGCCCTCCCACCACTGTACGCAGTGTTCCTGGCGGGCGAGCCCATCGGGCCCCACCGACAGGGAGTTCACGATGCGCTCGCCGTCCTCGAAGGCACGCTCACATCCAGCGCAGATACCATCGCGACGTTTAATTTTCCAGTTGGTCATGGTCGGGAGCGTTCGGGAGAGAGACTCACTGACGGCCCAGGATAGTCACCGGGGCTCGTCAGTTCCCCGTGTCCCTGGTCTTTTTGCGCACAACATCCCAAGTCCTATACCACTCGCCCCACTCTCGAACCGAGCGGCGACCTGTGGTGCCTGTGAGCGTCTGCAAAGCCTCCTGCCCGACGCGGTAGAGGGCGAAGGCCGAGCCCTCTTCGGCGCGGCGCAGAAAGCTGATGAGATCGGGCACGGCGCGCGGGTCGTCCAGGCTGGCCAGCCCCGTCGCAGCGGCAGAGGCCACCGCCTGGTCCGGGTCAGACAGGGCCCGGGTCAGGGCGTTACGCGCCGGGTAGAGGATCGTGTCCCGGCCCCCACGCTGGGCCACCACCACGGCTGCTGTCTTGCGCACGAGCCAATCCTCGTCCTCTGCCAGGCGAATCGCCAGGGCCGTACGCACCTGGGGCTCCAGATCGCGGCCGTAGGGCAGTTGCCCCAGGAGGTGAACGGCTCGACGCCGGGCTTGGGCCTCTGGCCGATCCATGCGCTCAAGGCAAGCGGTAATGGAGGGGATGCCAATAGCGGTGAGTACCCCAGCCGTCAGGTGAGCCGTGGCGCCGTCCCCGATCACGTGCAACTCCATCAGAGTCGGAACGGCGTCCCCCCCCATGATCAACAGCTCGGCCCGGGCGCGTTCGAAGTAGCCATGACCCCCGCTGGTGTGCGCGGCCAGCTCCGAGCGTGCGTAGGAGCCAAGGAACACGGCGGCCAGGTTCTCCACCAGAAACGTGCTCGCCGCGAGGTCATTCTGGCACTCTGCGCGGCGCACGCCCCAATCGGGGGCATCCTCCAACCACGCCGTCCAGAGCTCCCGGTAGCTGTCAGGCAGCTCGGCCAAGGGAACCCTGTCGGGCCGTACCGGGGGCGCACCGGTGCAACTGAAGACGAGAAGGGTGGCGAAGAGGAATAGTGCGGTGCGAGGTGACATGACGGACGAACATCCTCCGCTCTCCCAGCCCGTTCGTCCATGGTGCGTCGGAGCCTGTGCTCCTCCACGGTCAACTAGTTGAAAGGCCGAGATCCTGTGCGGAAGCCTGGGAACATTGACGGTCCCAACTGGCTTGGGCCTCGCTGCGGAGGCGGCTCTCAAACCAGCTCTCCGCGGGAACGCCCTCGGGCGCAGGTGCGCTACAGGCACGCTCCCACAGCCCCATGTGCATGGCTGTGATCGCTTCCATACCCGGTGCGATGTCACCGCGAGCCGGGAGAGCAAGCGGGAGACGAGCACACAGGCCACCAAGAGCCGCCACCAAGGATTCCTCGTTAGCCTGGTCGTAGAACTCCACACCCTCCTGATCCTGAAAGCGCTCCACGAGGGCTGGGGCGGCCGGGAGGAGAATCGGTAAGCCCAACTCAAAGGCCTCGTCGGCAACCAAGCCGTAGGACTCCGGCGCCAGAGAACCCACGAGGGCGGCATGCACCTTGGTTACGGGGTGCTGGCCCAAATCCTCGTGGTTGAAGGGACCATGCTGGATGCAACGGAGCCCCTTGGGCAGATCCAGAGCCGACACATCCAACGGTTCAATACCGGCCAGATGCAGCTCGATGGGCACCGACAACCCAGCACCCACAACCCGCATCAGGGCGCTCAGAATCGACAGCGCCCCCTTAGCCGCTCCGCCACCACTCCAGAGCCCGAGGCGCAAGGGCTGCCCACTGTCAGGAGTGGGCAAGGGAGCACAGGGAGACAAACGTCCTGCGCTGGCTGGCGGAATGACCAGTGCACTCTGGCAACGCCCCGTATGACGCGCCAAAGCCTCCCCGTGAGCTTGACTGGGAACGATGTTGTACAGCGCCAAGTCCAGCTCCCGATCCAGTTGGGCCTTCCGTTCACCGAACAGGATCATCTGTTGTTCGAGTGGCACCCAAGGTGTGCGCGGAGGCAAGGCGCCGGCGCAGGCCATGCACACCAGAGCCGAGTGAGCCTCCTCGCAGGGTGCCCTGCGCTCGGGATGAACCCGCAGGGACAAAAGGCACGATGAGAGATGATCATTCAGGGTGACCAGAGAGGGGATCCCTGCCCGCGCCGCACGCAACACGAGGTCATCGCTGAGACGCAACCAGTGCATCACATGCACAACGTCCGGACGCCACTCCTCCAGGATGTTCGAGAAGGCCCGCCCAACCTCATCTGAGTGCAGCTTCTGCCAGTGATCGAAGTAGAGGTCGCTGCGATGCATGCGGCGCACCCGAACTCCAGCAGCCGTCCTCGGATCGCGATCCACCTCCTCGCTGATGGAGAATTCCTCGCCGTGCTCAAGGGAGCCAGCGACCACCATGACCTCTATCCCATGGGCCGCGGCCGAGCGGGCCAAAGCCTGAGTCGATCCCTCAGTACCCCCGCGAAGTTCCGGCGGATAGCCGTGGACGGCGAAGAGGACCTTCACCCCGCAGACCCCTTGGATGCCAGACACGCGGCGTAGTGTTCCAACACCTGATCGGTAGCCTCCTCCCAGGTGGGAAAGCCCGAGGCCTCCGCGCAAGCGGCCGCCGTGGGCTCAGGCCCCGTGCGAACACGCTCCGACAACACAGCGGCAAGGGCGCTTGAGTCCCCCAGGGGAAAGGTCCAGCCATTGACTCCCTCCTCCACCAGCTCAGCCATCCCCCCCAGATGGGTCACGACCACGGGCACACCGGCCCCCATGGCTTCCATCAACACAAGGGGTCGGTTTTCAAACCAAAGGCTAGGTACCACAAGCAGATCCGCCCGGGCCAAAGCAGCTTGCACGCCCGAACGATCGAGGCCCTTGCCCATCTTGGCCCCCACGGCCTGGGCCGCGCGGCCGAGCTCGGCAGCGTAGTCAGCATCTTGAAACACCGGGCCGTGCAGACGCAAATGGGCCTTAGCTCGCAAGGCCGAATCGATCTGTCCCCAAGCCTCGAGCAATACGTGAGCTCCTTTGATGGGGATGAAGGAACCCAGGAACAACACTTCAAATGCGCCTTCGGATGCTGGCGCAGATGCCGCTCCCTCGGCAACCGGGTCCAAGCCGGTTGGCGTGTAGTAAACCGCATCGGGGTCAAGCCCCCAGCGAACGAAGCGCTCGCGCAGGAAACGACTGGGCGCTAGGAAACGCTGCACGGCAGCACCCGCTCGCTGGCGCAGCGCACCGGTGCGCTGGGAGGCGGACAAGGCAAAGCTCTCCCGGATCTCGGGGGCGACGCCCAGAGACACCTCTGGGGAGCGAGAGATCTTCTTGTGGATCTTGCGCGCCAGAGGCGAGAGGTCCAGCCCCGTCACGCGCCGCAGGCCGGCAAGGGACTGGCCGGCGCGTCGAGCCGAAGCGCTCTGAGTCCAGGAGAAGGACGGCAGGCAGGTACCGCAGCGCTCAAAATCCACGCTATCACACAGCTCGCCATCGGCGTGTACCAGCTGCCCCATGCGGGGGCATTCGAGCCAGTAGTCGTGCAGAGTCATCAGCACCGCCGCGCCCGACTCGCGCGCGATCTCAAGGCACCCAACCGACAGATACATCAGGTGCTGGAAGTGAACGACCTCTGGATCTATTCGAAGTACCTCGGCGCGAAAGACGGCTTCGATTCCGGGGTGCTGCCAGGTCTGCTCGAAGGACTCGTGGTAGAGGTTGTTGATCACCTCGGTCACGGGCACGCCTTCGTGCTTACGACGCTCCAGAGTCAAGTCGTCCCGGCCCGTGTCCTTGTGGCTACTGAACACGTGGACCTCGTGACCGCGGGCCTGTAGGCGCCGCGCCAGTTCAGCGGTGTAGACCTCCGTACCCGCCGCGGAATGTGGCGGGAAGCGGTGGCTGACGAGGAGCACGCGCATGGGCGGCGAGCATAACCCTCCGGCCAGGGCAGTAGTCAGGACCAAATCCCCTCGAATTGACAGTCCTATCCCGGGCGAGCGCGATGGAAAGGGATTGGGCTCTCTCTAGCCTAGGGAGCTTATCGGGCGCTGGGCTCGGACTAGCGCACTAGAGGCCGGACGAGGACCCAGATGCCGCGCAAGAGGGCGTCCACGGCGCTCACCAGCAAACCGCCCAGGCCGCCCTGTTCGAGTGCCGGCGTCACCGTCAGAGGACCGCCCACCATCAGGGCCCTGTCACCCACCTGCCGACGGGCCTGCACGGCGCGCCGCATGCGGAGGGTCTCGGGAAGGGTGCTCAGGACAGCCCACTTTCCCCTCAGCCACGCGCCCAGTCCCCCCTTGAGCAGGGCGAACCCAAACCAAACAACCTCGTACACGGCAAGCCCCGGCAGGCACACGAGCAGGGTCCACCAGCGGTAGGTCTTGAGCATGAACAGCCAGCGATTGCGCGAGTGGTAGAACACCCGCCGCGAGGGGTAATCGGTCCCCTCACGAAAACTCACCCCGGGAGTGCCCGCATCGTGGCGCACGATGGCGTCCTCCACGGCCAACAAGGTGTGCCCCGCTTGGCGCAGACGCAGGGACAGGTCCAGATCCTCGAAGAGGATGAAGTAGCGCTCGTCATAGCCGCCCAACTCCAGCAGCGTCTCCCGGTCGCAGAGCACGCACACCGAGACGAAAACGTCCACCTCCTCGACATCGGCCCCGAGCGCCTGGGTCTTTGGGCAGTAGAAGTTGCGCAGGGAGATCAGCCCCGCGTAGTGCACTGAACCGCCATCGTAGTGCACCCTTTCGGGCTCGCTATGGAACACACTGCGCGGCGCCAACACCTTGGCCTCGGGCCTGGAGCGGGCCACTTCACACAAGCGCTCCAACATCCCCGGCGTAACGATGGCATCGTTGTCCAAGCTCAACACCCAGGGTGTATGCGCAGCGCGAAAACCCGCATTGCGAGCACGGGCAGGCCCGGCATTCTCTCCCATTTCCACGATGCGCACCTCTGGATGGTGCTCCCGTAGCCACTCGAGGGAACCATCCGTGGACGCGTTGTCCACCACGATCACCTCGGCCAAATCGCAAGATTGAAGCGCCTCGAGGCAGGTGGGTAGATACTCACGCCCCTGGTAATTACAGATCACGGCGCTGACTGCGCCCGGCCGATCTTCGGGGGGAGCGCTCATCTAGTGCAGAGGCAGTTCAAAGTCCGGCGCGCGCACTGGTTGCCGGCGGCGCAGGCAGTAAGGAAGGTTCCAGAGCACACTACAGCTGGCGCGTACCAGAACCCACCAGGCTCCCGGAGTCTCGCGTACAGCACGTCCAATTCCAATAGTGCCTGTAGCATCGTGCACCGAGCCCTCGGCTTCGCTCTTGCCCGAGCGCAACAGCACTCGCGTGAAAACGAGAAAGGGCATGCGCAACAGGTCCGACAGGGGCGCGTACTTGATCATGCCCAGCCACGCGTTACGCGCGTGGTAGTACAAACTGCGCTTACCCATCTGCACGCCAAAGGGTGTCTTGTGGAACGCCTCCACCCCAGGAAACTGAAGAACCCGGTAGCCGAGGTTTAGAATTCGGCAGGTGAGGTCGCGCTCGTTGCCATAGATAAACAGACGCTCGTCGTAGTACCCCGCCTCGCGCAGCACACGACTCCGGGCCAGGCTCGCACAGCCACGGAAGGTGCTCATGTAGCGCTCTTCATTGACGGCGGGTGAGTTGCGGTAGGTCTCGGGCATGCCGGGCTCAATAATCTTGGTGGAGATCACGGCCGTGGACTCGGGCTCTTGCCTCAACCGCCCCAGTGCTCCTTCAAGCCAATTGGGCGGCAACACCACGTCGTCATCCAGGATGGCCGTAAGCTCGGTCTGCACCGCGGCGAAACCGATGTTGAACGTCTCGCAAGCGCCGCATTTCGAGTGCGGCATGACGATCAGGTGCACCTCGGGGAATTCGGCGCTGATCATGGCTGCCGTTCCGTCGTGACTGGCATTGTCCACAACGATGATCTGTTCAAAGGGGTGGGTCTGAGCCCGCAAACCCTCCAGGTTCGCGCGCACATCTCCCGCCTTGTTCCAGGTGGAGATCACGGCGCTGGCGCCGGAACGGGCCGCGGGGGCCCCTTCACCTGCGCCATCACCATCCAGCAAAGAGCGCACGACCTGGGCCCGGTAGGCCTGGACGGCGTGCCCATCCAGGGCCATGAAACCCTCCGCACGCTCCACGGCGGGGTCCTCCACGTTGACGGTGTAAGCCCGATCGAATGCCTCAGCCTTACCGGCGAGATCGATCTGTGCCTGCTGCGACTCAAAGGCCGCCAGCGCACGATCCTTCTGCTCCGCGGCGGCGGTGGTATCCAGGAGGAAGTTCGCGGGCACCTGCCTGTTTACTCCATACAGGTGGACACGGCACGGATCGCTGGACCGAAGCGCCGCCGCCAGGGCGGCACACAGTGCCCTATGGTCGGAATGCAATTCGAAGGGGGAGGGTCCGTAGACAAGATCCGGTTTGTGCTCAGCCAACTCGCGCTGCAACAGGTCCACCAGCGTGGGATCTCGCTCAAGGCCCCCATCCTCAAGCCCAAGCTGTGCCCATTCGCTAACACCCAGAACCTTCGCCGCAGCTTGAGCTTCAGCGGCGCGCACCTGCGGGTCCCCGCCGGCGCCTCCGTCACTCACGACCACCACGCGCACGTGATCCCCTCGCCGGGCGTGCAATGCCAAGGCCCCCCCACACCCCAGAACCTCGTCGTCGGGGTGGGGTGCGAAGACAAGCACCCGGCTAGGCAAGTCGGCGATGGTCGTTAGGGATGGGTATCGGTTGGTCACGGAACTGGCGGGTGAGGTCTTGGCCCCAACGCTCGAGGGTTTCGGTCGCTCGCTGACAGGTGGGAATGTTTTCGGGGAGGTCCAACATGTGGGCCTGAACTTGGGCCGGGTTACGGATCAGCTCTGTGAAGGCAGCCGCCCAGACATCGGGCTCGCCCGCGGGGAGGACGTGCAGGCCCAGTGCGCCGAAACGCTCCCGCGCCGCCTCCGCTCCGGACGCCCAAACGGGTAACCCCAAGGCCAGGGCTTCGTCTACGCACAAAGAGTAGCTCTCGGGAAGGCGAGAAGGGAGCGCCACGACGTGACAGGTTGCCGCAATGGCCGCCAACTGTGCTGCATCGTAGGTCCCGTGCCACTCCACTTCGTTCACTCCAGCCGCCGCCTCAAGGGCGGAATCGAGGCCTTTCTCGCTACCGCCGGCAAATACCAGCTGAACGCGACCCTCGGGCATCTGACCCACGGCCTGGGCCAGGTCGAGACTGCCTTTTTCCTCAGATCGGCGGCCCAGGTGGAGGATCCGCAGCGGTCCATCGCCCTTCCAAAGGCGCGGCTTACGGCGCACCTTGGGAAGTTCTATGCACAGGCCGGGCTCCAGGATTTTGACCTGACCGGGTCCGAAGTCCAGGAACTCCGAGAGGCGCACCAGATGAGTGCGACTGGGAACCAGGACCTTGGCCGCGGCATCCACCTCGGCCTGGAAAGAGCGTTGGCGCGCAGCCAAGGCCAGGGTTGTGCGGTAGGAATCCGCGTCGACCTTCAGCGGGGCGAGACAATCCACGCACGCCTTGTGTCCGACGCGAGCCACGTCCTCACTGCTGGGGCACGTAACCGATATAGAAGGGGCCTTCCGGAAACTGCGAGGGCAGGTGGCGTGATGGTCGTGCAGCCACAGCATTACAGGCGCAGAGAATTGCAGACGACGCACCAGACCGGATCCGAGGGTGGCCTGGTGGTGCACGATGATGAGGTCGGCCCCTTGCACCTCACGCTCGGCGAGATCTAACACGCGCGGCCAGGATTGAGCCAGGTCCATGGGTTCCGCATACGTACGCGGTAGAAACGAGACTTCCAACCCCTGCACTGTCTCGCGTACGACGTCACGGCCGTCATAGGCCTCGTCACTCCCTGAGACGACGTGCACTTGATGACCGCGCCGGGTCAAAGCCAGGGCCTGAGCCAGAGCGACCTGCTCGGTTCCCCCGGTGAACTGGGGTGGGAAATGGGATGTGAATAGGGCGATCTTCACGCGCGTTGCTCCGGGGGGAAAGCGGGGACGGGGTTGAGCTCTGGAGAGCTCACGGGGGGGAAGGGGCACAAGGCCTCGGCGTAGCGTTGATCCTGATCCAGGTGGGCCGATCTCCAGGCAGCCAAGCCCAAGGCGCGGCGGGTCAACTCGGTCGAACCCTGGCTCGCGTGACACGCAAGGGCGGCGCACTTCATGTCCATCACAGGAGTGATGTCCACCAGAACACTCGCTTCAAGATTGGACCAGACCTCAAAACCCCAGACGTGCTTGGGGCGCTGGTGCGCGGGGATCTGCTCAAGGGCCAGAGCCAAAGCCGAGGCCAGCACGCGGTGGTCGCGGTGGGCATCTCCGGGCCAGGGCGCGTAGACGCTGGAGGGGCGACGCTCAGTCAGAATCCGGGCAAGCAGGGCAGCACCGCGCTGAAACTCTCTGTCCGTGGGCTCGTGGCCCTCGGGGAATTCCAGGAACTGGTGGGTGAGGGCGGACGTCCCGGAGGAGAGGGCTCGACCGCCAGCCAGAGCCTCACGGCAGCGCAGGTCGCGTGCTTGCTCTCGATCCATGGTCGGCAGACCGGCCGCGCCATCAAACGCCACGACCACATGGACGCGGTCGCCCTGGCGCGCGTGCAAGGCCAGGGTACCCCCCACGCCGATGATCTCGTCGTCCGGATGGGGTGCAAGAACGATCACCGGCCCGCGGGCGGGTGCGTTCAGGCAGCGAGGAGGATCGAACGGGCTCATGCCGTGATCCCTCCTTGCGAGGCTGGGTGGAAGGGCTCGCTCGCCAGAGCTTGGCTGCGAGCGGGAACAGTTTTTGTGAAGGTCCAGATGCCGTGTATCTCTCCGCTCTCGGAGTCCACTGCGCGCATGAAGTAAGTCCCGGGGAACAGCCAGTTCCAAGCGCTAGCAGGGAACGACCAACTCTCTCCCAACTCCGCGCCGCGCACAGCGATCCCCGCACACAGGGTGAAGTGCGGGGTCATGGAGAGTTCCATGAACAGATCTCCCCCGGCGGGCAGGACGAGCTCCGCGCGCTCACCTTCCTGACCTTGCAAGTCAATACGTTCAATGCCACGGGGAGTGCGATCCAGGAGGGCCGCTGGCAGGCGAGCGATCAGGCGTTCACACCAGGACAAAGCCCAGCGCATCGGTGCCTTAGACCAACGCTCCATATAGACCTGTCGCGAGCGATTCCAAAACTCACGCGGCTGGCCCTCAAAAGCCGAGCCGGCCCCTGCAGAGCGCGACCAATGGTGGACCACGCGCGCGGCGGGCACCCAGTCCATGTGCATGGCACGCGCAGCAAGACGCTGGCATAGGTCAGCATCCTCGTAGTAGAGCGGATAGGCCGTGTCCAGCAGCGGCTCATCGCCACGGGCCATCTCCGCACAAACCAGCACGCATGCACCCGAAAGCATGTCGGCCGGCTGGGGTCGCCAGGCACTCCAATGATCACGAGCAAGATTGCTTTGGCGCCGGGCCAGGAAGCGTGCAAGGAAGGGCACGGCGCGACCTAGAGTGCCCAGGCACTCGTCCCAGGCCGTGGGTAGCACGATCGGTGGCAGATACAGAGTGGCGTCCTCGTCCACGAACGTCCTGGGAGCAACGGCTCCCAACGCCGGGTCGCTGGCCAGGTGGCAGAGCAGGCTCTGCAGAGAACCAGGCAGGAAGAACAGGTCGGGATTCAAGAACAGGACCGGCCCCTCCTGCTGGCTGTGCTCCAGCCCCCACTCAACGGCTCCGGCATAACCCAAGTTCATCTTTGAACGCAGGACTCGCGCACCCTCACGCTCAATGGTGTCCAGCCAGCGCGCCGAATCGTCATCCGATGCGTTGTCCACGAGGATCAACTCCAGATCCCGAGGGTCACCTCCACAGCGAGCCCACTCGGCTTGGAGCGAGCGCAGACAGGAGAGGGCGAAGCCGCCACTCTTGTAATTCACCACGATGGCGGTCAGCGGTTGTAGCCAGGGGCGGAGCAGGTGCGGTGCAGATTTCATTAGGCCGGCTCCTCTTGAACGACACTGGAGGTGTTGGGCACAAGTGAGGCAGGCGCATCAATCCCATGCCAACGATGAGCGAGACGTACCAATCCCAAGTCGTGGCCCGAATGGGTCACCGTCAGGGGGGTGTCCAAAGCGCGCTCGTGGTAACGGTGCACACCATGCTCGTCGAGAAGGTGCGCCATCACGCTGAAGCGACCAGCGAGCAGAGACAGGTCGGGCAACTCCAACTCAAGCTGCCCACCCGGCCCCAGAAGTTGAAGGCCGTCGTGGTGAGTGGCAACTCCCGCTTGGAGGGTGGCCCCCTGGCGGGTGAAGGTCACGCCCAGGCTCAGGGGGCGGCGTTCGGCTCGGGGATCCTCCCAGCCGATGCGCAGGCGCAGTGTCTGGCCGCTGGCCACCCGCTGGGCAGCACCCTCTTCGGCCACGTCCACACACTCGAAGCGGCTGAGGTACGGAGCTTCCGGAGCCTTATCCGATGTGGAGCAAGGGTCACTGGAAGAGGGAGCACCCACACAGTGGGCGGCATAGTCATGTGTCAACTCAGTGGCGGGCCCGAAGCCGCGCATCTGGCCCTGGTCGAGCCACAGGGCCTCGTCACACAGCTGGCGCAGATCGTAGAGGCTGTGGCTGGAGACGATCAGGGTCCCACCAGAGGCCCGGTACTCGAAGAGACGGTCCACGCAGCGTTTCTGGAAGGCCATGTCCCCCACTGCGAGAACCTCGTCCAAGAGCAGGATCTCGGGCTGCATCCCCATAGCGCTGGCAAAGGCCAACCGCATGGCCATGCCGCTGGAGTAGGTGCGGACAGGCGCGTCGGCCACATCCTGCAACTCGGCGAACTCGAAGATCTCACCCATGCGAGCCTTAACCTCACGTCGACTGGCCCCCAGGAGCACACCGTTCATGAGCACGTTCTCGCGCCCCGTGTAGTCGGGATGGAAACCCGATCCCAGCTCGAGCAACGCGGCAACGCGTCCATCCGTTCGAAAACGGCCCGCGGTCGGCGGCGTGTTGCCGCTCAGGAGCTTGAGTAGCGTGGACTTGCCCGCGCCGTTATTGCCCACCAAAGCGAGGCAGGCCCCACGCTTCAGCTCAAAAGAGACGCCCGTGAGAGCCTGTACCTGTTGGGCCTGGTTGAGATAACCGAAGGTGAGAGCGGATTGCCAACGCGAGCGATCATTGGGCCACAGGGAGTAGCTCTTGCCGAGGCCTTCGGCTTGTAGGGCGAGGGGAGAGCTCATCGATCAGACCTCATCCGCGAAGCCCCTTTGAAGGGCGGCAAAGACAGCACGACCGATGAGAACACTGCCCACGGACCAGGGCGCAAGCCTCGCACAACATTCTGCGACGCCCATTCCAAAGGCCTCAGACGGTTGACCGCCCATGAGCACGCCGCGCCAACCGGTGATCCACAGGTACAGAGGCGAAGCCTGGATCCAATCCAGCCAGGGTCCGATGGAGGGAATAACCTCTACCGAAGGCACCCAGAAGATGGGTGTAGCGAACATCAGTACGGTCAGAAGGCAGGCCATCACCTCGCGTGTGTCGCGCAGATGGATGTGTGCCGCCGCGCACAGCAAAGCCAAGCCGTAGGTGAATAAGCCACCCAAAGCGAAGAGCACGGGGACCCAGGCCAGCTCGGCCCCGGGCAATGGGTGCAGGCCCGTTACGGCACTCACCGCCAAGGTCACCCCAGTTCCGAAGGCCAGGGTCACCACCCCGCCCAGGACGGGAGTCAGGGGCAGAACCTCGGCAGGAAAGGTGAGCTTGCCGATCAGGTGTCGGCCATCCACCAGGGAAGTCGTGGCGCGGGTGAGCGACTCAGCAAATGCGCTCCAAACCAGTGCGCCCGTGAACAGATAGAGGCCATAGCTGGCCTGCAGTTCCGCTGCCGCCCCGGGCATCCGCACGCCGAGAAGTTCGGCGAAGACGAAGCCGTAGACGACCAGCAGTAAGGCCGGCTGGACCAGAGGCCAAAGCCAGCCAAGCATTGTGCCTCGGAAGCGTCCCGAGAGATCTCGGCCCAGGCAGGTTCCAACCAGATCCCGACTGCGCCAGAGCACGCCGGGCGTACGGACAACTTCCCCCCACACACGCGCGAAAGACGCGTGAGCAGGTTCGGTCCACGGGCCGAGGGTGACGTCAACAGATTGGACGTAGCCCGGCCGTGAGGCGGAGATGTGCGTGGGGACTGCCATAGAGAGGGGAACTCTCCTCTCCCATCGGCCCCTGCTATAGCGTGGATGGAGGCGCGCGGAAGGTTTTGGGCATCCTCATCCCAATGTGAGACGAGCCCTCAGGGACTGCCCGTCTCAAACTGGGCCGTCCGGGCAGAACGGCGCCCGGAATCGGCCTCTCCGGGCCACAAGAGCCCATTCCCACCTGGACTACTGGAAGCGCTTCGGGCTCTTGGGGGCCACCTTAAAGTTGCCCTCTGCGAGGAATGAGCGGACGTACTGCAGCACGCGCTCGGCCTCCTCGGGATTGTCCTCGGACTCTTTCCAGTCGGCATAACGTGGATCGAGAGGCCGAAAGCTCTCGTTGATCTCACGCTGGACCCGCACGCGAACAGTGAATCCCCCACGGGTCGCCGCCTTCGCCAGGGGCGAGTACTCGACGGTTGCCTTCTGGCGGTAACCCTTACCCTTGAAGGGCGCACCCGAACGGAACCAACCCGAGACGATCTGGCGAGCGCCACTGTCCGCCCCGATCCCCACTGGATAACTGGCATTCTCCAAGGAGAGGTGGATGACGTCGTAGAGCACGGTCTCGGAGTTGCACTTCACCGTCCCCTCGGTCCAGCGCGGGCTCTTGGGGGCCACCTTAAAGTTGCCCTCTGCGAGGAATGAGCGGACGTACTGCAGCACGCGCTCGGCCTCCTCGGGATTGTCCTCGGACTCTTTCCAGTCGGCATAACGTGGATCGAGAGGCCGAAAGCTCTCGTTGATCTCACGCTGGACCCGCACGCGAACAGTGAATCCCCCACGGGTCGCCGCCTTCGCCAGGGGCGAGTACTCGACGGTTGCCTTCTGGCGGTAACCCTTACCCTTGAAGGGCGCACCCGAACGGAACCAACCCGAGACGATCTGGCGAGCGCCACTGTCCGCCCCGATCCCCACTGGATAACTGGCATTCTCCAAGGAGAGGTGGATGACGTCGTAGAGCACGGTCTCGGAGTTGCACTTCACCGTCCCCTCGGTCCAGCGGGGGTGGATTTGGCGCTGAAACAGAGCACAAGAAGAGAGCCCCATCAGCAGGAGCGGGGCCACATATAGCCAAGTGCGTCGATTCATTAGGCGGAGTCCTCTTCAGGGTCAGAGCGGCCATCGCGCAGGACGATACGCATGGGCACTTCATCAAACGGCAGGTCCTTGCGGATCTGGTTCTGAAGGTAGCGCAAGTAGTCCTTGCTGATACGTTTCCTGTCGTTCACGAAGATCAAGAATGTGGGCGGAGCCACATCGGTCTGAGTAGCGTAACGAATTCGGACGCTGTGACCGGCTTTACTGGGCCCACGGCTATCAAGAGCTCGTTTCAGGACACGGTTTAGCTCCCCGGTGGTGACTCTCTTCCGGGCTTGGGCATAAAGATCCCGGCAAAGACCTAAGGCCTCCTCCACGTTCCAACCCTGGTTGGCCGTCAGGAACACGATGGGCGCGAAGGACAGGCCAGGCATCTGGGCGTCCAGGTATCTGCGGAAGTCCTCGGGGTCCTTGTCCTTTACGAGGTCCCACTTGTTGGCAGCCAGGATCACGGGCTTGTGGTGATCGTAGGCATAGGTGGCCAAGGACTTCTCGATGGAAGAGATAGTGCGCGACACGTCGAACATGAGAACCACCACGTCAGCGCGACGGATGGTCTTCTTACTGCGCGCCTCGGAGAAGAACTCGATCGCGTCGTCCTGCTTGCCACGCTTGCGCAGGCCGGCCGTATCGATGGCCACGAAGATCTCACCGTCGCGCTCAAACAGAACATCCACCGCATCGCGCGTGGTTCCGGGTATCTCCGATACGATCACGCGCTCCTCACGGGCCAGATGGTTGACCATCGTAGACTTGCCCGCGTTACGCCGACCGATGATCGCGATCTTCATGGCATCGGCACCCGGCGGGCGCGAGCTGGGAGCATCGGGGCACGCCGCGTAAATCTGTGCGTACAGGTTGCCCAGACCCTCGCCGTTCTGCGCGCTGATGGGAACAGGCTCGCCATGGATTCCAAGGCGACGGAACACGTCGACATCCCAATGCAGTTTCTCGCCCTCGGTCTTGTTCACCAAAAGAAGAATGGGCACATCCAGGGCGCGCACGGTCTTCGCCACGGCTTGATCCAGGTGCATGATCCCGCTGCGCACGTCCACCATGAACAGCACGAGGTCGGCCTTGTCCAAAGCCAACTTAACCTGCCCCTCCACGTGCGGTCCCAGATCGTCACGGTCCACGATTCCGATACCGCCGGTGTCCACCACCTCGAACCAGCGATCCCCATCAGGAGTCGTCAAGCGCGCCGGTACCGCGATGCGATCGCGCGTCACCCCGGCGGTGGGTTCAACGATGGCGATTCTGCTGCCACACATACGGTTCAGCAGCGTGGACTTACCCACATTGGGTCGCCCAACGATCACGACGCGCGGCAGAGCCGTGGCAGAGTTGGTCCGGGTATCGGGAGCATCCATGGAGGAGTGAGGCGGGGAATTCAAAGGGATAGCAAAGGGCAGGGCACTTAGGGAATCGATAGCACCCGGTGCAACTGGGGAATGACGCGCACGTCTAGGTGCAGATCGCGGGCCTCTTCAACCAGATCCTCAAGGAACTCTGGCTCGGGTGCAGCAACTCCCGCCATGGGGCTGACGGGGGTCAGATACAGCGGAAGGGTAGGTGCCAACCGCTCGAGATCCTCAAGCAGTGGTAGATAAGCGGACATGGGGCGAGCAGAACGGACGACAATCTTGGCGCAGGCATCGCGCTCGGCCGCGATAGCCAAAACCTCACGGCGTACACGTGTCCAATCCGAAGGAGTGCGCGGGCTGGGTTCGGCGTTCACACCGCCGACGCCAATGGGCACCACATCCCCCATATCCTCGGGGAGTTTCAGGTCGAGGCTCAAGTGATCGAAGACAGGAGCGACCCGTCGTAAAGTCTCGGGGTGAGCTGCGGCCGTCTCAAGGTGCACGCGTCGACCCGCAAGCATGTCCGGCAATCCCAGCAAGAATTCGGGCCACATGAGAGGCTCGCCGCCCGTGACACTCACGGTGCGCGCCTCACGCGGTTCACAGGCGGCTACCCAGGTCGCGGCCTGAAACGGATTAGCCCAAGCCGAGTGGCGCTTGGAGCCTTCAGGCGTGGCGATTCGAGCTGAGCGTCCTTCGTCAACGCTCCAGGAGTGGGGTGTATCACACCATTCACATCGCAGGGGACAGCCCGCCAACCGCAGGAATACCTGCGCCTCTCCGGCGAAAGCCCCCTCGCCCTGGATGGACGCAAAGACCTCCATGATGGGCGCGCTGGTAGAGATGCTCGTGGAGGCCATGGCAATAATGCAGACAGGTCGATGCGACGGAGCTCCAAGCCCCGATCAGCGCGCAGTCCGTTCCCGGCGGAACACAGCCGCCGAAGCAAGCCTAGTTCTCGCTGGCTCCGGGCTCCTCAGCCTCGCTCGCAGCAGCGGCCGCGGCTTCCTCTTCAGGCGACTTCTTCTTGGCCTTGATCTTGGTGAAGGTCCGCACTTTGGGCAGGCCGAAAGGGGAATCCTCTTCGCTGATCTTCCCATCACGCATCAACTTCTGGAGGCGTTCGACACGGGTGTAGACGCTGCGCTGACCCACAAGGGTGTCGATGCCGCGAAGACTTGGATGGATGGACATGGGAATGGCCCTGAATGGGCAGTGGATAGTGGCGTTATGGGTGTACTGACGCTCGTCCCAAGAGAACAAGGGCTGAGAATCCTAGGTCCCCCCCACTCTCGTGGAAAGGCCCGCGCGCCGAAAAGGACGTGTTCACAGGCCGCACGGGGCAGCAGGGACCTAAAATGGGCAAGCGGCGCAGGTCAACGGGTGATGTTCACCACGTACGCCCCCGCATAAGGGGTCTGCCTGCCGTCCGGACCCGGCGCAGCGGCGACCTTGGTTCGGACCTGCTCCGCTGCGGCAAAACTGCCGAAGGCCCCAACCTGTAGGAGCACCTTGCCCCCCCGCTCCCGCGGGGTGATCACGGCAAAGCCCTGAGCACTCAGGTTCGCGTGGTTGGCCGAGGCCCTCTCCCGACCAAAGTCGGTGCCATCTGCGGTAAATACCAGCAGCGTAAATCGATTGGCGGGGTCCGCAAAGGCCGCATCTGCGGCACTCAGCGCCCCGGACGCCGAATTCCCCCCTTGCCCCTGAACGGAGGTCGCCTCGGAACCTGCTGCCGGTCGACGTGCGCCACGGTTAGAACGCCCGGGTCGAGTGGACAGAACTCCACCGTTCGGCGCTGTGCTCGCCTGCGATAGGGCCTGCGATGGGGCCTGCGGCGAAACCGGCGACGTGGCCTGGGACTGAGCCGAACCAGAATCTGATACTGCGGTCCCGGACGGATCCCGCACGGAGGCCGGCCCTTCCAGCGTCACGCCCGCAGGATCTCCAGCCCGCCCCTGAGCTTGAACTTCCCCCGAGCCGTCCGAAGCCTGGCCCGCCATAAACGCCAGCACAAGCAACACCACCTGCAACAGCAGGAAGGGCCCGGGGCCCATGGGTAACGTCATGCCCCCCGTTGCGTCGCTTGGCGACCGTTCGGGAGTCGACCCGCCACCACCGGCAGCGGAGCCGCCGTCGCCTTGGGTTTCGTGAGCGGACGAGGCCTGGAAGGCCTCCAACATGTTGTCTCTGCGTTTGGCCATAATGAGATGGTCCGGGCCTGATTGGGATCTCCCCCTAGGTCCAGCGGCTTGAGCCTACGCCCGGGAAACGGGGCTTTCAACGAGATTCCGCGCCCAGCTTTATGCGTAAGAACCCCTCGCCAGATAACCCAAGTGCGTATAGCCCTCCCCGCGCCCCGATTCGCCCTCACTCTTGAGTCCGCACATCGTTAGGCTAGCACCACAACGTCTCTCCTAGGGCAAGCTCCGCACCCCTCCCTGGGACACGTAAAACCAAGGAAACAGCCATGATCCGCACGCTTGTGACCCTAGTCGCCGTGACCC
>JAPKBO010000186.1 GCA_028823395.1 Planctomycetota bacterium | reverse complement strand
TCGCGGCGCGAAACCAACGGGTTGGCATCGCCTGGTTCAGGCCCGCACTTTTGGCTTGTTGGACGGACCTTAGGGCCTGTTTGGCCTCCTCTATGCCAGTTCCCTCTGTCTTGATGCCGCTGTGATTGCTGTCCATGCTTGTCTTCTTCAGATAGGTTTTCTTCGCCATGAGGGGCCACGCGATGCTGCATACCGAGAGGCAGGCTGAGCGCGGCGTCACTTTCCACAACGGAAACTGTAGCCGTCACTTTCCATCGTGTCAAGTCATGACTTTCCAAAATGGAAAATGTCGGGCATCAACTGAGGAGGATTGCGGCCAGGTCCCCGGAAACGGCCCTTCCTACCCGTTTCCCTCCGCGTCCAGCGGCACCGATTCGGACTCCCCGCGCCAAATCCCCGCGCTCAACTTCACGGAGACTTTGCTCGAACCTGACGCTCTCCCTATTTTCTATGCTGGGAGGAGCTTCTCCACCCTTCTTCTGCCATGACACCTCACGATCCCCCTTCTGAACTTGCGGAACTCTCCCGGGCCCTGTCCCGGGAAGTACAGCGTCGGGAATGGCATGGTCAGCGCCGAGCGGCGGCCCCCGTGCCCCCAGCAGTTGGTCCTGAAGGAGTTCAAACGGCAGCTCCCAAGGAGGTCCAGCCAGAAAAAAGGGCCCAAGAAAACCCAGTCCCTCCCTCCCTTGAGGAGCGCCGCGCCCAGATCCAGGCCCAAGCCGCCCAAATCACGGACCTCATCCAACTGCAGGCGGCAGCAGAGGCCTGCACCGCCTGCGTTTTGTGCAACAGTCGCCAAAAAACGGTGGCACCCCGTATCAATGGTTCCGCTGGGGTGGCTTTTGTGGTCCTTGCCCCCGCCGAGGAGGCCAGCTCTACCCCCCTGGGGGGCGCAGCAGGGGATCTGCTCGACAAAATCGTCACCGGGGGCATGAAACTCAAGCCTGCCCAAACTGCCCTGATCAGCCTCGTACAGTGCCGTCCCCCGCAGGACCGCCCCCCCACGGCGGACGAAGTCAGGCTCTGTTCCCCCTGGGCTCAGCGCCAGCTCGAGCTGCTCCAGGCCAAGGTCTTGGTGCCCCTCGGAGCACCTGCCGCCAACGCCCTTTTGGGCAAAAATCAAGGTTTGGAGACCCTGAGGGGCCATATTCACCGTCCGGAGGGTCCTCCTGTGGTGCCCACCTACCACCCCCAGGACCTGCTTGCCAACCCCCAACTCAAGGCCCCTTGCTGGAAAGATATCCAGCTAGCCATGGGCGAATTGGGCCTGCCCACGGGGGGCTGAAACCCCCTCCCCTGGACCCAAACCAGGGGGTAACCGGCCCTCAGATCCCGGGTATGGCCCGTGCGGAAACCCCAGGATTCCAGAGAGTGGCCAGTGTGATTGTTGACCCTCCCTGCCCCCACGGGTATGCTCCCGCTCCTTCTTTTCCATTCCCATCTCACCCTGCGGCGCGTCCGTGGGGGCACCCGCCATCCCATGGGTCCTGCGCGTCAGGGCATCCATCGGTCATGGAGCGTGCCAGATCCTCTCGGTCGAGCCGCATTGCGCGCAGGTTCATCCCGGCCGGGTTCAGCTCTTTGAGTCGTTCCTTTTTTAGTCCTAATCTTTCACCCCCTTGGTCATCCCTGACGCTCCACACCCGTGGACGTCCAGCATGCGCCGATGGGTTTTTGAGTCTGCACGGTTTGCGATCTTCTTCGCAGATTGCGCGGGCTGCTGATTCCCGCACATCATTCACTCGATGCGCAGGGATCCCCCCCGTAAAACCAACGGGCCGGTCTCTCGGTCCCTTGGGCTTCACCCCCCCCCACCCCCCAAGCCCCATGCGGTTCCGTAACCGTTCCCTGATGCTTCAATCTCCGGCACCGGCCAATTCTCTTTTGGCCCCCTTGGCGATCCTCACCCTGATCGCATCTTGCCAGTCCCCTCAACAGGAAGTCGCCAAAGCCCTCGTGGCACCGGCGGCCTTGCCCGAGGTGACGCAACCCATCAACACCACAGTGGTCTCCGCCACTGAACCCATGGTAGCTGCGTCCCAGGACGACGAAGCCATGGACCGGGTTGCACGCAGGCGTCAAGCCCGCATCTCCATGGCCCAGGATCTCGTCACCCAAGCGATGACGGATATCGACCATGCAAATCTGGATGCAGCAGCCTTGAGCTACAGCCAGGCCTTGCAGCTCGACCCTTCCAACGCCAACGCCGTCGAAGGCTTGCGCAGGGTGCAAGCCCTCTTGGGGGACAAGTTCTCCGAGTCGATCGACGCTTTCGACAATGCGGGTGAACGCATTCTGGTTCAACGCCAGATGGCCCGCCTGGAAGCCAGCGAACACGCACGCAAAGGTGACGGCGCAATGTCAGCCACGGACTTTGATGGCGCAGTCGAGCACTACCGCATGGCACTTGCGGTTTTGGCTTGGACCCCCGCCATCGCCCAGGGCAGCCTAGACCGCTCCCTCCTGGAAGGCCGTCTGGAAGCAGCACAAGCTGCCCGCGCCGAAGCGGAAGTGAACAGCGAGCGCCTCGCCCGGGAAGCTGCGGATGAAGCAACCGCACTAGCCGAACAAGAGGAAAACGACCGCCGTGAAATGCAGCTGGAGCACTGGTACGAGCGCGCCAACCAAGCCTTCTTGGCCGACCGCTACACCGATGCTGAAAGGTGGTGCCAATTGGTTCTGCAAACCGACCCCTCCAACAAGGCTGCCCAGGATCTTTCCCGCGCCGCCCGTGAGTTGCGCCACGTCACCGTCGACGAGACCAACCGCAAGCTGTACCGCGAACAATGGCTCAAGACCATGGACGAGCTCGGCATGATGGACGTGCCCCAGATCGATCCCTTGGTATTCGACCTGGACCGCTGGCGCGAAGTCGCCAACCGCAAGCCCATCTCGGCCAACATCGACAGCACCGCTAACAGCGAGCGCTCCGCGATCATGGCGCGCCTCGACGATGTGCGCTTCGCTCCCCCGTTCGACGAGGACCCCCTCGAGTCCGTGGCCAGCTACCTGCAGGACCTGACGGGAGTCAACTTCCACGTCAGCGCCCGGGTGCGCGATGAGCTCGACGAATCCGAGACCACCATCAACCTGACCCTCCGTTCCGAGCGCAGCGTGCGCAAGGTGCTCGACCTCATCAGTGAAACGAGCGAGAGTCTGCGCTGGTCCGTCAAGGACGGTGTAGTGCGCTTCATCGTTGCAGACGAAATGACCGGCGGTCAGATCCCGATCAACTACAAAGTTCACGACCTGATCAACCCGATCCCCGACTTCCCCGGTCGGGACATCAACATCTCCCCCTCCGGCGGCCTTTTCCCCCCGGACGAAGATTCGGAAGAGCGCGAGACCAACGTCTTGGCATCGGACCTGCTTGAGGATCTGATCCGCAACACCATCTCCCCCGAGTCCTGGGACCTCGACGCCAACAACTCGATCCGCATCACTGACACCGGCGCGATGGTGGTCAACCAGACCCCCGAAGTGCAGGCCAAGATTGCCTCCCTGTTGGAAGACCTTCGTGAAGCCACCGGCATCATGGTGGACATCCAAGCCCAGTTCATGAAAGTCCAGGACAATTTCCTTGAGGACATTGGCGTGGACTTTAAGGGCCTTGGCCAACCGGGCCTTGGCAGCAACGGCAACGACATGAACGACTTCGGCGACCCGTCGATCAGTTCTGACTTGGCCGGTTCCCCCGGCTCTGACAACACCGTCGGTGCCTTCTTCGACGAAGGAGAAGATGGAGCGATCCGCACGCGGGTCGAGCACCTTTACGGGAGCCAGCTTGGCACGGACGATTTCCGCGGCTCTGGTGGATTCTCCTTCCAGTGGACCTTCCTCAACGACCTCGAGCTTGAGGTCATCCTGCGCGCGGTGCAAAAATCCGAGCGCATCGAACTGGTCACTGCCCCCCGCATCCTGGTTCACAACGCCGCACGGGCCAACCTGTCCGTGCTCAACCAAGTGGCCTACGTGGCGGACTTCGACGTGGAGATCGCCCAGGCGGCCTCCATCGCCGACCCCATTGTGCAGGTCATCCAAGACGGCGTGGTTCTTGATGTGCGCCCGGTGGTTTCCGCCGATCGTCGCTTCATCAACCTGCAACTGCGCCCGACGATCGCTCACTTGACGCGACCGATCGAGCAACGGGCCACAACCCTTGGCTCTTCGAACTCGGTGACCATCGAGCTCCCCGAAGTGGAAATCCAGCGGGTGCGCACCTCGGTGCCCATGCCAGACGGAGCCACGGTCATGCTTGGCGGCAACAAGATTTCCCGCAAGCAGGACATGCAGTCCGGTGTGCCGATCTTGAACAAGATCCCCTTCATCTCGTTCCTCTTCGAACGCAAGGGCAGCTTTGTCAGCAACGAGAAGCTGCTGATCTTGCTGAAAGCCAAGATCGTCATTCCCAGGGAGTTTGAGCCCACCCCGGCACAGCTTGGCCAGACGCACTAGCTGACCCCCTCATATGAGACCCCAGGGCGGGCGTCCCCGTGGACGCCCGCCCTGGTCACTATCAAGAGGCATCCTTTTGGGCCCTCTTTCCGTATCCTCTTCGCCCCGGACAGGTAGCCCCAGTCCACCAGCCCCTGCCCCAAGGCCCAGTCCTCCCCTGGCCGAGCCAAAAGGCAGATCCTCAACGCCCCCCACTTCGATCCATGTCAATCGTGACACCCATCCTTTCGATCCTGCTGCTTGCCCCCGCCATGAGTCAGGCCGGAGGCGATGTTGCGACTGATGTTGAGTTCGCCCGTGGACTAGCCAGCGAGTGGGCCTTTGTGGACCTCGCAGAGGTCGTCTTGGACGAGGCTGAGCGCGGGGCCTCCAGCAAGGTGGCCGACATGCTGCTCGTCACCCGCTGCGAGGTGATCGCCGCCGGTGCCCTCAACGAACGGGATCCAGCCAAGCGCCTTGAGTTGTTTGAAGATGCCCTCGGCCGCTTCAACACATTCCTCGACGAGAACGGGAACTCCCCCCACGCGGGCGCCGCGGAACAAGCCCTCGTGGAAACTAGCGCGTATTATGCGCGGGCTCTCGAGCTCTCCCTCGCAGATGCTGTGGGCGAAGAAGCCCAAGCCTTGCGTGACCGCCAGGCCGAAGTGCTCACCGGCGCCGTAGCGCGCACAGCGGACTTGATCGCCACCCTCGAAAGTCTGGGCAGCGAGGAGCGCGGAGAACGCCGCACCCGCGAGATGTACGAGTTGATGCTCAACCGAGGGGGCATGCTGGCCAACATCGGTCGCAGCGACCCAAGCACCACCTACTTCTTTGACAGCGCCCTAGATGCCTACGAGGATCTCGTGTTCAGCGCGGGCGAGGGCACGCTCTACGCCCTGCGCGCCTACTCAGGCATGGGCGACGTATTCGCCTACCAGGGACTTTGGACAGACGCCGCGGCCTTCTACGGGGCGGTGGTCGAAACCACCTTGCCCTCCGACACAGCCGAGTGGGAAGCAGTCAAGAAGGACTACGAGTTGGGAGCCGCTGACATCGAGGTGCGTTTCGCCCTGATGCAGATTGCGATCCCGGGCCTCTTGAAGGCCCACGTCAACGCCAACGATGCCTCCGAAGCGGTGCGTTACGCCCTGCACTTCCTGAACACCCAGGCCAAGGAGGGCGTGTCCAGCACGGCCCAAACCTATGAAGCTATGCTGGAGTGCTCTCGCGCTTTCCTCAGCATTGGCGGCTGGGTCGGCGGCAGTTTCGCCAACGGCAGCGCCCGATGGTTCGAGACCGAAGAAGAGGCCAAGGCGGCCGTTCGCAACCGCCGTCAACGCCAGGACGCAATCAGCTTGTCCATGAATCTCGCCACCAGCACGGCGGACGAGAACAAGGGCAATGCCCTGCGCACTCAGGCCCAGAAGCTCATCAGTGAGATCTCCAGCCGCCCGGGCGTCACCGTGTCCCCGGAACTGCGCGTGGCCGCGGCCGAGGGCGAGTACCGCTCCGGCAACAACGATCAGGCCCTGACCATTCTGAAGGAGATCATGACCGATCTCGATGGGTCTCCCGAGAACGTGCGCCTCGAGCTCGGCCCCAAGGTCTTGAACCTACTAGGCTTGACCTACCGCGCCGCCGAGCGTCCTCTGGAATCAGCCTTTGCCTTCCGCGAAGGTTGGAACCGCTTCCGAGGTGGCGATCCCATCTTGGATCGCAAGAACGCCGAGTCTTACTACGCCATGATTCGCCAGGTGGCCAAAGCTGCCAACCAGGACAAGGAAATCCTCGAGCGCATGTTGAGCGAAGCGGAAATCTGGGTCAGCGAAGCAGGCAGCGATCGCGAAGACGTGATCCTCTGGCGCCGGGGTGAGAAGGCCTACGACAAGCGCGACTGGGAAGGGGCAAAGGAAGCCTTCGCCATGATTCCCGAGGACAGCGAGCACTGGGAAAAGGGCTACGTCAAGATCGGCGTCTGTCTAGTGCGCGACGGCATCTACGCCGAAGCCATCGAGCGATTCGACGATTACCTCGACAGGGTGCGCGTGGACCCCGCCCGGGCAACCGAAATCCCCGCGCGGCTCACCGCTCGCAAGGCGGCCAGCTTGGAGGCCGAGTTCTTCCGCGGACTCTCCCACTACCAGCTCAAGCAATACCCCCAGGTCATCTCCCTGCTGGCCACGTTCTACTCGGACTACCCCGAGCAGGCCAAGCTGGCCAACTGGACCTTGGACATGATCATGCGCAGCCAATTGGCCC
>JAPKBO010000185.1 GCA_028823395.1 Planctomycetota bacterium | reverse complement strand
TCATCATCATGATCATCATCATGATCGTCGCCGTGACCTGCATCTCCGTGCTCTGCCTCATGGAGTTCCGCAAGGGCCGCGCGCTTGTGCTCGTACACCCGTGCCAAGTCCGTGGAGTTCGCGAGCGACTTGACGTAGATCACCAAGTCCCAGATGTCCTCATCACTGATCCCGGCTTCGGCCGCGGGCATGATCGAGCCGGTGATGCCGTACTTGACGCGCCGGTAAAGATCTATGGGGCGTGAACCGCCGCGGAAAATGCTGCGGGTAAAGTTGCGCGGCATAGAGGGGTTTCCCCAATCGTCCGGCTTGATGCGATAAAGGTCCCGCTGGGCGTGGCCTTCTGCATCGGTCAGAGTTTGACCATCCGCATCCTTGCGCTCGACCCAGCGGTAACCACCGCGGGCCTCGTACTCGGGATCGATTTCGTGGTCTTCCGCGTCCACCACTTCTGCCAAGGAAATCGGCAGGTTGGGTGCATCCGCACCTCGGCCATCCGTGCCATGGCAAGAGAAACAGTTGGCCAGAGTGCCCATGAACAGCTCGCGTCCATGTTCTCCGCGGGTCACTTGTTCGACGACGCTCATCTGGTCCCAGCGGGGAACAACCACGTCGTCCGCCACATAGTTCTCGTCCGCATCGCGCCAATTGGCCCAAACGTCCGAGTAGGTGCTTTGGATCATGTCCAAGGGTAGATCGCCGGAATCGGAATCCCCCATTTCAAGTACCAGGCGAGATTCAGTCTCGCCGCGCATGGCCAAGAGGCGGACGTAGTCCACCAAACCGTGCAGCTGGCCCGAACTGAAGCGCGCAAAGGACGGCATGGCGGTGGTGTAAGCACCCTGCATCAAGATGTTGACCAGGTCCTGGCGGCGCGGGCGCTTGCCGTTCTCCACTGCGATCCACTTGAACTTGCCCAAGCGATAGTCCCTCGGGCGCGGCTCCAAGAACTCGCCCGTGGGGCCGTCGCCGCCCCCATCTACGCCGTGGCAATGCAGGCACTGAGCGCGATACATCTCGGCGGACTCACGCATGGAGGGGTACCACTTGACGAAAAGCAGCCGGGCGGCTTCCGCCCAAGTGGCTCCGTCCTCAGGCAATCCCGGAACCCACAGGTCGTCGACCGGGAAGGCCGAAGCAGGATCGACGGTGGTGGCGGGACCGCCATCTTCCGAAGCCTCGCCCGTGTGCAAAGGCGCGAAGTCCCTGGTCCAGATGGCCCACAGGTCGCCGGCGTAGAGCGGCTCGGGCACCTCTGCAAAGCGCTCGGAAGCGATCAGGTCCAACTGACGCAAAAATCTGCGTGAACGGTTGTCCCTGGCGATCGCCTCCCATTGCTCTTCGGAGAGTTCAAAGTCCCCCGCAAGATTCGGGTTCTCGTCCCCGTCGAGCATGTCGCCGGTGATCAAGTAGTGCGGGTCCTGGGGCGTGCCGAAGAGCGTGGTCAGGGCACCGCTCACTTGCGGGCTCGAACTTGCTAAACCAACGTCGTCGAGGGACGCCATCGTGGTCTCGGAAAGGCCGAATGACAGGTCCGCGTGTCCGGGGTCGTAATCGCAAGAGGCGAAAACGCCCACAAGCAGTCCCGCAAGGACGAAGGGGTTGCGCAAGGTCAAAGGCCGCAAGCGCATCGATCGCTGAGTTGCCATGAGGTTTGGGGCATCGGGTGTTCCGGGCCCGAGAATCGGGCCAGGATGGAATTCGTTCGGACCCGCACGGGCACGAAGGGGAGTGCAGGATCTAAAGAGAAGGCATGGGGTGTCAAGGGGCGCGGGTCGGAAGGCTTAGCCCATGTGCGACAATTCGCCACGGCGGCTTGGAGAGAGGAGGAGCTATCCTGGAAAGCACGAATACCCCCCTAGGAACCACGGCAAAGGTGCAATACCCTGCATCCCTCCCCAAGCCCCTCTCCCTGGGGCCACACCCAGCCACCATGCAGCACTCACCACTCCTCGAACACCAGCAGGCCCAGGGCGCGCGTGTCACGGAGACGCAGGCAGGTGCCATTGTTTTGGCACACACAGAGGTCCCCACGGAGTACCTCGCCGGGAAGACTTCTTGCTCATTGATCGACGCCAGCACCAGCGGCGCGATCCGGATTCTAGGGGCCGACGCGCCCGCTTTTCTCCATCGGCTCTTGGCGAACCATGTGCTGCCCCTGAAACCCGGGGAAGGCAATCCTAATTTGCTGCTGAGTTCCAAGGGCAAAGTCCAAGCGCGCTTTGATCTCTTCCGTGAGGAAGACGGGTTTCGCCTAGATACACCCCCGGGTGAAGCCGCGCCCCTGATCACAACCCTCGACATGTATCTCTTCGGCGAAGAGGTCGAATTGCAGGACCTGAGCGCCGATTGCGCCCCCCTGCTTTTGGGTGGACCAAGAGCCCAGGAAATCGCCGAACAAGTCGTTGGTCCCCTGACCCATCAGGTGGAGACCCGAGACTGGCAGGGCTTCGCCCTACGCATCAGCCCCGCCGAGTGCGCAGGGGATTCCGGCCTGCGCCTGGACGCGGGCCCCAAGGGCTGCCTTCCCCTATGGCAAGCCCTGCAATCAGCAGGCGCGAGCCCCTTGGGCCGCGTAGCCGAAAACTCTCTCCGCGTAGAAGCACTACGTCCGCGCTGGGGAGTGGACATTAGCGATGACATCTATCCTGCTGAAGCGCGGCTCGACAACGAATTCAATTTGGATAAGGGTTGCTACATCGGTCAAGAGGTGGCGGCCAAAATCGACACCTATGGAGGCCTCAACAAGCAGCTCTTTTGCCTAGCCTTGGACACGGACGACCCGCTGCCTCTGGGCACCCGACTGACCCGTGAAATGGACGGAGAAACCCGCGATCTGGGCCTGATCACCACCTGGGCATACTCCTTTCAACTCGATCAAGCAGTGGCCCTGGGCTACGTCAAGAAACGTCACCAAGAGGTGGGCACGAAATTTCAAGTTGGCGAAACTGGGGCGACTGCCACTCTCTTGAAAGGCGTGCCCCTACGGGCGGTTCAAGGGATTTGGGGCGCATCGCAGCCCTAGGTCAGGACCCCGAAGATTCGGCTCCGTCCGCCAGACGCAGGGCCGTGGTGATGGGAGCCGTGCCGCTTTCTTGCGCTGCGCTCAACACCCGTTCCACGCTGCGCCGCACGCGTTCCCCCACCACAGCAACCGGTTCGCGCCGGCCTTCAAGGTGAAAGATCGAGCCACGAACCAGAGCTCCTGCGTTGATCACAAAATCCGGCACAAACAAGATGCCCCGCTGGTGCAATCGCTCCCCATGTTCCATGCGAGAGAGGGGATTGTTCGCCCCGCCGGCCACGACCTTGCACTGCAGGCGCTCCACGGAAAGATCGTGCAAGATCCCGCCCAGGGCGCAAGGAGCAAACACATCGCAAGCGGCCTCCATCTCGGTACCCGGCTCAACCATTTCGACTTCAAGAGAAGCGCTCACAGCGTGCACGCGCTCGGGATCGATCTCACTGGCAAGTACCCGGGCACCCTGTTCAAGCAATCGGCGGGCCAGCATTTCCCCCACCGCGCCGAGCCCCTGAATGAGGACCTTGCGCTGGGACCAGTCGACCTCTCCGTCGAGGCTCACCAAAGCCGCTTCCATGCCCTGGAAAACACCCTCCGCAGTGCAGTTCGCCAGCTCGCCAGGACCCTCCAGCCCAGGGTCGGTGCAATAGGAGGTCTCGGCACTCACATACCCCAACTCTTCAGGTCCCGTGTTCACATCGGGCCCGGTGTAATAGCGCCCATTGAGACGTTCCACAGCCCGCCCGATCGCCCCATAAGCCTGCTTCAAATCCAGGCCCTCCCGATCAAGCATGACGATCTTGCCACCGCCACAGGGCAGGTCGAGCAACACACACTTGCGGGTCATGGCCCGGGCCAAGCGCAGGGCATCCATCAGGGCGGTGGATTCCACCGAATAGGACCAGCGGCGAATGCCCCCAAAGGCAGGGCCTCGGGAGGTGTCGTGGACGGCTAGGAGAGCCCGCATGCCGGATTCCGAGTCGTGGAGGGCAAGTAGCTCCTCAAAGCCCTCTCGGGCCATGGCATCAAAGAGTTGCAGGGGCATGGGGCGCAACGATAACGGCCCGTTCCTCCTGACACCATCCCCTTGCCAGACTGCCCCCTTGGCCTCTGGGCCGAGTAGCCTGGATTCCTGCCCGAGCCCCTTGGAAGATTTCATTCCCTCAATCGTCTGCATTCACCATGTTCCCTATCTCCAGCCTAATCCCCGCCATCAGCCTTCTGATCTTGACCGTCGCCTGTACCTCACCCGGCGCACAAGACACCGTCTCCGATACGGAGTCCGTGATTCCCCAGGACAAGTGGGACAATGTTGAGGACTGGAAGATCAGCAACCCCAAGGAGTCCACAAGAACCAGGGGTTATATCCTGATGGAAATGGACAACATGGTCACCGCCTGGAACAACCTTTTGCTGAGTGCCGGTCGCGGGGCAGACCAACAAAAGTTCCGGGTCCTGGATGAAAAAATCTCCCACCGAGCGGCCAAGGACCTGCGCATCTTCCTGGAAGAACTTGAAACCGGTCCCACACGTAACCGCCAAGTCTCTGCCATGGCGCTTGGCTTCAGTCGATCCGAACGAGCCATGGCTCCCCTGTTGGCTGCCCTGGAAGACAACGCAAGCACCGTGCGCGCCAACGCGGCTCTCGGCCTCGGCCTGTTGAGCATCACCGACACGCCTCTTGGTGGCCTGATCGCCATGCTGGAAGCGGAAGAAGCCGGCGAGCGTGGCAACGCGTCTTGGGCCATCGAAGAGCTGCTTAAGTCGGGAGCAGATGGCGCCCCCGCATTGGAAGCGGCTCGCCACGGACTGTTTGACACGGAACCCTCTGTCCAGGTCCATTGCGTCTTGATTCTAGCCCGGTTGGGAGACAGTAAATCCCTGGGCGACATGAGCCTGATGTTGCGCAGTGATCGCCTACTGGTGGTACGCGCCGCGAGCCGCGCGATCACCAAACTTGGTCTTGATGATTCCCACTCAAAAGGCCGCGCCGCGCGAATCTTGACTGCAGCTCTGTTGGAAAACAAAGAGGGGCAAAAGCGCGCTAGTCTGCTGCGCGACCTGCAGTTGCTCTCGAGCTCTAACTATGGGGACGAGGACACCGCTTGGATCGAGTGGGCAAACCGTCTTCCCGAAGGCTAAAACCCCCCAAACGCGGCCCAATCTCCTATCCTGGCACCCATGCGGTTTCCCCTTGGACTTGGAACTCTGGCCTTCCTGGGCCTACTGATTGCGGCTAGCCCTAGTGCTGCGATACCCCAGGAGCCTGAAGCCGCCCCGGCGCCCATGCGTCGACACCGGGGCGCCTGGACCCTTTCCATGCGCTCAGAGGTAATCTTCAAAAGCGCACCCGAGCGACCCCACACCCTTGGGCTGGATTTGGCATATCCCTCCAGGGGCCGCTGGATGCTGAGCGCCCAGGATCCCGGCGAGGATCGCCGCACCTTGATCTACCGTTACGGATCGAGGCTCTGGTCGATTCCATTCGGCACGGGGACCAGTCGCCTCGCCGAAGGTTCCAAGTCAAATGATATGCGCATGATGTTCGCCTTACGCCGCGCGCTCCTGGCTTGGCCTCATCAATTCAAATGGAAGGGCGATGCCCTCCAGCGCAAGGCTTCCTTAGGCAAAACAGGCTCGCTCCTGGCGCAGGTCAACGAAGAAGGCCAACCGATTCGATTGGAAGTACGGCGTGGAGATGGAACCGCCTACGAGACCCTGGTGAACATTCGCTGGGAGAAAATCAACGAACAACTTCAACCCGTGTCCTTCGACATGGTCGTCGACGGCCAAACCATCTGGCATGAGAAAGTCCTCAAGATCGACCGCAGCCTGCGCTTTCTCGACAGCTACTTCATGCCCCAGGACCAACGACCCAAAGCCCCAACACGCCCCCCCGAAGAGAGCCGGCGTTACTCCGCTCCGGCGGGACTAGAATGGGAAGAAGCGCTCGACGAAAGGCCTCTCGATGCCGAGATGCTTGTCCGTCTACGGCTCGCTGCCCAAGAAGCCCTTGGCACTCGAGGCGGCACACTGCGCCCGGGACTCGGACTCGTTTTGGACGAGCAAGGCAAAGTGCAGGCAGTCCTTTTCAGCGCCAGCACGGGCGAAGTCTCTCCCGGAGGTACCTGGAGCCCAGCTCCCCCGCGGGAGGGCCTTCTGCGGCCCCTGGCCCCCGGGAAAAATCCAGATCCAGCCCTACTACGGGCCCTAGTTGCCCAGGCGGCAGAGGGAGGTCGCCCCGCGCGCATCGTCCTCTGGGAAGGCCCCGAAGGAGCCAGAAGCGTGCGGGTGGAGGTCTCGGACGGGCGCTCCCTGGAGCCCCGCCGTCCCCTTGAGAGCACGCCCGAGATGTCTTCAAAATAGGTCAGGGGGCGACCCAGGGGCCCACCTGGGGGCCCTGAACGGGCTGGCACTCTCCTTGCTAGACTCTCCCTGAACCCCCGAACTCCTACCCGAGCGCACCATGAGCACCCCCTCCCTGATCAACACCACCCTGATCCTTCTGCTGGCCCTCCCCTCGGCCGATGCTTTTGCCCAGACGAGCCGCAGCAGCTCCCAAGGCAGCCGCACGCAGAGCTCGAGCCGGTCATCCCAGGGCTCGAGTCGATCGCGTTCGACTCCCTCGCGTTCGACTCCCTCTCGTTCGACTCCCTCTCGTTCGACTCCCTCTCGTTCGACTCCCTCGCGTTCGACTCCCTCGCGTTCGACTCCCTC
>JAPKBO010000184.1 GCA_028823395.1 Planctomycetota bacterium | reverse complement strand
CTTTCGACACATGCCGGGGATCCACCCCAAAGTTGGGCGGGAGCGGACTATCTGTTCCACGGCCCGGTGTTCGCGCCCCTTAGTAAGGCCGATCACCTGGCCCCGGTTGGGCCCAGCGGGCTTCAGGCATTCGTGGGGATTGCTGGAGTGCCGGTGTGGGGTCTGGGGGGGATTACGGCTGAGCTTGCACCTACGGTGCTTGGGACGGGCGCAAGGGGCGTGGCCTGCCTTGGTGGCCTGCTACCCCAGGACGATCCAGCGCAGGCCTATGCTCTGCTCGCTGAGAAGGTGGTGCTATGACGCCCACGAGACTCCTGCGCATCCTTCGGCGTACCGTCATGGTCATTGCGCTGGCCGGTGCTGGTTACCTCATGGTCCGTTTCGATGGATTGAAACTGACTTTGGACTCTCCCTCCCCGCTGCTGCGCTTCAGTCCCGGGGACTCTCTTGTATTGGATAGCTATCCGGATGACCTGCGAATCGATGATCCGGTGATCTTCGCCGGTCCGGACGGTCGTGTGCACCTGGCCCTTGTAAGCGAAATTCGGCAGGAGGAGGGGGCTTCCCAATTCTGGCTCCGCTATGACGCTCCTGATTGCGTTGCTCCCGATTCACAGACACTGGGCTGGATTGGAGAGGAGTGGATCGTTGGGCGGGTGATTATGGTCTGGCCCTGGTAGGGGGCTTGTTCGCTAGGATGCGGTCATGCTGACCCGCGCCCAATTCTTGCGGCCCCTTGTTGTTATGGCGGGCTTGAGCACGCCGGGGTTTACGCAATCATCTCTGGTCCCTGCTGCGCAACTCCTCGACCTAGCCGTTCAGGAGTCCGTGATACCAGGAGGTATTTTGTATGTGGGGCAGGGCGGGGAACGCTCGCGCGTGACGCCCTTCCTGCATGTCCGTGGCGCACTTGCTGTTGCGCCCGAACCTGAGCTCCTGCCCCCGGATGCCATCTTTGATTTGGCGTCCCTCACCAAACCGGTAGCGACCGCCACTGCAATCATGATTCTGGTGGAGCGCGGGAGCGTGAAACTTGATGCACCGGTTGCCGAGTACATTCCGGGATTTGAGGCGGCAGGCAAGTCTGGGATTACCGTGGAGCATCTGCTTCTCCACCGCTCTGGCCTAATTGCGGATAACCCCCTCGTGGACTACGCCGCGGGGCGTGTTGAGGCTTGCAGCAGAATCTGTTCCCTGGAGCCCATTTCTGCTCCGGGCGACGAGTTTCGGTACAGCGACGTGGGATTCATCCTGCTTGGTTGGATTGTGGAACAGGTGGATGGCCGGTCCCTGGACCAATTCTGCCTAGAAGAAATTTTCGTTCCACTCGGCATGCAGGACACGGGCTTTCTCCCTTCGGTGGATTCGTGGGAGCGCTGCGCACCGACAGGTATCTGGGAAGACCGCTGGCTGAGGGGGGAGGTTCACGACCCCAGGGCTAGAGCCCTGGGTGGGGTGGCTGGCCATGCGGGCCTGTTCTCGACGGCCATGGATCTTGGGCGCTGGTGTCGCATGCTCTTGGCTGGGGGAGCGCTTGAGGGTACACGCATTCTGTCAACGGACACCGTGGCGCTCATGCTGAGGCCGAGCTGGTTACCCGATGGGACCGGCGGTCGCGCGCTGGGGCTGGACGCAGATAGTGTCTATTCTTCCCCGCGTGGGGATCTCTTCCCCCGTGGTCGCAGCTTCGGCCACAGCGGTTTTACCGGCCCGTCCCTGTGGTTTGATCAGGACAGCGAAGTGTACGTGGTGTTCCTGTGCAGTCGATTGCACCCATACCCGGATCAGAGTGTGATTGGATTGCGCCGGGAGCTCAGTTCGGCGGTGGCAGCAGCTTTTTTGCCGCCCGCCGATGTCCCCGCTGTCCTGACCGGAGCTGATGTCTTAGCTCGGAACGGATGCGCCTCCCTTGTCGGGCAACGTGTAGGCCTGCTAACCCATTCGGCCGGGCGCATTAGGACAGGGGAACGCACCCTCGACCTTTTGGCCGGGCATCCGAACCTGGATTTGGTTCGCGTGTTCACACCAGAGCACGGTTTGACGTCCAGCGTTGAGGGGCACGTCCCCGACGGGCTAGATGGAAAGCAAGGCGTGGCCATTCGAAGTTTATACGGTGAGCAACGGCGCCCGGATGCCGCGGATCTTGAGGACCTTGACCTCGTCGTGGTCGATTTACAGGACGTGGGTGTGCGCTTCTACACCTACGCCACCACGGTGGGGTATGTCATGGAGGCCTGCGCCCGCACCGGCACAGCCATGTTGATTCTCGATCGGCCCAATCCAATTGCCTTCCTTGGCCCCCGGGGCCCAAGGGCGGATCCGGACCGATTGGGATTCATCAGTTACCAGCCCACTCCGGTGGCGCATGGGCTGACACTTGGCGAACTGTGCCTCTACTTCCGGTCCGAACTCGAACTGGATTTGGACTTGAAGGTACTGGCGATGGAAGGGTGGGAGCGAGGGATGACGTGGGAGGATACGGAGCTTCCTTGGCGCAATCCCTCCCCAAACCTGCGCAACACGCGCCAAGCCCTTCTGTATCCAATGGTCGGATTACTTGAAGGCTGCAACTTGTCCGTGGGGCGAGGATGTGACGAGCCCTTCGAGCAGTTTGGTGCCCCTTGGCTTGTGGGAGGCAACCTGGCCGCGGACCTGAACGGTTTGGGTCTTGCCGGTGTGCGTTTTGTTGATATTGAGTTCACGCCTGCTTCTAGCCGCTTCGAGGGGGAGGCCTGCGCGGGGGTTCACCTTATAGTGACCCATGAAAGGGAGTTCGAGCCGGTGCTGTCGGGGCTTGCCCTTGCTTGGCAATTGGACCGTGGTTACTCCAGGTCCTTTCGCACGGATCAGGCGGATGCCCGGATGCTGAATCACGGGGTTTGGGAGGACATGCGCAGGGCTACCGATCCACGCTCCCTCAAGGATTCTTGGACAGGTGAGTTAGCTGCCTATTGGCGATCCACTGAGCCACACCGTCTGTATCCGGATGGGCCCCTATTCGTGGCCCCGCGTTGATAGGCTGACTGCATGCTTACCTGTATTTCAATTGCGTTGGCGCTCTCGGGGACAGTTTGCGGGCAAGACTCCGCGCCGCAGACCGTTTCTCCACCCAACGTTGTGCTGATCCTGGCTGACGATTTGGGTATCGGAGATCTGGGTTGCTACAACGCCGCCTCGAAAATCCCGACACCGCACCTCGATGGGTTGGCCCAGGGGGGGACTCGCTTCACGGACGCTCATAGCCCTTCGGCAGTCTGCACTCCGACCCGGTATGGATTATTGACGGGACGCTACGCATGGAGGACGCGCCTTAAGAGTGGCGTCCTCTGGGGGCATGACCCGTGCTTGATCCAGCCTGATCGGGTGACCTTAGCGACCGCTCTGTCAGCAGCTGGGTACCGCACCGGAGCTGTAGGGAAGTGGCATCTTGGGTTTGGTACCGACAATCCGGTGGACTTTGCCGAACCTCTGCATCCGGGCCCCGTGGATCTCGGCTTTGACGAGTTCTTCGGAATACCCTCCTCCTTGGATATTCCGCCCTACGTTTATGTGTTGGGGGATCGCGCGATCGAGCCTCCCACGACTACCGTCTCGGGCAGCGCCCACCGGCGGCAGGATGGCGGAGGGTTTTGGCGCAAGGGCCCAGCATCTCCTGATTTCCGCCACGCAGAGGTTCTTCCACGCTTTGGCTTTAGGGCCGTTGAGTTTATTGAGCGCAGTGTGCGGACCGATCCCGACAAACCGTTCCTTCTCTATTTGGCCCTGTCCGCTCCACATACTCCGTGGTTGCCTAGTGAGGAATTCGAGGGCCATTCAGAAGTCGAACACTACGGAGATTTCGTGGGCCACGTCGATGGGTTGGTGGGCGAGGTTCTCGCTGCTCTCGACCGAATGGGAGTCGCGGAGAACACACTGGTCGTATTCACCTCGGATAATGGTTCCCACTGGCCCGAAGCGGATATCAAACGCCATGGACATGATGCAAACCTCGGCTACCGCGGCCAGAAGGCGGACATATGGGAGGGGGGGCACCGTGTCCCATTTGTCGTCCGTTGGCCTGGGCGGGTTCAACCTGCGGCGGAGTGCCCAGATCTTCTCTGCCTGACGGACGTGTACGCCACCGTCGCCGCCTTGGCCCAGGTGCCGTTGGTCTCCGGCGCCGCCGAGGACAGCTTCGATCAGAGTGCTGCCTTCCTGGGGGGGGCAGACCGAGTCTTAGCGCGCGCTGATGTTATTCATCATTCCATCAACGGCACGTTCGCTTTGAGGTCGGGCCCGTGGAAGCTCATCCAGGGGCTTGGCTCTGGCGGGTTCACGGCCCCCAAGACCCGCAAGCCCGAAGTGGGTGGCCCGACGGGCCAGCTTTACCACCTTGAGCGTGACCCCTACGAGACCCAGAACCTGTGGCTAGAGGAGCCTGAAATTGTGGCTCGCCTAGAGGCCCGTCTGCTGGCTCAGCGTACGGCCAGCCAGACGCGTTCGAACTAGGAGAAGAGGTTTTCGATCTCGTCGATGGAGAGAGCTTTGAGCGCTCCATCCCCCGTGGGCAGGACGGATTTGACGAGTGAGCGCTTCTTGTCCTGGAGTTCCAGGATTTTCTCTTCGATGGTGTCCCTGGCGATAAGGCGGTAGGCCATGACCTTGTTCATGCGCCCGATACGGTGCGCACGGTCGATGGCCTGAGCTTCGGCGGCGGGGTTCCACCAAGGGTCCAGGAGGAAGACGTAGTCGGCCTCTACCAGGTTTAGGCCGAGGCCGCCTGCCTTGAGACTCATGAGCAGGAGAGGGCAGTCGGCGCGGTCCCGGAATCGACTGACCACGGCCTCACGGTCCCGAGTCTTGCCGTCCAAGTAGGCGTAGGGGTGGCCAGCCTTCTCTAGGTGTCGGCGTACGACGGATAGGTGGGATGTGAATTGGCTGAAGATGAGCGCTTTGTGCCCACTCTCGACCAGCTCGTCCACGTGGGGCAGCAATACGTCCAGCTTGGCCGAGAGCTCCTCTGTCCGATCGGTATCCACCAGTGCCGGGTGACAGGCAGCCTGACGTAGGCGCAAGAGGGCCGTCAGGACCCAGAAACTGTCGCGCTTACCGTCCTGGTTTGCGAGGCCGCTGCGGTAGTGCTCCCGCAGGGTGTCGTACTCTTCGCGCTGCTCGCCGCTCAGTTCACACCACAGGATCTGCTCCACCTTGGGGGGCAGATCCGGAAGGACTTCCTCTTTGGTGCGCCGCAAGATGAAGGGGCTAAGGGTGGCTGCGAGTAGTGCCCGGCCAGCCTCGTCCAAACCCGCCTCGGATCGAGAGCTGATCAGGCCTTTAAAGGCGCGGGCGCGGCCGAGCATGCCCGGGTTCAGGAACTCAAATAAGCTCCATAGCTCCCCAAGGTGGTTCTCGACGGGGGTACCCGAGAGTGCTAATCGGTTCTGCGCACGGAGGAGTCGGGCCGCCTTAGCGGAGTGGCTCGTTGCGTTCTTGATAGCCTGGGCTTCGTCTAGGATGACGTAGTCAAAGAGGATGTCTTTGAGTTGGTGTATGTCGCGCCGCAGGGTTCCGTAGGTGGTGAGGATGACGTCCTGATCGGGCAGGATCGGTAGGAACTCCGAGCGTTGAGGGCCTGTGTAGTCAAGGACTGTGAGGTTCGGGGTGAAGCGCTTCGCTTCAGCTCGCCAGTTGAACATTAGTGAGCGCGGCACGACCACTAGCGTTGGCAGGTGTTCTCCACGATTGATGCGACGGTCTTCGAGGAGGGCGAGGACCTGGATGGTCTTGCCGAGGCCCATGTCGTCCGCCAAGCAACCACCGAAATTTACTTCACGAAGGAAGCGAAACCAGCTTAGTCCCGTGCGCTGGTAGGACCGGAGTTCTCCAAGGAACGACTCGATCTCATCTTCTTCGGCGAGGCCGCTGAAGGCGCTCAAGGTGTCGCGTAGTTGGCCGAACTTGTCATCCCAGGAAACCCCGGGCTTGCCTGCCAGGAGCCGGTCTAGAAGCCAACCTTGGCTCTTGTGGAAGCGAAGTCCGTCACCCTCGCGTTGTGCTAGCCCGGAGAGTGCGCCCCACTGGCGGCGGAGGTCATCGGGGAGGTAGCCCACAGTGCCGTCTTCCAGGGTCAGGCTGCGATCCCCTTTCTCAAGAGCAGAGAGGAGGTGACTGATGGGGACTAGGCTTCCTTCAAAGTCGACTTCGCCCTCAAGATCGAACCAGTCCATGCCGGATGAGACGCGAAGGGTTAGCGCTCCACCCGTCTTGCACAATTCCCCTCCGACCTCAACGGACCAGTTCAGACCGGTCAGGCGGAGGACCACTTCGTCTAGATCTGCGGCATCTACGCGTCCGCTGATGCCATCCCCTTCGGGGGCCGGTCGGCCCCCGGCTAGGAGGAAAGAGCGCAGGGCGTCGCGTTCGTCATGCCAGACCCGTCGCACGACCAGGCCGGTTTCTTTTTCGCGCACCGCGCCCCGGGCTTCGCCCAGATCGACAAAGGTGTCCCCGTACTGGAATAGGATTTGGCACGTCAGGGGTGCCCGCTCGGAACCCGGCGCTGAGATGCGCAGGTGGGGGAATGGGGATCGGGGCTCAGCCAGGTGGAGGCCCTCACCCGCAAGGAGCGGGTGCCCCGGCAGGTCGAGTACCCGCTGGGCCAAATCGCCGGCATCCTCTAGGGGGCCAGCCAATGGCCCATCCGTGCGCAAGGTCTGGAGGAGTGGCCAGGCTCCGCGGGAATCCATGGGCGCGACGTGTTGGGGGGTAAATAGAAAGCCCGCCTCCAGCACGAGGAG
>JAPKBO010000183.1 GCA_028823395.1 Planctomycetota bacterium | reverse complement strand
CTGGTCGAATCAGCCATCGCCATGCAGCAGGGTTTGATCTTCCTGGCTGACCATCCGCGTCTGCTGCTGGGCCTCTTCGGCCACATCCCGGCCGAGCAACTGTTCGCGGCCATCTCTCCCGCCTCCCTGCGCTTGGATGGAAGCGCGCGCCGCTCGCGTCTTGTGCCGCGCCCAAAACCCCATGCCCCGCGCGATGTCAGCGACGAGCTCGGTCGCGATTTCCAACATTCCATCTCAGGTTCGGATGCGCGAGAAGCTCCCGGCGCACCCACCCCATCCGAGCCGCCCGCCAAGTGTCCCGCACCGGCCCAACCCCTGCCCGCATCTAGCCTCGTGGAAGCTGCACGGGCCGTGGGTGTCGCCACTCTAGCCGTTCCGGACGTGTACTACGGCCTACCCGGTGGCACACGTACCCATCGCATCCGTGTCGCCGTCAAACACAACGCTCTGGTCGATGACCTCGACCCCACCTGGCTCGCTCCCGAGCCCGCGCACCTCCCCACCCACTCCGAGATGTGCGCCTTGTACGCCGATCTCCCCGAGGTTCCAGGACCTTGGGTCTCCCCTGAGGAAGCAGACCCTGCAGCCGCGCTCTCTACGGTTCCCGGTGCCGTGGCGCGTACCCTCTGGGTAGCCGAACGCTGTCGCTTCACCCCGGTGCTGGACCAGGTGAACTTCCCCTCGGTGAAACTGGGTGCCGAAGAGACACCCTACTCCAAGCTATGCGAATGGAGCCTGGAGGGAGCCCAGACGCGTTACCGTCCCCTGCGACCCGAGGTTCTACGGCGCCTGGACGTCGAACTCTCCACCATCGACCAGCTGGGCTACGCGCCCTACTTCCTCCTGGTGCAACGCATCGCCGAGTATGCACGTGATCAGGGCATCCCGTGCGTGGGCCGCGGTTCAGCCGCCAGCAGCTTGGTGGCCTACTGCCTGGGGCTGACCGAAGCCGACCCCTTCCGCTACGGCCTGCCCTTTGAACGCTTCCTCAACCCTCAGAGGCGGGATCGACCGGATATCGATCTGGACTTTTGTTGGCGCCGACGGGACGAGGTACTTGAGCACGTGTATGACCTCTTCGGGGCCGAGCGCACAGCCATGATCTGCACGCTCAACCGCTTCGGCCCACGTTCCGCTCTCCGCGAAGCCGCCCTGGTCCACGGCGTCCCCCCCGCACAGATCCAACCCTGGGCGCAACGACTGCCGCACACTTTTGCCCGCGGAACGGCGGAGTCGAGTCCCAGGGACGCGGGGAGTAAAAAAAAAGGAACACGCACCCGTCACCACGAGCCGAGTGCTGCGTCTGGTGGGTGCCCACCCATTGAGGGTGGGGGCGGGGGTGGCTATCCCCCCGCCCTAGCCGACAACCCCCTCGCCCAAGCCCTGCGCGAACTCCCGGCCCCAAGCCCAGACAAGGCCTTCCCTTTCCAGGATGAACGTTTCCGGCGCGTCCTCGAAGATGCCGCCGAATTGCTCGACGCCCCACGCCACTTTGGGCTGCACCCCGGAGGCGTCGTGGTGGCTCCCGGGCCTCTGGCCCAGTGGACGGCCTGTCAGCGGGCCGCCAAACCGCACCCGACCCGCGGGAACGTGATCGTCACCCAATTGGACAAGGATGCCGTCGAGGCCATGGGGCTCGTCAAGATGGACTTACTGGGCAACCGCGCCTTGACGACCCTGGCCGACTGCCTGGCAATCCTGGGGCAAGAAGGCATCCAGGTGGACTTCGAGACCCTGGCTGAGGACGACGCGTTGACCGCTGAGTTATTGCGCACTGGACGTACCGTCGGGTGTTTTCAGATCGAATCCCCGGGGATGCGCAACCTCCTGCAACAGATGCAGGCCCACTGTATGGATGACGTCATCCGCGCCGTAGCTCTCATTCGTCCCGGGCCGGCGGGGTCAGGCATGAAAGATTCTTACGTGCGACGAGCCCGGGGACTCGAACCCGCCACGCCGTTGCATCCCCGTCTGGCCGAAGTTCTGCAGGACACCCACGGCGTCATGCTCTACCAAGAGGACGTGATGCAGGCTGCCGCGCATATGGCCGGAATGGGGCTGGCTCAGGCCGACCAACTCCGCCGCGCTCTGCAGAAGCACCGCAGTGCGGACATCGCCAGCCTGCGAGCGCATTTCCTCCAGGGCTGTACGGAGCAAGGGGTCCTCTCCGCCGACGCCATCCGTGTGTGGGAGCAGATCGCGGGCTTTGCATCCTTCGCCTTTTGTAAATCCCACGCGGTCACCTACGGTCGTATCGCCTACCGCACGGCCTGGCTCAAGGCCCACTATCCGGCGGCCTTCCTGATCGCCTTCCTAGCCAGCGAAACCGGCTACTACCCCCGATGGGTTTACGTGGAGGAGGCACGACGGCTGGGTGTGCCCATCCTCGGCCCGGACGTCAACCGTAGCGCGTCCACCTTCAGCGCCGAGCGTCTCGCGGACCAGGATACCACCCCGGCCTCTCTGGCCCTGCGCGTGGGCCTCGCCCAGGTGCACGGGCTCTCCAGTCATACCCTCGACCGTCTCTTGCAGAGCCGGCAACAAGGTCCCTTCCTCTCTCTGCCCGACCTGCTCGAACGCAGTGGAGCACACCGCCATGAGGTGGACGCACTTATTCAATGCGGCGCCCTCGATGCATTCGACCGCACGCGCCCGGAGCTCCTCTGGCGTCTTCACTTACTGCACACCCCACAACGGCGCGCTGCCTCCAAGAGCGGGCTCAACCTGGAACAACTGCAAGCCTGCCAACGCACCCCCGCCGATCACACCCGCGAGGCTCTCGATGCAGCCAGGGCACACACCTCCGGCTGGGCTGGCCGCGGCTTGGGGGTGGAACACTCGGCTCTACCCCGCGGGCAAAGCGCCCTGCTGTTCCCCACTCCTCCTGCACAGGCTCTCGTCCTGCCCGGCCTGCCTGACGAACCGGCCCTCACCCGAGCCCGTACGGAGTTCGACCTACTCGGCCTCTCCCCCCATGCCCACCCGGTGCGCCTCTTCCCCTGCCCCGCCGATGAACGCCTACGAACCCGTGTGCGTCACGGGCCCAGAGATCAGCGCCCGGTCAACCCCGTGGCCTGCGCCCAATTGAACCAATGGCACAAGGCCCGCGTCACCCTGCGCGGTTGGCCCGCTGCCACACGATCACTGCGCACCCAAACGGGTCAACTGATGCAATTCCTGACCCTCGAAGATGAGAGCGGCCTAGCCGAAGTTGTGCTCTTCCCCGAAATCCACAGGCGCGACTCTCACCTACTCAGCGAGCAGGGGGTGCTGTGCATCACGGGCGTGGTCGAAGACCACCTGGGCGCCTACACATTGCAAGCCGAACGGATCTGGTAAGAACCGTCAGGAATCTTGCGAAGTCGGACGGTAGCGCAGCCCAACGTTCTGTCGACCCATCTCGCGCAAGCGATCCGAATTCTTGCGCAGCCCAAGATTGTGAGCCTTGGAAACCACGCTCTTCACGGAGCGGTTGAGGCGCTCAGCAATCTCCAGGTTCGGTCGCAGGGAGTACAACTCACGCAGGACCTCCAGCTCACTCGGTTTCCAGCGAGGCATCTTAGTGACCCCACGCTCGACCTGGCGCGTACGCAAGAAAGCCTTGTCCTTAGCCAAGTGCAATTTCTTGGCAAGGGCGCCAATTTCCACGAGAGAGCGACCAAATATAAGAGTCAGGTCCTCATCGCTTCGAGTTCCGTAGACACGCTTGAAATCAGCAACATCATCTCGCGCCCATGCACCGGGAGTCTTAATCCGGGCCAATTCGACGATCTGGGATTGAACCTCATCGCGAGGACGGGCGAGGACAAGCGCAACAGTGTCAACGTCCGTAGCACCCAGGTAGCGTTTGAGATCCTGAATCTCTGCAGCACTCCACGGGCCTACCCGGTGGGGACGGCCGTAGATGGTCTGCGCCATCTTGCGCACGCTGGCGACCGACCGGCAGAGTTCGCGCGCAACCACAGACTCATCCTTCAGACCAAATAGGTCCTTGAATCGGGCCACCTCCTCGGCGGACCACCGTCCCCTACGAGGGGATGTGGGTTTTTCACCTGCCCATCTAGGTCGTTGCAATCAAAGTCTCCTCTGCGGGCCCCTGCCGCCGTGGAAGTGTAGCTTAGGACTGTGCTTATTGGCGAGGCAACCTGACCCAGAATCGGACCACATAATGCGCAATCCTTTGAAGGATAGCGATTTGGGCACAAGGCCAGGACTCATTCCACGTCTGTAAAGGGCGCTGAAGGCGTCTCCTCGCCTAATCCCGCGTGTAGTTGGGATCGCACTCCATCCAAGGCAGCACGTACTTCCGCCGGACCTTTGGCTTTCAATATCTGCCGAGCAAGGAGTTGTGCGTCCGCCAGGGTCGTCTGCCGCAAAGCAAACCGCAGTTCGGGCAAGAATGTTCGTGAGGCACTTAGGGCGTGATACCCCATACCCACCAGGGCCACAGCCATGGCGTAGTCTCCGGCCATGTCCCCACAGACCGAGCAGGAAATGCCCCCCTCCCTCGCCGTGCGGGCCACGTGATCCAAGGCTCGCAAGACCGCCGGGTGGTAGGGCTCGTACAAAGAGGAAACCCGCGGGTTGTCCCGGTCCACAGCCAACATGTACTGGGTCAAGTCGTTGGTACCGACACTGACAAAGTCCACTTCCTCGACAAGTTGATCCATGATCCACACGCTTGAGGGGACCTCGATCATGACCCCCACCTCGATTCGATCACTCACCTCGTAGCCCTGGTCCACAAGCTGGCCCCGAATCTGATCAAAGATCTGGTGCACCGTACGCACTTCCTCCAAGGAGGACACCATGGGCAGTAACAAGCGCACCTGCCCATAAGCGCTGGCCCGCATCACTGCCCGCAGCTGCACCTGGAGGAGGTCGCGCCACTCCAAGGTCAAGCGCAGCCCACGCCAGCCCAGAGCAGGATTGGGCTCGGCGGGAGTCTCGAAATAGGGCAACTGCTTGTCACCCCCAATGTCCAAGGTGCGAAAGGTAACAGGCCGCCCTTCCAGTGCCGTCAACACCCGCCGGTAGAGACGGAACTGCTCTTCTTCGGAAGGGAACTGGGAGCGCTCCATGTAGAGGAATTCCGTGCGCAGCAATCCCACACCGTCACAGCTTTCGACCTGAAATCCATCCAAATCGAGGATACTCTCCAGGTTGACCTCGACCCGAACGGAGTGACCATCAGGTGTGATCGCAGGCTCGTGTGCATGAGACTTGAGCTCAAGCTGTCGGGCCTCCCGTCGTTGGCGTTGACCCAGGAATACATCAACGGCTGCCCCATCGGGCCGCATGTGAACCGTTCCCAGCGTGCCATCCACAATGACCTGCAGGTTCTTCTCCAGGCGTGCAATTAGATTGGTGAGTCCCACCACGCAAGGTATGCCCAGTGAGCGCGCAAGGACGGCGCCGTGGGAATAGCGGCCACCGGTCTCCGTCACGATCCCGAGAATTCGGGTCCGGGGGAGGAGGGTGACCACTTCGGGAGTCAACTCGCTCGCCGCAAGTACGACACCATGGTCCGTGGCGCCCAAGGCGTCCTGTTCCCGGCGCAGCAGGACGTTCAGCACGATGCGCCAGGGCTCGCTGAGGTCTGCTGCGTACTGCCGCACGCTCTCCCCTTGCATCCCCTCCATGCGCTTCTTTAGGCGGTCGATCAGAGCCTGAACGGCTCCTTCCACATTGATACACTGCTCCCGAATCGTGTCCGTGACGGTCTTCAGGGCCGCCGGGTCCTGAAGGATCATCGCGTGCACGGCGAAGATGCCGGCATCTCTCTCTCCAGCCTCCTCAAGCACACGACGCCGTTGGCGGTCCAACCGCTCCTCAGTCAGAGAGAGGGCGTCGTGCAGACGGGTGATCTCATCGTCCACTTCTTCGGACGGAATGCTCCAAATCGGGACACCACCCGGGTGGGCACGCACGATGTGAATGGGTCCCAGGGCAATCCCCGGAGCCACAGCGGTTCCCTTGATAATAGACATGTGCGAGAGGGCGGCAGGAGCCCGGCCCCTATCCTGCCCCTAAGTAGGCCCCGGGGAAAGGAGAAGACCCAAGGGAATCCCCTCAAGGGACAGCCAGCGGCATCCGAACAAGCAAGGAGCACTCCATTGCACCCCGCCCCATCATGCTCGCCAACAACTCACATCTCGAACCGGCCTACCTAGCCTGGCAAGGCCTAGGAGCCGCCAGCCACCTCCACGGTCGAGAATCTAGCTTGGCTCCGACACGAGCACCTGCTTCCTGGATCTATTTCGGACTTGTCGGCCTAGTGGTGCTCGCCACGACGAGCACGGGAAGCGGACACCTTTCGTTCACTGTAGTTGCCCTGTATTTGCTCGCATGCTTGTGCGAAGTCCGACACCTACTCTGGACCGAGGCTCATTCCGTTCACGAGGATGCAGCCCCTTCAGAGTTCGACGACCAATCCGCATCCGCAAGCCCCGGTAAAGGCTGGGACTTCGAGTTACAGCCCGTTCCGGCCACGCCTCAAGAATCAGTCGATGCCGAATGTGAGGACGAGGATGAATTTGTGATCTGGGTGGAACTCGAAGACGAAGAAGAAGAGGAGGACAGCCTCGACGAAGGCTCCGTGGAAGAGGACAACTCTGGACCCTGGGAATGGCCCGACGCTCGCGATGCGAGCTAGCTCCGCCCGGTCCTGAGTCCCAACGGCCGCTTCGCTGCCTACGAATCCTTCTCCGCCGTGGGCTCAACCGTGGGCTCAACCGTGGGCTCAACCGTGGGCTCAACCGTGGGCTCAACCGTGGG
>JAPKBO010000182.1 GCA_028823395.1 Planctomycetota bacterium | reverse complement strand
CAAAGCGGATGTGCCTCGTCCACGCATCCGTGCTGGCGAGAAGCTTGGGGTGCTTGCTTTTCTGCTCGAAGTCCTTGGCAAGCTCACGCTGTGCCTCATCTGCGGCACCATAGATGCGGTCGTCCATGGTGGGGGAGATATTGGTCGACGATCCGACGTCCGGGGACATCGTCATAATGAACTCGGCTGCAGGCCGCCAGCGCTCTTCTCTCGGCGAGAGTTCCTTTGTCTTGGTCGGGCGCAGATCGGCATGGTCCTGACTGCCGATGCGGACGAGCTTGGATGCAAGCTGTCCCCACATCCATTGGGTGTGTGCCATCGGGAACAAGGTGAGGTCAATGTCGACGGTCGTCGGCAGCCCCCCAGCCCTCTCGATGGACTCCTGAACCCGGGATGCGTTGCGCGCCGCGAGTTGATCACTCTTGTCGCGAGCGGCCCTGAAGATCTCACGGCGTTCTGCTAGCCAACGGCCTTCCTCGCTATCTTCAGTGAATCGTTCGAAGGGGCGCTCAGGGGAGAGCCCCGTCTCGTTAAGGATCTTGTGGATCTCTTCCTCGCGCGGAAGGGCTGAGTGGTTGGCCGGATCTGCCAGGCACTCCAGGCCCCACCCTTTGAAAGTGTGAGCCACGATGAGATAGGGCTCGTCCGGGTCTTCTTTGGAGTCGCGGAGGGCTTTGGTGACCAGCTCCATGTCGTGACCGCCAAGGTCCATAAGGACCTTCATGATCATCTCGTCATCCAACGTGCCCAAGAGGTCGCTGAGCGCGGGATCCTTTTCAAGCCATGCCTTGCGAACTTGGCCTGGATTCTGCGCGAGTGCGAGGAGTTGGAACTCATAATCAGAGAATCCTGTCTCGATGAGGGAGCGCAGGCGTGGGCCCCCCTCGCGCTCAAATACTTCCTCGCGTAGCTGCCCATGCCGGAGATGGATCACGCGCCATCCGTTGGCCACCCCCGTCCGCTCGATGCGGTCGCAGTCAGCACCTTCCAGGCCACGCTCGTTGGGAATGCGGGTGCCGTCAAGGTTCTGCCGGTTGTAGTCAATGATCCATGTGACTTCGCCCAGCATGCGCTCGGCGAAGTCGGGCATGGCCTCCAAGAGGGATCCTTCGCGGAACTCGGAGTCGCCGATCAGGGACCAGAAGTGTGCATTCTCCGGGACCTCCCAGCCGTGGTCACGAGCGTAGCGGTGGGCGAGGGCGAGGTAGCCCGAGCAGACAGGCGGGATACCCACGGTCCCGGAGGGCAGGAAATGCCAGAAGTCGGGATCACTGGCTGCGTGGTAGCTCTGAAACGTGACGGGGCGCTCCTTGGAGGGGAACTGTCGCAGGCCAGACATCACATTCTCTGACTCTTCGTCTGTCAGCCACTCGGTGGAGGGGTTGCCCGAGTACCAGTTGACCTTTTCGTTGTGCTTGAGGAGGCCGATCAGATGGTGGAGGGCATGATCCACTGGGGAGGCATGCGGTTTACAGCAGACGAAATCCTCGGGCTCGCGCACCACGAGGTGCAGGGCGCTGAGGAGATGGAGGGAGCTCGCGCAACTCGCCGGGTGTCCACCGACTTTCGGGTCGCCGGGCCGCTTGTTATCACGGTTGTTGGCGGCGTGGATCATCGCCAGCATTTGGGCGAAGGCACGCTGGGCGACGCGCTCTGAGAGGATCCCGCTTGAAGGATTGGCTTGGGGTCTGGTCACGGTTTTCATGATTCGAGTGAATACGTTGACTGCAGAGAATATCCGGGCTTCCTGTGGGAAGGAACCCGGGCGTGCCTTCATCGGGGATTCTCGCCAAGACGCTGCCGTTACGGCCGTTGGGATGCGGGTATTGAGGCATGGACATAGAGCAGGGATTGGCTTGGTACGGCGGAAATCCACGCTGGATCAGGTGTCTCCAGAGGGTATTTCCCTTGGCGCGAGTCCGTCTTCCAGGCTATCTATTCGGAGACACCGGCTGCGCACGATGGGCCGCTCCGTGCCGATGGAGTATTCTGCCTGCCGAGCGCATGCTCATCAGTCGGACTCCGCCGGAACATCGAGGCACACTTGGCCCCCCCTTCGCGAACACTCACCACCCCGGCCGGGCCATGGGTCATCGGCTTGGACCTGGGGACAGGAGGGGCACGGGCCGTGATCGTGTCGGCCGAGGGAGAGGTCGCCGCCATGCATTCAGTTGACCTTGTTGCAGGGGGGCCTGGCCAACGTTTAGCCACCGACGTTGAGCATGAACAAGATCCCAGCGACTGGTGGGATGCGGCGCGGCGTGCGCTCTTGGGTGTCATGGCCGAATTTGAGGAACGGGGAGGGGTGACCGAGGCCTTGGAAGCGATCGCCATTGACGGGACTTCAGGGACCGTTGTTGGTGTGGATGCGGCCGGTGCCGCGTGCACTCCTGCGCTGATGTACAACGATGGTCGAGCTCACGAGGAGGCCCTCGAGTTGAGCGATTGGGCGCAGCGCGCCTCGTCAGACGTACCCGTTCGTGCTTCCTGGTCGCTGGCGAAGATGCTTTGGCTGGAACGGCATGAGCCGCAGGGCTTCGACAAGGCACGCTGTTTTACACATCAGGCCGATTACATTGCCTCCCGCTTGACGGGCACCGTGGGTTGGACCGATGCGAGTAACGCGCTCAAATCCGGCTATGACCTGAGGGCCAGGACCTGGCCCGACTGGCTGGATGATAGGACGGGCATTCGGGGCAAGCTGCCGGAGGTCGTCGAGCCCGGCACCGTCCGGGGACGGGTCCGCGACGATATGGCGAGGGACCTTCAATTACCCCTCGGCCTGAAGGTCGTGGCCGGGGCGACGGATGGCACGGCGGCCTTCCTCGCATCGGGTGCCGCGCGGGTGGGCGACGACAATACGACGCTTGGGACTACCCTTGTCTTCAAGCGTCTCGCAGATCACGCGCCCACCGACCCCTCGGGCTTGGTCTACTCCCATCGGCTTCCGGATCACGCGGATACTCAGGGCGTCCAGCGCGAACGCTGGTTGCCGGGCGCGGCCAGTAATGTGGGGGGGGAGTGGATTCGGGAGGGTCATTCGGGGGCTGACCTCGCTCAGCTCGACTCTGCCGCGGAACCGTTGCTGCCCTCAGCCTTTTTGGCTTATCCGCTGGTGGGCAAGGGTGAGCGCTTTCCTTTCCTGACTCCCTCCGCACTCGGATTCTGCGATGCACCCCCGGATCAGGCGGCTCTGAGCTTTGCCGCACGGCTACAGGGTGTGGCCTTCGTGGAGCGCCTAGCCTATGAAGTCCTCGATCGGGTTACAGGGCAAGAGGCGCAGGGGGACGTCTTCGCCACCGGTGGGGGAAGTGCAAGCGATGTCTGGATGCAGCTCCGCGCGGATGTGACCGGACGCACCCTACATCGTCCCCAATGTCACGAATCGGCTTTCGGCAGTGCCATTCTGGCCGCCGCAAATACGGTTCACGATGGCCTGTGGGATGCGATGGGGCGTATGCTTGTCATCGAGCGCAGCTTTCATCCGGATTCTCTGCGCGGCACGACCTACGACGATTTGTTTGGAGCCTTCCGACACCGTTTGGAGCAACAGGGCTACCTGGATAACTACGGCCAATGACACAACACCTTGACGAACTGATTGAAGCTGCACGGGAGCTCGTGGGCTCAGGCCTCGTGACCGGAGCCGGGGGGAACGTGAGTGCCCGCGAGGGAGACTCTATGTGGATCTCTCCCAGCGGTTTTTCCTTCGCCGATGCAGAGGCGCAGCATTATCCCCGCATTTCCATCTCCAGCGGAGAGATACTTGAGGGCGAGAATCGACCCTCTTCCGAGGTCTTGATGCACCTTCAGCTCTACCGCGTGCGTCCGGAAGTGCGCGCCATCGTGCACGCCCATCCCAAGATGACCGTGGCTCTGACCGCGGCGGGGCATGACCTGCGTCCCATGTACGCCGACTACTACGTGTACCTGGGCGCCAACGTCCCCCACGTGCCTTACATCACGGTGACGACTCCTGAGCTCGCCGCCGCGGTTCAGGCCGGGTTCGAGGCTCCCGATTGTCAGGGCATGGTGCTGCGCAACCACGGGACGATCTGCGTGGGAGAGTCCGTCAAGGAGGCCCTGTTCCGAACCTTGGCCATGGAGGAGCAGGCTTTCATCCAGTACCACGCCCTCTCAGTGGGGACTCCCCAGTTCTTGAGCGAAGCCCAGTGCGCCGAACTGGATGCCCTCGACAGTGAGGATTACCGCCGCCGCCTGCTGGCTGAGATGAAGACCTCCGGTGGGGTCGAGAGCGAGAGCTGATGGCGGGCGATCGGATTCCCTGCGAGGCTGTGCTCTTCGACCTCGACAACACCCTCTACGAGTACGCGCCATGCAACGAGGTTGGCTTACTGGCGGCGGAGCAAGTGCTGGCGGGTCGGTTCAGCTTGGGGGAGGGCCGATTCCGGGAACTGCACGACCAGGTGCGTGTTGAATTGGCCGAGGAGCTGAGGGGGAGCGCCGCGTCCCACGAGAGGTCGTTGTTCTTCAAGCGTATTGCAGAACGCGCTAGCGCATCGGAGGGTCGTGGCTCGCAACCCGCCCTGGCGGTGCACATGGTCGAAGCCTACTGGGGCGCGTTTATAAAGCGCATGGAGCCCGCCCCCTATGCGCACGAGCAGTTGTCCCTCCTAGCTGGAACTCATCGTCTGGCCCTCGTCTCCAACCACACGAATCTAGCCCAACTCAAGAAGGTCGAGGCTTTGGGCTTCGCTCCCTATTTCGAGGCGATCATCACGAGCGAGGAGGCCGGAGTCGAGAAGCCGCACGCCCGCATTTTCGAGCTTGCCCTGCAGGCGCTTGGGGTTTCCAGTGACCGGGCGGTCATGGTGGGCGACGATTTCAAAGCGGACTACCAGGGTGCCCGGTCGGCCGGTCTTGAGGCCCTCCTCTATACCGGCTTCGCCGCCTCCCCCCAAGCCCACGCCGAGGTCGCCAGCGTGGCGAGCCTCGACGAGCTCGGGACCCGATTGACCCGCCTGGAATAGGGGCCCGGTGGTTGCCCCTCAGCCGCGGTTAGCGAACCGGCGGTTCCACCTCTCGGATCACCGCACCGTGCTCCTCGTCAATGATGAGTAGGGCGTAGCGCCTAACGCCAGAGGTGTTCGCGCCGGAAACGGAGACGTAGTCGAAGCGGCCGCGCAGGTCGGTGTAGCCGTCCTTGTGGAAGCGCACCTTGTCGCCGTCCTGCACGTAGACCTTGACGTAGGCCTTGGACAGGGGGCGGTTGGTTTCCGAATCGGTCACCTTCACTTGGCCGTAGCTCTCGATCACCTGCACGCGCAGGGTGTTGGCGTAGTAGGCCTGACGTCGGACCAAACCCCCGGCCCTTGCTTCTACCAGTACGTTGGAAGAGCGTAGCTCTGCGGGCAGGTCTAGGGTCAGGGAACCGTTGTCCTCCGGCAGGGCGATAGCATCGAGGCGGTTGGCCTTGACGTAGCTGAATGCGCCCGAGCCCTGCTGCACAAAGGGGCTGGTGGAGAAGAGGAACTCCACGTCCATGACGTAGTAGCGCAGCTCACAGGAAGCCAGGTGGCGGTGCTCCAAGGTGACCTGACCGGCTTCAACCTCCAGCTCGAGCGTGGGCTCTTCGCGGGCCAGCGCATCGTTGCTTGAGCTGCCCGTGTCGTCGCCATCCGTTCTGACCTCCCCGGCGGCCTCCGCGAGGTGGTTTTGAACCTGAAGGAAGCGACTACGCCAGTGAGGGACCGGGTGGTCGGAGTACTTGGCCGCGATGGCGCCGGCTCGGGCGTGGTCTGAGCTGAAGAAGTCCAGATAGGCATCCATGTAGTCGTATTGGATGCGCATGGGCAGGCCAGAGGGATCTACCTTCTTGAAGCTGGCTAGGGCTTCCCCGACCCGGTCTTGCAGCAAGAGCTGATAGGTCACACTCATCCAGTCGACATCATCCAGATGCGGCTTGTGGTTCAGGATGTTAATCAAGGTGAGGTACTGGCGTGCAAAGTCACTATTGAGGATCTCACGCTCCGTACCGGTCAGGTGTGCACGAGCGTTGATCAGCGGGCTGAACTCCATGCGTTCGTATGCCAGTCGCTCGATCGGGTCGATCTTCAGCAGGGTCGAATCCAACCAGGGACCACATTGATTCACGAAGGAGTTGGCGTGGCGCAGGTACTCCTGGATGGTCAACCGGTCGGTGTGGTGCAGTCCATAGGACCAGATGGTGTGGTCGTACAGGTGGCGCTCGCGCAAGAGGGCCAGGATGGCGTCATACGCCTCTCGATCGCTCAGGCGCCAGGCCACCTGGCCGAGGGACACCTTCAGCAGGTTGGCCCCCTTCATGTGATCGAGCAGGGTCTGCAAGTCGGCACGTTGGGACACCCAGGACCAGGAGTCGGTGTCCACGGCCTCTGGGGCTGCAAGGACCGTCATGGCGCGGGCCGGAGCGTGGGCCAGGTACTGGCCGGCACTCGTGGCGTGGGCGGGGTAGTGGGAGAACTCCCCGGCCTCCGGGAAGTAGAACGCATATTCAATGGACCGGGTGGCGTAGGGGGGCAACTGAAGGGCGTGACCTCTGGTCTCGGATCCGCGTAAGGCCGGCAGCGCACCCGTTGGGATCTGAAGCAGCAATTCCAAGGAGAGGGGCTGGGCGGAGGGGTTGGTTACCACCACGCGACAGCCGTAGGCGACCCCGCGCACGAAGTCGAAACGGCCGATGGCATCGGGCCCCTCGCTCAACGGATAGAACTGTTGGCCCACGAGCAAGCCCTTGGCGTTCCCGTCCGGTTGGACCTGTGCCAACTCCTTGGTCACAAGCAACAGCGGGCTCGC